>NZ_JAJMOZ010000002.1:0-489844 GCF_020991525.1 Flavobacterium sp. EDS
GTAGCTTAAGATAGTAAAGATAGCTTTTTTCATATATATATTGTTTTGAATAAACAATAGTAATGCTTTTTTAAGAAATCATGTGTTAATTTTTATAAATTAACACAAAAAGACTACAAAAAAGCTTCTGAGAGATCAGAAGCTTTTTTGTTTTGAATTGATTACAACAGACATGCATTATTTATGTCTTCTGATTTCTATTCATAAATTTATAAATAAGAGGGATAATAATGATGAGCCAGATTAGTGTTGAAAGACCAAGAAATGTATCTCCTAAGGTTTTATATCCTAGTAATTTAATTAATGTTCCTGCTATTATTCCAATGACCGATATAAATAATATTTTTTTGTTTTTCTTTCCCATTGATACATTATTTATTGGTTTTATAGATTCAATTTTGGTTTAGGCTCTAGAGTTAAATAATATTATTTAAAAATAGGAATTCTCAGGGTATTAAAATAGAAATGTGGATTTAATGATAAAATTGTTATTATAGATAATATTTGTATTGTGTTTTATCGTTGTGGACACGGAAAGTATTTCTGCGCGATCGCATTATTTTTTTTCTATGGGATAGAAATACAAATGAAACCAATAATTTTTCTGAGTTATTTTTATATAATTTAATTCTAACAGCCAATACCTCCCATCCCAATTTCCATTAAGGAACTCATCCTCTTTTAAATATCCTTTACCGTCATTATCAACGCCATAATTTTCTACAAAAGTTTTAACAAGTTTTTCTACTTCAATAAAAGCAATTTGAAAATGTTTCGATGGTAAATCTTTGCATAAAACAAAACCTCCTATATTTTCTTCAACCTTATTTATGCTTAAGATTATTTTATTAAAAAAATTAAAAAAGTAATAGTTTGTAAATTGTGTTAATGAAATCATTTTTTCATCTTCATACTCTAAATGAAATAAATCACGCTGTCCTAATGCTTTTGAAATAGTCTCAAAATGATCTGAAACTTTGTCAAAATTCAGATACAGCTTATAGTAATCTACAAATTCGTCTGGCCTTAAGACTTTTGTGGAAATCTCTAGCTTTTCATAAACGGCTTTTGTTTTTTTAAAGTTTTTTGTATCATTTGTAATATAAAAATCACTTAAAGTTGCAAAAGCAGTATGTGAAGCGTCTTCAGACGTATTTCTGAAGGTATTTTTTTCTTTATTAGTTACCTTTATCTTATCGGAATTAAATCCATGTAAATCAAGTAAAATATATTCGTTTGTAATTTCGTCAAACCATACAGGTGCATTTTTACCTTGTTCTACATAGTTATTTTTATAATCAGATAAGCCATTATTCTTATATGTTGTTTCAATAAGGTCAAAAGGATTTTTATCTGGATTAAAATGGGCACTATTTATCCCGATACTTTGCACAATTGCTCTTAAATCTTTCACTCCTTCTCTTTCATTCAAATTTTGATACATTACACCAAAGCTTTTAAAAAATCCATCCATTGTGAGATCAGTTTCTAATCCTGGAAATAATTTATTCATAACTTCTGCACCCTCTGGAGTTTTATACATATCTTTAAAGGCAGAATCAATATCGATACCTTTTATTAGTTCTTTAACAGATTCTAAAATTTGCTTTAATGACTCGTCTTGGTCATTTGTATCAAATAGATTATCTATACTTAAATTATCCGTGAGTTTATTGCTTTGAATTTGATCTTCAAATAATTCTCTAGGGATCATATAATCGAAATAGACTTTTTCCCCACTATTTGCTAAACACAAATTACCTGTAAGATTAGTTATAAAGTCTAAATCCTGTTGTATTATATCTTGTTGTTCTTGATCATCTCTATTGCTTGCTAAAATATCTCCTATGTGTGAAGTAGAATACATTAATTTAAATTTTTCCTTATTGCTAAAGATTTCTTGCAGTTCCGAAAAATAGCCATTTTTCATTCCAGACATAACATTCCAATCAATATAAACTTTTATCAAATTTTTAAATATTTTTAATTAGTTCTCGAATTTTCGTCTTAAATAACAAAGTAAAATTAATAATGATTAAATTTAGTTAATATTAATTACTTTCTTTTACGGTTTTCCATATTTAAGGTGAGAGTGCAGATTTTTTTTTGTTACCTATAAACTTTATATCCAGGAAGTTGTATTTCTAGCCCTGATAGAAGGGAAAATCCTTTTTTATTGTTTTTCTCAATAAAAAAGATTGGAATGATAGCAAGTCCCGATAGCTATCGGGATAACTCCTTAAAAAAAAATATTTAGAGAATAAAATGTTTTTTGATTGTCGTGTTGCTAGCGGGGCTTCGACTCCGCTCAGCCTGACAAGTTTGTGGTTGTTTTGCGTGTAAACTTGTATATAGATAATTTTTGTTTCTGCCCAATCTTGTCACCCTAACGCAGGAAGGGTCTCCGCAAGAAATTAACGCAAAGTTTTTCTTGATTGTCGAGTTACTTGCGGAGATTTCTCATTCTTCGAAATGACAAACGGGACGCAAAAAAAACTTTCTTTACTCCACATCCAAATAAGGATCTAAAGCTTCGGCTAATTTATTGAGCCAATAAAAATTATCTTCAATAGTTCTTATTTGAGACTCTGTTGTTTCGCATCTTCTCATTGAGCATAAAGAGAGCGCATAATTTACTTGACGTATTAATTTTGCCATTTCTTCGGGTTCAATAGCATTATTGAAAAAATTTATTAGTCTGATTTCTGTTTCTTTATTAAAGCCTTCCATAGTCATTGTTTTATTTTTTTGATTCATCAAATATAATAAATTGTAGGCAAATTTGCCTATGTGAACAAAATAAATCTTATCACTTTTGAAATATGAATATTTCAGAAGAAACTTTTATTGTTAATCTTGGAATTCACATAAGGCAATTACGTGAAAAGAAAGGCTTGTCCCAGCAAGGTTTAGCAGACGACTGTAATGTTACCAAATCCCAAATAGCACGAATAGAAGTTGCTAAAATAAATACTGGTGTAAAAACTCTTGTGAAAATCGCGAATGCTCTAGATGTTGAGCCTAAAGAATTACTTGATTTCTCCATAAAATAGAAAAGGGTAGGGGTTTAAAACAGCAAAATAACTGTTTGATCGAAACTATTATGCATAAAAAAAAGACCTCAATTGAGGTCTTTTTTCGTATTTTAAATATTGATTTTATGCTTCTTCTTTTGGTTCTGGGAACATTACTGAAAGAATAACAGATATTACTAAAACACCAGCAATAACAATTAATGAGTACATTGATTCTATGTGATAGAATGGTGAGATAATCATCTTAACCCCAATAAAAGCAAGAATTATTGCCAAACCATATTGTAATTTACTAAACAAATGAATGAAATTATCAAGTAAGAAGAATAATGCTCTTAGTCCTAAAATTGCAAAAATGTTTGATGTATAAAGAATAAACGGATCACTTGAGATTGCAAAAATCGCTGGGATTGAATCTACTGCAAAAAGTAAATCTGTAAATTCTATAACTGCTACTACAACTAAAAGAGGTGTTGCTAGTTTTTTTCCGTTTTCGTATGTAAAGAATTTATCTCCATCGTACTTATCGCTTACGCTAAAGAATTTTCTAATTAATTTGGCTCCTCTTGTATTGTTGTAATCTTCGTCTTCGTCCTCATTTCCTGCAGACCATGATTTTATTCCAGCATAAACTAAGAACAATCCAAAGGCTGTCATGATTAAGTTAATGTCGTATTTAAATCCTTCTACACCAACTAGGCTTAAAAGTTTATTTAAATAAGTTAATTCGATTAAAAAAGCTCCAGAGAATATAAATATAGCTCTTAGGACCAATGCTCCAATAATACCCCAAAATAAGACTTTGTGTTTGTTGGTATTTGGTACATCAAAAAACTTGAATACAAGTATAAAAACAAAAAGGTTGTCTACAGAAAGTGCTTTCTCGATCCAATACGCTGATTGAAATTCGTAAAATTTAGCAGAACCTGCGTAATAGTAAACTAAACCACTAAAACCCATTGCTAAACTGATCCAAACTAATGACCAGGAAATAGCTTCTTTATTGCTTACGACATGACTTTTTTTGTTGAAAATTCCTAAATCTAGTAATAGCATGATTACTACTGCGATTGCAAAAATTGCTATTAATCCAGGATGTTCGGAGAAAATGGGATGTTCGTTCATTTGTTGTTTATTAAATTAATTTTTGTTTTTAATTGTTTTTATTTATTAGCCATTGTAATTACGATTACTCTTCCTCCTTCTTCTCTCGAGAGGAGTAGTTTTTTTCCATCAGTAAGCTCTACCATTGTACCGATTGGAATTTCTTTGTCTTCTGTTAAATCTTTTAAATTGGTTAGTTTCTGATTGACTAATACCCATTTATCATCATGAAATGTAAAATATCCCACAGGTATTTTCTGCTCTGCGGTTAGTTTTTCATTTCTGGCAATATTACGATTAACGTGCCATTGAAACAAGTATTGATCGTTATAAACCATTAATCTATGATTTTCGGGTTTCCATACCGATTCTTGGGCTTGATAGTAAAGGTCTAAAACAGGAAGTGTCCCTTTGTGGGATGTTCCACAAAATGGGCATCTTGGTGTGTTTGTATTGTCAAAAACATACCATTTTTGCTCGCAGGATGTGTTATGACATTTCTGCATTAAATCGGATGTTTTCAGCAACGCTATTTCCCATTCTTCTGCCGTTGGTCTTTGCATCGGATTGTGTAATCCATCTATAAATACTTTATCGAATAATGTTTTTAGATACGGCCCCGTAATCGTGTAGGGTAGTTTGGTGATATCTGCCCAAGGCAAATCCCATTTTGATACTTGATTAAGTTTTGGTCTATTTGCATTGTCTGTAGGATGTTCTATAAACATTGCTTTTTCGCCCATAGACAATAAATCATCTTTTTCGGTGTCTAAATCATGAACTTTACCTCCCTTTAATGGATGACGATGTAATAGAAACATATAAATAAGCACAGGCAAAGCATGCAGATCTGTTAATCTGTTTGGTAATTTTCTGTTTGGGTCTGTTTTATTTAGATGTTTAGTTGCTAGTACTTCGGGAGCAATAAATTCGGCAGTGCCTATTACTTCTGCCTGAAATAATCCTGGAACTACTAATCCGTCTAGATCAATCATGCAGGCAGATTTTTCGATAGGATCTATTAGTACATTATTGTATGATAAATCAGAATGCGCCAATCCCATGGCATGCATTTTTTTTACTCCCCGAGTTAAATTAACCGAAACCTGAAAGTAACTTAACCAATCTCCTAACTCTGAATTTGCAACTCTAAGCGGAAATTGTGGGTTCCTGAATTTGGGTCCAGCAAACCATTTTCCATTTTTTTCTTTTCCTTGAATTAAATCGCTTGTTGCGTATCCTTTTTTGAAGAAGAATTTTGAATTGTAAACGGGAACAATTATTCCAGTTAGATTATTATATTCGATAACATCTGTTGGCCATCTAAAAACTTCATTTAAATAATAATCGCCTGCTTCCTTGTTTTGAATTTGTGGCAAATAATAATTAGTTATTTTTTGGAGTCTTTCCTTTTGATTAAAGTCTAATTTATCTCTAAAAATAGCAACTACATATTTTTTATCAGGACTAAAATATACATCTTTTACACCACCACGCATTGGTTCACCATTATCAACAAATTGATATGATTTTGTGTGGTCATTAATTGATTTTACGGTAACTATACTCATGATTTAGTAAATTATAGCTAGGGTTCTGTCATCGTGATTTCCTGGACTCCAAAAATCCATCCACGCCGAAAGTTGGTTTGCAATTTCGGTATTTTCCGGATTAAAATCGACCTTATGGCCATCTTCGTTATTTCCTTGCAAATCTCCTAAAAATTCGTTCCACTTTGTTATTTTTTCTAAATTAACTTCAACAATAAATTTAGGGTCGTAAATTCCATCTGTCATTAACATCAAATAAGAGAAATCATCAACTAATTTGAAACCAAATCGGGACGAGAACCTGTCACTTTGAAATATTTCTGGCATGGTAACAAATCTGGTTCCTCCACCAAATTCTCCAACATCTAGCCAGTTCATTAGTTTTATTTCGGTTAAATCTTTATTTAATAAACCAATAGGACAATCGCCAACTCCAAAGGTTAGTATGGCGTACCCGAAATCATATTTTTTGACTAACGTAAATATTAAAGTCGAATGAAAATCTTTAAGCTCTTTTTCATTTTGTATTGCAAACTCCTCTATTTTTTTATGTGTATAGTGGGCTCCCTTTGACAAGGTATTATAAACAAAGTGGCTTATTTTTTTTGATGTGCTTTCATCTGATTTGTTATAATGATTTAAAAGTGTCTCATCAAACTCTTTTAAATATTCTAGGGTTAAATTTTGTTCAAAATATTCAATCACTAAATCGCAGGCCAATTTAGATCCTTGTCTTGATAAATTTGCTGAACCAGCACCATCTGAAACTGCCAGCACGCACCAACCTGTTTCATTGATGTTTTTAAAAGCATAATCATCATCTCTAAAGGAGCCAACATTTGCATGACTTCTTCCTCTTTTAGAAGCTATAACAATGTTTTTGTCTAAAAATTTTCCCGAAAAAGCAATGTTGTCTTCTTTCCAGAAAGGATCCGTTTTGTTGCTTTCAATGTTTTTCCACAACGATTTTGGATCAGGATTTATAATTACTGTAATTGTTTTTTCATTTAGTGTTGAATTTTCTTCCTCTCCTTCAACTCTGAATAGTAGTTTTATTTTTAAATCACCACTTATTTTTGGATTTCCATGAAGTAACTTTTCAGTATCGTTAAAAGAAAGTCCAGTATCGTCTAAGTTTTTAATTTCTGAATAAACAATATCGTTCCAGCCTAATTTAATAAAGTCAATTTCTGATTCATAATTTTTGTTCACCGTACCGTTTGGTAATAATACCGATTGTTGAATAATGTCATCAATTCTAGTTTTTAGCATCCAGTTTGCCATAATCATCTGTTGATTTTCTTTAATTATTTTTACGGATTCAATGTTTGTTTCATTTGCAATAAAATCATCAAATAGAGAATGTTTGCTTGTTGGAACTTCAATTTTATTTTGTGATAAAAAAGCTTGGACATATTTTTTTGTTTCTTCCATGAAAAAATTATCCTTGCGTTCTGTTTACATCAAAACCACCTTCGCCACTAGCGCCATAAGTTCCTTGATTGTTACACCACGGACAAGTACTTATGTCCTCGTCACCAATACAATGTATTTTGCTACAAACACAAACGGCAAACGCTATCTGATTGCCACAACAAGGACATGTTGGACCTCCTATGAGTTCATCGGTATTTACTTTATTGCTAAAATTAGTGGTGTCTGCTAGTTCAAAATAAGAATTGTCAACTTGATATGCTCCAACCAGCTTGTAGTTTTTAGACGATAATTCGATACCGGCATAAATTGACGGAGCAATTGTTTTGCGGTATTTCATCAAATAAGGTCTTTTGGTATTTTGACATTTTCCGTTTAACACCACAAAATTATCATCTACATACTGACGATTTGGTTCTGATTTTGTTAAATCTATTTTTGAAAGTGTTTCTCCATCTAATTTTGCTAATTCGAATCCTGTCGAGTTGCTTTCGACACTTATACTACTTGTCTTTATAGAATCTGTAACCCATTTAAAGAATTCTTTATAGGATTGAACATTTGTGTTTTTAAAGTGTAAAACGTTCTCTGTTAATTCACCCAACAGGTTCGTGTCTGTTTCGTTTCCAAAAGAAATTGCAATTAGATTAGCCGTTTTTTGCCAATTAAGTTTCCATTCATTAATCGCCGCTTTACTATCATCTGTAGGAACTCCATCTGTAAATAAAAATACAATTGGTTTCCAATCGCCTTTCATTTCATAAGTAGTCTTAACGATATTTGTTCTCAATTCATGCATTAAATGCCCCAATCCTTTGCTTAATGAGGTTCCGCTACCAATTGGGAATTTAGGAGGGTAAAAACTAACTATTTCTTGTAAAGGGACCAATGTTTTAGGTTGTCCAGCAAAAACGATGATAGAAACAAATACAGTTTCTAGAGCATGAGGGTCCGTTTTTAAAGCTTGAATGATTGTAGCTAACCCCTCTTCAACTTGTTGAATAGGTTCTCCTACCATTGATTCGGATATATCAATTAAAAAATATATAGGTAATCTTCTCATTTTAAAGGAAATTTAGTAGCATTAAAAAAATAATTAAAAGTACAATTTGTGTCATATCAACTGATAATCCAATACCAACTTGAAAAGGTTTTACGATGGTTCTCAAAAAATTAAATATTGGCGAAAATATACTATTGAAGAAGTCAAAAACCTTTTTGTATTGTGGACTTAATTTATCTTTATAAGGGAGCAACTTTGAATATAAAAATAAACCAATTATTAGGATTTGGATGAAAAGTTTGATAAGTGTCATTTTGATAGGGTAGTTATTAATTCATTTGCAATTTGCTTAAAAACTTCTTCTTCTGTATTTTTTGTTTTAATCCCATAAACAGAGATACAATTATTGGACTCCATATAATTAATGGAAAAAGTAGCCCCGTAACATTTATTTATATCTGTAAAAGGAATAGCATGCATTGCTTTTATATAAATGCAGTTCTTGCGTGTTATAATATCTCTTATGTATAAATGCTCTTTTTGATAATTATCGATCAAAAGTTGTTCTATCTTCTTAATTGTAAAATCATTTACTATTATTGATTGATAACATACAACAAGACTATCTATATTCATGAGTTCTAATCTTTCGGTTGAGTTTAAAACTATTGAGTCTATGTCTGGTTCTCCTTCATGATAGGCGTTATCTGCATATTTTGCTACATCAATAATCGAAGTTGAAAGTTTAAATATTATATCTATCATTTAAAGAAAAATTAAATTACGATAGTTATTTCGCTTGGCGGTGGAGGCAAAGCGACACTTTCTCCTGTTCCCTGACTTTTATTGCCTTGTTCGATAGTTTCAGAAACCCATTTAAAAAATTGTTTCAGAGTTGAGCTATCTGTAGAGTCTAAATGAACGACATTATCTGTTAGTTCTTTTAAAATATCGTCGTTGGCCATATGACCAGCTGCACAACCAACAATTGCTCCAAAATTCAGGTTTTTAATTTCGGGTGTTTTTTGTCTATAAAGTTGTATGTCTGATGGTTTTCCGTCTGTGAATACAAAGAGTAACGGTTTCCAATCTCCTTTTTGAGTTGGTGAGCCTTTTATAACATCTGTTTTTACTTTTTCAATTATAAACTCAAGTCCTGCTCCAGTATTTGTTGGTCCACTTTGGGGGCAGGTTATCTCTGGAAGCTGAAAGTTTACTAACTCTGTTAAGGGAGTAATTTCTTTTACTTCTCTATCAAAAGTTATAATACTGATCCAAAGCGAATCTAAAGCTTGTGCGTCTGAACGCAACGTGTTAATCATGCCACTCAAAGCATTATTTAATGCCTGAATTGGTTCTCCATACATTGAACCGGAAGTGTCTAATAAAAAATATACTGGTAGTCTTCTCATCGTATTTTTTGCAAAAAATGATTTAATAAT
This sequence comes from Flavobacterium sp. EDS, assembly GCF_020991525.1. NCBI lineage: Bacteria > Pseudomonadati > Bacteroidota > Flavobacteriia > Flavobacteriales > Flavobacteriaceae > Flavobacterium > Flavobacterium sp. EDS. Next base: position 9,569 of record NZ_JAJMOZ010000002.1, read on the forward strand.
TGTATTACTAAATTTGTTCTACGTTTATTTTATGTAGAAACACTTGTCTGTATTATATGATTCTGTTTGGCTCAAGAAGACTCTAAAAATCTTTTTTTAGATGTATTTCGAGAGTAGGAATTTAAACTACAATATTAAGTTCTGATGGAGGAGGAGGTAATTCTTTGAAATTTGTAATTTCCTTTCCTGAATCTTCTAGTTTTGTTGAACTTACGCCAATAGAAGCTGTTACCCACTGAAAGAATTTACCAATGGTTGCAGTGTCTGCTGTATCTAAACTAACTACATTATCTGTAATTTTCTTTAAGACATTAGTATCTGCACCATTTCCTGCAGCACATGCTACTGTAAAAGCGACTTTTGATTTTTTAAATTCATTTAAGCCATTTTCCCAGTTATCTGTAGGGATTCCATCTGTCATGATAAAAACTAAAGGCTTCCAATCTCCCTTTTGTTCAGTAGTTGTTTTTTGAACTTCAGTTTCTATTTTATGAGCGACTAATCTTAAAGCTTCTCCTAAAGCTGTAACTCCTGTTGCTTTAATGTCTACCATCTGAAAAGAGGCTAAATCTGTTAGTGGCACAATTTGTTGAGCTGTACTATCAAAAGTGATTATGCTTAAAAATGCGGTTTCAATAGCTTGAGGATTTTGACGCAAAGAACTAATCATTATCTGAACGCCATTCTTTACAGCTTCAATTGGCTCTCCTGACATTGAACCTGAAGTATCTAGCAATAAGTATACGGGAAGTCTTCTCATTTTTTTCTTTTAAGGGATGAAATAGTATTGGGTATTGTATGTGTTTGTATTTGCCTTTTGTTTATTAAGTGATTATAAAGAGCCCCAATAATAGGAATGGGGCTCATGAGAAAAATTTTCCACTAACCAATTAATAAAGTTATCACAACATAATTAAAGTGTATTATTGATCTTGTCTCATTTGATGAGCGAAGACTCAATTTTTTTACAATTTTAATTATGGAATGCGCTTGTACGCAAATAATGCATTTTCGTACTCTAAAATACTAGATTTTATTATAGGTATGATTGTACAATCTTGTGAACTGTTTGTCCTAAGAAAGTATCTTCTGTAGGATCTCCAATTGCACTAAATTTCCATTCATTATTTCGTTTGTAAAGTTTCCCCATAATTATTGAACGCTTGTTTACATATTGTCTATCAGCAGAGACATTATATGAAGCAAACTCTGAAACTACTCTTGTTGGAGTACCTTCGTACATTCTGATTTTTGCATAAGGGATTTGAGAAAAATCTTCATTTCCTGCATTGTTCAAGAAGAAAAATATTTGGTTAACTTTTGAATCTACTTTTGATAAATCGACAGTTATAATTTCATTATCTAATCCATCATCACCACCTGTATCTCCAGCAAGATCATCACCTGTATGTTTTAGAGCGCCATCAACACTTAATAATTTACCTTTTGGTAAACCAAATTGTTGTAATGCTTCAATTCTGTATAAAGGAGAATATAAATGGTCACAAAGTTTGTTTTGGTCATCAATAAGAATACAACTCAAATCTAAGTCTACATCTTTTACATTTTTTGATAATCCGAGGAATCCTTTTGTTTCAATTGCTCCCCAGTTTACACCAACGCAGAAATTTGTTAATGTTTCACCACTTGATTTTCTTAGATCAATTTTTTGTCCTTTGGTTAAGTTAATTGCCATGTTTTTTTAGTGTTTCTTGTTAATTGTATTTATTTATATAATCTTGTAAACCACCTTTCATTCCTACGCCAACAGCTTCAAATTTCCACTCGTCGTTTCTTTTGTAAATTCTTCCAAATTCAACAGCAGTTTCTATGGAGAAATCTTCGTCTAATTCGTATTTAACTAATTCTACATTCGATTGATCTAGAATTCGGATAAATGAATTTCTTATTTGACCAAAGTTTTGTCTTTTTGTATCTGCATGATGAATAGTAACTACAAATGAAATTTCAGAAACTTCTGGAGCAATTTTTGATAAATCAATTTGTATTTTTTCATCATCTCCATCACCATCACCAGTTAAATTATCTCCAGTATGCACTACTGCCTGATCTGGTGATTTTAGATTGTTATAATATACAAAGTGGTTGTCAGAAGGAAGTTTGCCATTAGCACCAACTAAAAAGACTGATGCATCTAAGTCAAAACCTTCTCCAGTACTACTAGAATTACTATCCCATCCTAATCCAACAGTAAATTTTGGTGCATCGATACTTTGTCTTTGCCCTTTTTCTAAATTAATTGCCATTTTATTCTTTTAATTAATATTAATGTTTAACATTGTTTTTAAAATATTTGTTTGTTCATCCACATTCTGCAAATCATCTAGGAAATCAACAGAAGAGATCTTGTCTAAGTAATCTTTTAATACTTCCTGAACAGTTTCTGGAAGTATTGATTTGATTGTACTAAGCTCTAAATTCAAATCTGCATTTTTAGTTGTTAGTTGAATTACAATTTCTTCTTTTGCAGAATTATTTTTCGATAAATCTATTCCTTGAGAATTTTCACTATTTAAAAAATAGAAAGATTTATCATTGGCAACATAAATAAATTTGTCATTAGAATCTCTAAATTCGTAGACTTCAATTGTCTCGTTATTACAAACTAATCCACACAAAAATTTAATTTTGAACTTTAGAATGTTTAATCTGCCTAATAATTTTTTTTCAAATTTCGCAAATGAGTTTTCATACAAGCTTTTGTTGTAGCGAGTGAGCTGTTCATATTGATCAATACTTATTTCTCTGTAATATTCAGATTGAACGCTTTCAGAAAAAATCGTAATCTCATTCCAATTAAATAAAGCAGATTTATCAGCTACAAATATGTTGTATAATTCCTCAATCTTTTTAGACATATTTTGCGAATGAACCCGCATTTGATTCGTAAACTTAGTTTCTTCTATTTCTGATTTTAGTTTTGAAATAATGTCATCATTAATATATATTTCATCTGAAATTAAAAGATAGTTTTGTTCTTTTGATTTCTTGATTTTTTGAAACAAATCAATGAGGCTGTTAGTAAACTGTATGTGAAATAGTTCTAATTTATTAATGTCTAATGAACGGTTGTTTTGAAAAAGAGTATGGATTATTTTTGTTTTTATTAAGGTACCAACAAGATCCTTGTGATTAAAGAAATTGGATAACAATTCTAAAATCACAAGTTTTCTGTTACTATCTTTTATTATTTGAACGAACCGTTCCTCTTCCTCTTGCATTTGTTGGTCTTATCTTATATTCAATTAGCTTATGACGCCTTTTTTTAATTCGCTTTCAAGACTTTGCAAACCAGCATCTAGTTGTCTTCTGGTTTCAGTACCTTGTTCGTGAATTTGTTTTACTTCTGTTAAAGTATCTATTAAAGAATTGGTTGTCATTTTAAGCGTTTCTAAAGAAACAATTGTGTTTTCATTTTCTTTAGCTACTTCAATGCTGTTTTGTTTCAGCATTTCGGCATTTTTCTGCAAAATAGTATTTGTTGTTTCAGATACTTTTCGCTGAATTTCAATATTTTGTTTTTGTCTTTGTAGAGCAACAGCTAGGGTAAGCTGGTTTTTCCAGACAGGCATTGTCGTCGTTAAGATAGATTGTGCTTTTTCTGCAATAGACGTATTGTTGTTTTGAACCACACGTATTTGGGCTAGAGATTGCAACATAATAAAACGAACAATTTTCATGTCGGCCAAACGTTTGTCTAGACGGTTTATGAAATTCCTTTTATCAGAAATTTGATAATCTTGATATTGTGCCGTGTTAGCTTCCATCACAGCAAGTTCTTCGTTTAGTTCTTTAAAACGAATTTGTCCTGCAATAACGTGTTTTTCCATTTCTTTGATAAGAGCGACATTACCATCAAACATGGTTTGAAGTGCGCTATTATCTTTAACAGAATTAATCATTCCAGCTTTTACTTTATTACTGATTTTGTCAATGTTTACAGTAATTTTGTCGTATTGTTGGAATAATTTTTTCACATCGACAACTAATTTATTAAGGACTGGAATCTTTGAAAGAAATCGCTTAACAGGTCCTTGGTCTAACTGATCAACATCTACATAGTTTAATTCAGTTAACAAATCATTAATCAAAGTTCCTACCTCACCAGAATTATATGTTCTTACGTTGGTCAAAAAAGTATCACTTTGTTTCGCAATAGCATTTTGAATCTCCGCGCCGTAATTTAAAATCGAATTGGCATCGTTCTCATTTAATTGATTTGAGATTGATTTGTAGCTGTTAATTTCTGTTTCAGTAATTGTGGCTAAGTTTACATTTCCGTCTTTGTCAATTAAGGCAACGTTTTCTTGAGTAACTAATTGATTGTCTATCATGTTGTCTTTTATAAATGATTTTGTTGGATAGTAAGAATCGTTTCTTCAAGTTTTTTATCTCTTGTAGGTGTTCCGATTGCACTAAATTTCCATTCATCATTTCTTTTGTAAAAAACACCAAGAACCATTGATACATTTCCAGCAAAAGAAGAATCGTTTGCAATATCATAACGAGCATATTCCTGGTTAACTCTTGTTGGAGTTCCTTCGTATATTCTGATAGATGCAAAAGGAATATCTTTAAAATCTTGTCCTCTAAAACTATTTATAAAGAAAGCTACATGGTTTGCAGAAGGTGATATTCTAGAAAAATCTAATGTAATAACTTCATTGTCTAATCCGTCATCACCGTTTAAATCTCCAGTTAAATCATCACCGCTGTGTTTAATAGCTTGATCATTAGATTGTAGTTTTCTAAAGTTAACAGAATCGATATGGTTTTTCTTTTCGTCATAAATGGCACAACTTGCATCTAGATCTACAGGCTCTTTTTTTGTTCCAAAAAGCCCTTTTTTCTCAATAGCTCCCCAATTTACACCTACGCAAATGTTTTGTAATTTAGTACCGTTGCTTTTTTCAAGATTGATACGTTGTCCTTTTTCTAAATTTATAGCCATTTTTTAGTTGTATTTATTTAAGTAATCTTCTAATCCACCTTTCATTCCTGCACCAATAGCTTCAAATTTCCATTGTCCGTCTTTATTGTATATTCTACCAAACTCAACTGCAGTTTCTATAGAGAAGTCTTCTTCTAATTCATATTTAACCATTTCAGTATTGTTGCTATCATCTACAATTCTAATAAATGAATTACGAACTTGTCCAAAATTTTGTTTTCTGTTTTGAGCATCATGAATTGTAACGACAATACATATTTCTTTTACAGCAGCATCAATTTTTGTTAAATCAATTTTTATTTGCTCATCATCTCCATCTCCATCTCCAGTTAAATTGTCTCCTGTATGAATAACAGATTCGTCTGGTGATTTTAAATTATTATAAAATATAAAATGAGAGTCAGAAATTATTTTTCTATTATCTCCTAATACAAATACAGAAGCATCAAGATCATATCCTGATCCTGTCGAGCTACTATTTGTATCCCATCCTAAACCAATTGTAAATTTTGGGGCATTTATGTTTTCTCTTTGCCCTTTTTGTAAGTTGATAGCCATAATTTAATCAATTTTTATTACGTTAATGTTATTTTGGTATTCTAAAATTTGGTGGTAGTTATTACTTATTGCTAGATGAAATAAATCATTACTTTTTAGCAACGAAATGTTATTTGCTAAATAGCTAAAATCATCTTCGTTGAGACTTAATATATACTTTACTATTCTAGTATTGTATTGAAAATGATCGCTATTTATAATGTTAACGATGTCTTCAACATTCTTAACAGAATAATAATTATAATGATTTTCTATGTTTGGATGAATCTCTTTATTTATTAATTCAGCAAAATAAACAAATACAAAATCACCATTTACATTATACTGATCTAGTATTTTATTTACAGTATGTTCATGGCTTCCTGTGATCTTAATATCATCAACGAAAATACAAAGTTTTCCTTCAATAAAATTTTTGTCAATATAATAGGTGTCATTAGAGATTAATTTTACTCTTTCTTCAAAATTTAAATTTCCATAATCAGTAACATAAGTTTGATTTCTGTAAATTTTTGACTCAATACATGCTTTTTTGTTGTTTTTAAACAGAAAGGCGTTGAGTTGTTTCTTGAAATAATAACATAAAAAGTTTGAAGCTGTAGGTATCGATAAAAATGGACTTGGAAGTATAACTATTTCCTTGTTTGATAAAATCAATTCACCATATTGTTCCGTAAAGCCATCGAATAATTCTTTTGCAAATTTTTCTGCATAGCTTTTATCTCCAAATTTAAATCGGCTGTATTCTTCTTCTTGAAAAGGGCAATTATCTTTTTCAAGAATTTTATGTAAACTAAAATTTTTATTCACTTTTATAATTTTAATAGGTGTGCATCAAATCCAAAATTAATAGCTCCATTATAATCGGCTACTATGTTGTCTCCAATATGCAGTATTTCTTTTTTGGTTGTTTTTTTTATCTCATTTGCTTGGTCAAATACTAATTGAAAAATTTGACTATTTGGCTTTGAAATTCCGACTTCATCGGAGTATATCTGAAAATTAAAATGATTTTCTAATTCATAATGAGATAATATTTTTCTCAATGTTTTCCCTTTAATAAAAGCAGTGTTACTAAGTAAGTTGATTGTTTTTCCTTGTTTAGTAATTTCATCAAAAAGGGCTGGGATATTTTTATATAGAAGCTCTGGTTTATATTTCAAGAATAATAATTCAGTCTCTTTATAAAATAATTCTAATTTATCTGTTGAGATCTTATTTATGTCTAAATTTAATGCGTTTAAGATTAAATAATAAATTTCATAAGTATCAATATTAGATCCCGTTCTTTCGTTTATATTATTGCATAAAACATCATAATAGCGAACTACCTCATTCACTTTTTCGATTGTAGAATCTACATCAAAAAAATTTTTAAATAATAGATTTCTTTTACTTTTAAATTCAGGATTTGATTTTATGAGGGTCAACCATAAATCGAATGATAGATGACTATGGTTTGAATGATTTATTTTCAAGTTTACAAGTTTGATAGCAACAGATTAATTTTAAGTAGAGTTCATGATACTTCTTAAATACTAATTTGTTTTGGATTAGTAATGAATTGATTTGATTTTGAGAAAGTCATTATTTAATGATTTCACCTGAATAGTATTTCTCTAAAAAGAAACCTAAATCGGCTCTATATCCAATTCCAGAAGCTTCAAATTTCCATTGGTCATTCTTTTTATAAAGTCTTCCAAATTCTACACCTGTTTCTATCGAGAAATCTTCGTCCAATTCGTATTTAGCAATTTCTTCTCCGCTTGCATTATCAACTATTCTAATATATGAATTTCTTACTTGGCCAAAGTTTTGTTTTCTTCTTTCAAAGTCTTCAATTGTTACAACAAATAAGATTTCATTAGCTCTTGGGTCAATTTTAGTTAAATCAACTTTTATAGCTTCGTCGTCATCTCCATCACTACTTTTTCCATCAGGATCGTCACCGGTATGTTCTAATGATTCATCAGGAGATTTTAAATTATTATAAAAAACAAAGTAATCTTCACCCAAAAGTTTTCTATCTGAATTAATCATTATTGCGGATGCATCCAAGTCAAAATCATTTCCTGTTCCTTCGTTTGGATCCCAACCTAAACCTATTGTTATTTTTGATAAGCCAATGTTTATTTTTTGCCCTTTCTGTAAGTTAATTGCCATAGTGATATTTAGAATATAATTGGTTTTAAAAGGATAAAAATATAATATATTTTGTATTAAACTGTTTTAAATTAGTTAAAATAGCTTTTTTATTTGTCTTTATTTTGTTGTAACAATCTGTTATTATTTTTATTCTTTAATAGTACTCTTTTATAATGTTTCTGTTTGAGGTGTTACTGTTAAAAATTATCTGTCGATTCAGTAGACATACTAATACTAACTATTCTTAAATACGTATTTCCGTAATTTGCTTAGAAGCTACTTTCTTACTTTTGAAAAATATGATTTTATAGTTTTTTGTTAAAAGGATACTTTTATTTATTGTCAGTCTGCATCATTGAGTGTCAATGTATTAATGAATGACATGTAAAACTGTATTATGCAGTTTTTAATACTTATTTTATTTTTATAAAAGTTAATAAGAGTAAATCCATTAATGTCCTGTTGTGTTTAATAAATGTAAAAAAAAAGCTATATTATTTTGAAATAAATGTAGTATTTGTCATTCTTTTTAAAATTAGTGTGATTTCTTTAAAATTCTTGATATTTAGTCAGTTAAGGCTATTATTGGGTTTTTTATACATTATATGGTTTATTTGAGGTTAATGTTAAATTTTTTTTTAACGTTTTTTTTGGATATGATATTATTTTATATATATTTATCACATAAACGATGAAATACCACACTTTATCGATTATTTATAATCGATAAAAATTATTTAATTAAAGAAATCCAGTATTCATGAATCCAAATCTACAAATTGAACTTAGGCGTTTTATTTCTTCAAATGTTGTTTCTAAACTGAATAAATTTTACTTTGAAAATGATGCTTTATTAATTAAAGCAATTGATGCATCTATCGGAACTATATTAATAGGAGCACATAATAAAATACACGATGGTGATTTATATAATGAGTTAATTGACATTGTTGAGGTTACCGAATTTTATAAAGAAATAGATTTTGAGTCAGGGCGATTATTATCTGTCAATGATTGTTATAAAAACGAAGGGAATAAGTTGTTGAAACGAATTTTTGATAATAAAAAATCAAGAATTACTGAAATGGTTTCTAACGAAATAGGAATTAAGAGCGAAACTGCCCGCGAAGTATTAAATTTTTCTGCTCTTTTGGTTTTTTCTTATTTCAATTTCAAAAAACAAGTACAAGAGAGTCTTCAATCTACGTTAGAAGAGCAAAAGAGAGGTATTCTAAATAGCATTCCACTCGGAATCAAAATTATCTTAGGATTTTCATCATACGAAGTTGTCGAGGAGAAAAGCAAATCTAAGTTTTCAAATTCCATTTTCAACCATATTTTTTCAAATAGCAATTCTTAAACTTCAACTTTCATTGAAGTCTAAAAAAAAAATCCCATTTTACAAATGTGTAAAATAGGATTTTCTGTTTATGTATAATTTGAAGTTTTATACGTTCTTCAAATTGATAATTTCTTGTTCTGTTAGCATACGCCAGTTTCCTCTAGGTAAATTCTTTTTGGTTAAACCTGCAAATGCTACACGGTCGATACGTAAAACATCGTAATCAAAGTGCTCAAAAATTGAACGAACGACTTTTACATTTGATGAACGTAATTTAAGCCCAATTTCGCTTTTTGGTTCATTGTCGATATAGCTTATATCTTCAACAAAAACACGGTGTCCATCAAGAACAAGCCCTTTGTTTATTTTTTCTAAATCTTCAAATTTCAAGTTTTTATCTAATGAAACTTGGTATATTTTAGATGATTTTTGGCTTGGTAAAGTAAACTTACGAAGCATATCAGTATCATTTGTAAACAACAACAAACCAGTAGTATTTTTGTCCATTCTACCTACTGCAGCAATTTTGGCATTTGTAGAACCACGAACCAATTCTAAAACATTACGGAATTCTTGACCTTCGTCAAAAGCAGTTGTAAAGTTTTTAGGCTTGTTTAATAATATGTATTCTTTCTTTTCTGGAGTTAAAACTGCTCCGTCAAAATTAACGACATCACCTGGTTTAACCAAGTATCCCATTTCTGTAACAGGAACGCCATTTACTTTTACATTTCCAGATTGGATGTAAATATCTGCATCACGACGAGAACACGCGCCAGAATTAGCAATATATTTATTCAAACGAATCTCATCAGCAGCCTTTTGTCTTTTTGGTGCTTGATTCGGTTTTTTAGTAGCTTTTTCAGCAGCTTCTTCCGCTATCTTAGTATTCGGCTTCGCTTTTTTAGGCCCTTGTGCACGCTTTTGCATGGCAGGTTTTGGCTTATTTGAGTTGGGTCTTGAACTATTTGCTCTTGGCCCTTTTCCTTTATTATTGCCTTCCTTGTTATTCATAAATCCTGTAATTTGTGCAAAGATAGTTTATTATTGGTTAATAGCAGTAACTTGATTGTTGTTAGATTACTAGCTTTTAATACTATTATTAGCTTTAAATATGAAAATTATCAAAAAAAGCTGAAAATTTTCAAGTAATTAGATTTTTAAAAGTAAAGTTTTTCCGTGCCACAAAACACTTGGATTAATAAGTACAATGCAAAATACACCAGAAACGATAAGAAATTTTAATACATTGTGTAATAATAAAAATTGTGTTTTAGAATTTGACTTCCATAGGTATAGTAAGAAAAATATTAAAATTATAAAGCAGGAATAAAAATAAATGTCCATGTAGCCAATGTCATATATTTCGATTAAGATGTATACAGGGACTATGGTTAGGAAAGTTAAAAAGGTGATGATTTTTTTTGAAGCTCTTTCACCATAAAGAATCGGAATAGTTTTGTAGTTGTTAATCAAATCTCCTTTTAAATTCTCTAAATCCTTTATCATTTCACGTATTAGTAGTAATAAGAATAAAAAGATAGCATGAGCAAATATAACTGCAAAATGACCTCTTTGGTTTTCTAAATCATTAAATGAAATTTGGTTGTAGAAATATAGTAATATGGCAAAGAATGGTAAAACGGCTAATAGTGCGGCCATAAGATTCCCTATCAATGGGAATTTTTTGATCTTATGTGAGTAAAACCAAATCAGAAAAATATATACAGAAAAGAATAAAAAAGCTCTCCAGGAAACAATTAATGCCATTAATGCAGCAATGAAGTTGAGCGTGAAATAAACACTCAGCTTCGTTTTTTGACTTACCAATCGATCCAACATTGATTTGTTTGGACGATTAATTAAATCTTTCTGACTGTCGTAAAAATTATTTATGATATAACCTGATGCAATCGTAATTGCCGATGCGAATACAATTAAAAACAAATGAAAGTCTAATAAAATATCGAGTGCTCTTTTTTCGGGAGCTAGTATAAATATTGCAGATAAGTATTGGGCTAATATTATAATAGGAATGTTGTAGCCTCTCACTACTGAGAACAAACTTATAACTTTCATCGCTAAAATTTTATTCTGACGGCTTAACATTTCTTTTATTATAGGTTGTTAGAGTTGTACTTCGGTATTTAAAATGACTAAAGTACATCTTTTAATAGTCTTTAAGAACTTTATCTTGATTTTATCATCTGTAGTAAATCCTTTTTTTATGATACTGTAATCTATTTTGTGTTTTCTTTTCTACAGCGTAAATAGAAGACGCTATATAATTTAGGTCCATTTGGTATTAATATACTAAAATACTCTTGTTGTCAATATGTGTTAGTTTTTTTAATCTTTTGTTTTTTTAAATTCCTTTACTGTTTTCGTGAGATGAAAATTCGGAAATAAAGTAAGATTTAAGATGTCAATTCCTATTTGAAATTAAGAATTTTGTTTGTTTGATTTTTAGAGCCGAATTTTATCGGCTCTAAAAAAGTAACTATATGTGATTCTATAAATTATAGAATTTGAATGTGTTTAAAATTGGTAAACTACTTCAAGTTTGTAGTCTTTTAACGATTGCTTAGCGCGCTCTAAATCTTGTGTAAAACCAAGAATATAACCGCCACCACCTGAACCGCATAATTTTAAATAATAGTCATTAGTGTCAATACCATTTTGCCATATGCCATGAAATTGTTCTGGAATCATTGGTTTAAAATTATTCAAAACTACTTTTGATAATTTTTTGGTATTACTGAATAATGACTTCATGTCGCCATGTAAAAAATTCTCTACACAAGCATCAGTATATTTTACAAATTGGTTTTTTAGCATTGTACGGAAACCTTTATCTTTCAAGTTTTCCATGAAAATGTTTACCATAGGAGCAGTTTCTCCAACAATTCCTGAGTCTAATAAAAATACAGCACCTTTCCCGTCAAAACTTTGATTCGGGATCCCAGTTGCTTCGATGTTATCTTTTGAATTGATTAAAATAGGAATGCTTAAGTAGCTATTTAATGGGTCTAAACCAGAGCTTTTTCCATGGAAAAAACTTTCCATTTGAGAGAAAATAGTTTTTAGCTGTAATAATTTTTCACGAGTTAAATTCTCTAAAACTGTGATTTTGTTTTGAGCATATTTATCATAAATAGCTGCAACAAGCGCTCCACTACTTCCAACTCCATATCCTTGAGGGATACTTGAATCAAAATACATTCCAGTTTCTACATCATTCTTTAAAGTAGTTAAGTCAAAAGTTACCAATTCTGGTTGCTCTGCTTGTAATGTTTCAAGGTATGATGTAAACTTGCGTAAACTTGAATTAGAGGCAATGGCTTCTGCCGAAGGATTTTCGGTTCTCTTCAATGCGCCATTGTAAAAATTATAAGGAATAGAAAGTCCTTTTGAATCACGGATTATTCCGTACTCTCCAAAAAGTAATATTTTTGAGTAAAATAATGGTCCTTTCATATATTTATTTAATGTCTTTCTTAATTTTATTTGGGTCTTGTCGTGTGTCAAAAATGGTGTAAATCTTTATTTCATTTGAACCAAAACTATACAAGAAACTTGATTGTTTTGTTATAACGCATTTTCGATATTTTTTATTTACTGATGATTTTGGAAAAATTTCAGGATTCATACTTATTATCGAAATTGCTTTTTGAAATTTCAATAAAAATGTTTCTTTTGATTTTTTGGACCATCTGGCTTCAATAAAATTTAAAACAGAATCTAAATTTTTCTCAGCTGTTTTTGAAATATTTACTTTAAGATTCACTACCTGTATTTTTTCATCACATCTTCAAAGCTTGTGAATTCTCCTTTTTCAAATTCTAATTCACTTTGAGTAATATCTTCTTTTTGCCGATCAGTTAAATCATTCCACCAATCTTTTTTTTCTTTCGTCAGAATCTTTTTTATTGACTCGATGATTTCAGGATTGTCAATCTCGGTTAACATTTTTATTAACTCGAGTTTTTCTAATTGAATGTCCATAATCTAAAAATTTAATTAAAGATACGTAAAATTATAATGCAATTGCACCATCTCCAATTTTGTCGCAAAGGTACTGACCATTCTGGCAAAATACAACTAATTCGTCTTGAATAAATTGCAGTACTTTCTCTGTAACGTTTTCGGGATATAAAACATGAACATTTGCCCCTGCATCTAGCGTAAAACAAACTGGGATTTTAGTCTCGGCTCTAAATTTCCAAATTGCATTGATAATCTGTAATGTGTTTGGTTTCATTAGTATAAAATAGGGCATAGAGGTCATCATCATAGCATGCAGTGTTAATGCTTCACTTTCGACTACTTTGATAAATTCCTCCAGATTTCCATTTTCAAAAATTGTTATTAGTTTATCTAGATTTTCATGGGCTTGTGCAAAACGTCTTTCTGCATAAGGGTGATTGTGCATTAAATCATGTCCCACGGTGCTCGAAACTTGTTTTTCGCCTTTATCAACTAATAAAATAGTATCTTGATAATTGTTGAAGTTTTTATGAATTGCATTTGGAAATTCTACTCCAAATAAATCAGAGCTTCCTTTTATATTGGCTTGATTTCCCCAAACAACAACACTTCCTTTTACACTTCGGCAAGCGCTTCCTGATCCTAAACGTGCTAGGAAAGAAGCTTTTTGATAAAAGTATTCTTCTGTCATTTCTGGATTTAATGTTTTTTCCAGGCTCATGAAATTCATTGCCAAAGCTGCCATTCCAGATGCCGAAGAGGCGATTCCGGAACTATGTGGAAATGTATTTTGAGTGTCAATTGTAAAATGATAGTCTTTTAAGAAAGGCAAATAGATAAAAACACGCTCTAGGAATTTTTGAATCTTAGGTTTGAAGTCTTCCTTTGGTTTTCCTTCAAAAAGCAAATCGAATGAAAATCCATCATTTGTCTCACTGAGCGGAGTCGAAGTGTTTTTCTTTAAAAAACTCAATTTAGTAATCGTTTTGCAGTTGTTTAATGTGAAACTAACTGACGGATTAGCCGGAATTTGATTGTCTTTTTTACCCCAATATTTTACTAAAGCAATGTTACTTGGTGCGCTCCACTCGAAGTTGCCTTTTGTTATATCTGAAGTATATTTTTTTGGAATAAAATCGTTTGCTGTAAACATAAAATAAAAAATTTACGCAAAGATACTTTTTTTGAATTATACCTTTTACACTTTTTGATAGCCTATAAAAATGTTTACCTTTATTAACTCAAAAATATAGTATAAAATGAATAAAATCACTCGAATTTTAGCGGTTGTTGTTACCTGTCTTGCTATTGGGTATTTTTCTGGAATAGTGACAAGATCTAGTATTGATATTTGGTATCCCACTTTGATTAAACCAAGTTTTAATCCTCCTAATTGGGTTTTTGCCCCTGCTTGGAGTTTGCTTTATCTTTTGATGGGTGTCGCGGCTGGATTAGTTTGGGATCGAATTGAGTATGAAAAAGAAGCAGTTAAGAATGCATTGGTTTTCTTTGCCATACAATTAGCTCTGAATGCTTTGTGGTCGTATTTGTTTTTTGGGTTGATGAATCCATTATTGGCCCTTATAGAAATTTTTGTACTCTGGCTGATGATCTATGAAACACTTTTGAAGTTTATTAAAATTAATAAAGTCGCTGGATATCTTCTTGTTCCTTATTTGCTTTGGGTAAGTTTTGCAACAATTTTAAATGCTAGTATTTGGTGGCTTAACAAATAAGTTTACAGTTTCAGTATTCAGAATAATATTATTTTGAATACTGGAATTAATTTTTATTTTCGTTGCTTTTTACTTTCTTAAATTCTTCGTTTTTAGTATATAAAAAATCCATTGTAGAAAGAATATTACTGTGTTCAAGGATTTTTATCGACTTAGGGTCTGTATCACAAAATTCAAGAAAAAGTTCCTTTTCTTCTGGATTTAGTTTTAAATCTTTTGTGAAAAAATCTGGATTCAAGGTCGTTTTTGCATGTTGAATAAAATCTATTTTTGGTGTTTCGATTTTTCTTTCTTTTTCTTTTTTAAATATGTTATAGATTTGTTTACCAAGACGAACAAAATCAGTTCCAAGATCAATTGGTGCTGTGCCATCTTTATAGCCATCAATTTTCATCCCTAGTTTGGCTCTGGATTTATTTAATTTAATTTCTTTGATTTCCTCTTTGGTTATAAATACCGGTTTTAGTTTTTTAGATAAAATAACCACTTCATTTAATTCTTCTGGTTTTGGAAGCATCTTTACAGTAAGATTGTTCGTTTCAATATTTTCCTGAGTTATTTTTAGCCTTTTAAAAAGATAATCATTGGAGAAAAATATTAAGCTGTCTTTTACATTTACTAAAATCGCGAATTCTCCCTGTTCATTTGTAGTAGTACTAGTTTTAGATGTTTTATTGATTATTTCTACATTTTCCAGGAGTGTAGTTTCTGATGAAACTTTTCCTTTTAAGAGCTTTTCTGTCTGTGAAACACAAAGTTGGCAGGTAAATAAAGAAATTGTAGTAAGTAATTTTGTTTTCATCTATAAGTAGTAAGTTAGAAGTGAAATTATTAGAGTTGTCTTGAGTAAAACTTATGGAATTTCTAAAGTCTTGTTAATTCAGTTTTTAGTTTACAGTTGCGCTATTCAGTCTCAATCAAGAAACTGAGACTGTTACTGAATACTTAAAGCTTTTTTCACAGTTTTTTAAACATTCCGTTTTTTGCATACAAAAAATCCATTGTAGCTAATATATTATTGTCCTCTAAAAGTTTCTTAGATCTTGGATCAGCATCGCAAAATTCAATAAAAAGGTCTTTTTCCTCGGGTTTTAAGTTTAAATCTTTGGTGAAAAAATCTGAAGGAATTGATTTTGCTATAAGTTTTTTGAAATCAGTTTCCGAAGTTTTCTTTTTGAGCTCCTCTTTATCTTTTTTAAATAAATTTAAAAGCCCAGTTCCCATTCGGGTGAAGTCCATACCATTTGGAATAGTTCCGTCGTAAACGCCAGTATATTTTTGCAAAGATCCAACTTCTTTATAGAGTTTTACATTGTCTATATCTTTTTGAGAAATTTTTACAGGATTAAATTTCATAGTCGTTATTACTACTTCATCTAATTCTTCGGCTTTGATAACCATATTAACAATAATATTATCTTTATCAATATCGGATTGAGTTATTTTTAGTCTTGTAAAAAAGTAATCTTTAGAGAAAAATAGCAGACTATCTTTTACTTTTACCGGAATCGAAAACTCTCCCAAAGTATTTGTTCTGGTGCTGGTTTTCGCTGTTTTATTAATAACTTCTACTTCTTTAAGAGGATTGTTGTTGGAAAAAACTTTTCCGTGAAGTAATTTTTCTGTTTGAGAAATGCTAAGTTGATAGGTAAGTAACGAAATTGTTGTAAGTAATTTTACTTTCATGTATGGTTAATTAGTTGAAAGTAAAATTATTATAATTGTCTTAAGTAAAACTTATAGAATTCGTAAACTCTTGTTAATTCGCTTTTTAGTCGCAGTTTACAGTAGTTAGTACCAGTCGCAGTGTTCAGTGTTGAAAACTGCGAGAGAATACTAAATCTTAAATTGCATTAGCTACAATAAAACCGCTTGTCCATGCATTCTGAAAGTTGAAGCCTCCTGTAATTGCATCAATATTTACAATTTCTCCAGCAAAATATAATTTTTCATGTAATTTGCTTTCCATGGTTTTAAAATTGATTTCTTTTAAATCAATTCCGCCTGCAGTTACAAATTCTTCCTTGAAAGTGCTTTTTCCGTTTACTTGGAAAGTTCCATTTGTTAATTGATTCGCTAAGTTTTGAAGTTGAATTTTAGATAAATCAGCCCATTTGGTTTCAGCTTCGATAGTAGATGCTAAAACTAAACTTTCCCATAATCGGTTTGGGAAGTCAAAAGGGGATTTTTTAGAAACAGCTTTTTTAGCATGTTCTTGTTTTAATTCTTTTAGTATTTTTTCGGCATCTTCGGTGTCAACATCATTTAACCAATTTACAAAAATTGTAAACTGATAATTTTTGTCATGCAAAATGCGTGCTCCCCAAGCCGAAAGTTTTAAGATTGCAGGGCCACTCATTCCCCAATGTGTAATTAATAAAGGGCCAGTCGATTCTAGTTTGGTGCCTTTTACTTTTACAGTTGCTTGTGCAGCAACACCTGGCAATTCTTTTATTCTTGGGTCTTTTATATTAAAAGTAAATAGGGAAGGGACGGGGCTAACGATAGCATGACCAAAAGTTTGTAGCATTTCCCATATTTTAGGATTGCTTCCGGTTGCTAGAACTAATTTATCGGCTATGTAATTCTGGTTTTGTGTTTCGACTTTCCAGAAATTTTCTTTCTTAAAGATAGATTGTACGCTTTGTCCTGTAAGAACGGTAATGCCTAATTTTGCAGTAGCTTTTAAAAAACAATCAATAATAGTTTGTGAAGAATTAGATACAGGAAACATTCTTCCATCATCTTCGATTTTTAGTTCTACTCCGTGTTTTTCGAACCATTCGATAGTATCTCCTGAACAAAATTGATGAAAAGGACCTCGTAGTTCTTTTTCACCACGCGGATAAAATTTAACCAATTCATTGGGTTCAAAACAAGCATGCGTTACGTTACAACGACCTCCGCCTGAAATACGAACTTTTGTAAGTACTTCTGATCCTCGTTCTAAAATAGCGACTTTTAATTTTGAGTTTCTCTCTACAATATTTATTGCTGTAAAAAATCCTGCTGCACCGCCACCTACTATTATTATATCAAAATTTTGAGTCATATTTTTATTTTAACCTCTAAGTATCTTTGTCAAAGTTCTAAATTTTGACAAAGATTATAAGAATTGGTTTTATATTCTGTCAGGAAAATCACTAATAATCCCGTTTATGTTGTATGTTTTTATTCTTGCAATATCCTCCTTTTCATTGATTGTCCAAGGAAAAATTTGAAAGCCTTTTTCTTTTATTTGTATTGCGTTCTCTTTGTTTAGCAAATTAAAATCGGGATGAATTGCTTTTGCTTTTATGCTTTCTGCAAAAGTAATAGCCGAATCAATATCAGTTTCGGTTAAAACGCCAATAGAAATTTCCGAATTTAGATTATTAATTCGTTGTAAAAAATCCCATTCAAAACTGGATACAATAAAAGAATTGTAATTCCAGTTCTTTTCTGAAACATATAATTCAATTAATGCAACTACAGCATCAGCAGTTCCTTGACCTTTTAATTCTATATTAATAAAACATTGCTGGTTTATTAGATCAAAGACTTCTGGTAATGTTGGAATCTGTAGTTTGTTTTCTATTCGGAATTCTTTTAATTCCTGCAAAGATAATGTATTTACAAAACCTTTTCCGTTAGTAGTCCTGTCAATAGTTTCATCGTGAATTACGATAATATGATCATCAGAACTGAGGTGTACATCTAGTTCAATACCATCAGCATGTAAGTCTAATGCTTTCTGGAATGCTTTTAAGGTGTTTTCGGGTTCGTAACCTCTTGCGCCACGATGTGCTATTTTAAGAATTTCACTCATAGTTTTACAAAAGTAAACAAAATGATGTCGATTTTAAAAGTGAACCATAAAGACACGTTAATCTATTAGTGGGATTAATAAATTTCTATAAATATAACGTCCCGCTGGGACTTATTTTACTCATAACTAAAAAAAGAAAAGCCACAGATTATAATAACTCGTACAGATTTAAAAAATCCGTTTAATCATTATAATCTGTGGCTAAATATATTGTGGTTTAGCTACAAAGAATGTAAAACTTACCTTTTTATTCCAGTTCTAATACTATTGCAGATTTTGGTTCTAAAGTAATTTCTGATGCTAAATCGAATGTTTTTCCTGTAAGGATGTCTTTTCCGGATTTAAAATTCTTGATGTTTTCTTTAAAACGATTTGTTTGAATGGTTTGCTCTTTTGCATTGTTATTGAAAACAACCATTACAGTTTTAGCATCTGTATATCTGAAATAAACATAAGTGTTATTTTCTGGAATATAATGTGTCATTTTTCCGAAATGAACCGCTTCATTTGTTTTTCTCCAATTGAATAGTTTTGATGTGAAATCAAAATATTCAGATTGTTTAGCTGTTCTGCCTGCTGCGGTAAAAGCATTGTTTGTATCACCTTTCCATCCGCCAGGGAAATCTAGACGTATGCCACCATCACCTTGGCTTTTGTCTCCGCCCATTCCAATTTCTGAACCATAATACAATTGCGGAATTCCACGAACGGTTGCCATTAATGTCATTACCAATTTGTATTTAGCGATGTCATATTTGTAAAGATCATTGATCCTGCTTGTATCATGATTTTCTGCAAAAACCATAATGTTGTTTGTATTTGGATACAGATAATCTAATGCAAAATTGTTGTAAAATTTGATCATACCATTATCCCAGTTTGCTTCGTCATCATTAAAAGCAGACCCGATTTGATTGTGTAAAGTGAAATCCATTACACTTGGTAAATTTGAATTGTAATTTTGGATTGCTCCAATTTTACTGTCTTTTTGCCAATAGGCTAAATTAGCTTGATTGTGCATCCAGATTTCTCCAACAATATTAAAGTTTGGATATTCATCTGTAACTGATTTTGCCCAATTTGCCATTGCTGTAGGATCAGAATAATTGTAAGTATCTACTCTGAATCCGTCTAGATTTGCATATTCAATCCACCAAATAGCATTTTGAGTTAGGTATTTTGCAACTAGAGGGTTCTTTAAATTTAGATCTGGCATTGAAGGAACAAACCATCCATCGATACAAACTTCTTTATCCAATTTTGAAGCGTGAATATCAGTAATTACTTCACGTCTGTGATGCGTTTGTGTGTAGTTTTCAAATTGATTAATCCATGACTTTGTTGGTAAATCTTTAATCATCCAATGTGTGATTCCCCAGTGATTGGTTACATAATCCATAACCAACTTCATGTCTCTTTTATGCATTTCATTTGATAAACGCACATAATCTTCATTTGTTCCGTAGCGTGGATCGATTTTATAAACATCAGATTGAGCATACGTATGATACGAGTGTTCTTTGTCGTTGTCTTCGTTTAATGGCGTGTTCCAGATTGCTGTTGCTCCCAAAGAAGATATATAATCTAAATTCTGGATGATTCCTTCGATATCACCACCATGACGTCCGCCAGGAATTGAGCGATTTGCTTTTTCTACTAATGATGGATCGCTGTCGTTTTTAGGATTTCCGTTTGCAAAGCGATCAGGCATGATTAAATACATCATATCTGATGCATCGAAACTTTTGCGTTGAGCTGAATTTTCTCTTCTCTTTTTTAAAGAATATTTTTGTGTGTATGCTACTTTGTTTTTGTTTTTAAATGAAAAAACTAACTCTGAAGCAGGTATGTTTTTAGTGTCGATTGTTACGAAAATGTAGTTAGGATTTTCGGTTTTTTTAATGTCTTTAATGACTACATTGTTAGAAACAGAAGGTTCATATTGTGCAATGTTTTTTCCGTAGAACATGATTTGAAGTTCAGGATTGTTCATGCCTGCATACCAAAATGGAGGTTCTGTCTTCTGGATTTGCGCTTTTACAGAAGCAGAAAATAATAGAACCACTAAGAGGATTCTATATAATGTTTGGTTTGTTTGAAGTGGTATTCTCATAATTTGTTTTTTTATATTCGATTAAAACAAGATCGATTTTTTCTGCAAGACTTTTAAATCTTGTTGGGATGTTCTCAACTCAATGGCTTTGTCTGTTTAAAACTTATTTTGGGTGCAATTTTTTTAGCACGCAACTTTTACAGATTAACCAGATTTATGTTGATTTTTATTTTTCTATAGGTTTTCTAAAAACTCTGAGAGATAAAATATTTTGATTCTTTTGAAAAAAAAGACAAGCAATTTAGAGAATTACTTGTCTTTTTTAAAAATTATTTAGTTTCGATTATGCTAATTGCATAACCACCACCTGGAACTGATAACTGTGATAGTTTTGATTTATTTGTTACCGCTATTTTTTTGATAGTGTATGCTTGTGGATTTGTTTTGTAATGTGCATCTTTTGCATCAGCATAAATCGTTGCTGTGTATTTCTTTCCTTTTTCAAGGAAGTTAAAATTGATGTTTGATGTACGGCTTACGTCTCCATTTACATTACCTACAAACCAATTATTAGTACCTTTTGCTTTACGAGCTACTGTGATATAATCTCCTGGTTCTGCTTCAAGGTATTTACTTTCATCCCAATCAATAGCTACATCTTTGATGAATTGAAAAGCATCAGCGAATTTGTTGTAGTGCTCAGGAAGGTCTGCTGCCATTTGTAATGGGCTGTACATAGTAACGTATAATGCTAGTTGATTTGCAATTGTACTATTTACATGTGATTTGTTATCTGGATTAAGTTTGCTAATATCCATTTCAAAAATACCAGGAGTATAATCCATTGGTCCTCCAATTAATCTTGTAAATGGTAAAACTGTTACGTGATTGGCTTTTGAACCTCCAAATGCTTGGTATTCTGTTCCTCTTGCAGATTCGTTACCGATTAAGTTAGGGTATGTTCTGCTAATACCTGTAGGACGTACTGCTTCGTGAGCATTAACCATAATTTTGTATTCAGCTGCTTTTTCTAACGCATATTGATAATGGTTTACAATCCATTGGCTGTAATGATTTTCACCTCTAGGTAGAATATCTCCTACGTAACCACTTTTTACTGCATCATATCCATTGTCGTTCATGAATTTGTATGCTTTGTCCATATGGCGCTCGTAGTTACGAACTGAACCTGAAGTTTCATGGTGCATGATTATTTTTACACCTTTTGATTTTGCGTACGCATGTAATCCTTTTACATCAAAATCTGGATAAGGAGTTACGAAATCAAAAACATAATCTTTTGAATGTCCGAACCAGTCTTCCCAACCTTCATTCCAACCTTCAACTAAAACAGCGCCAAAACCGTTTTCAGCTGCAAAGTCGATGTATTTTTTTACGTTAGCATTAGTTGCTCCGTGTGTACCATTTGGTTTTGCTTTTGAAAAATCTGTTACACCAAGTTGTACTGTTGGAAAATCATTTGTGTATGACCAAGAGCTTTTTCCTGTAATCATTTCCCACCAAACCCCTACATATTTAACAGGTTTTATCCAAGACGTATCTTCAATTTTACATGGTTCATTTAAGTTTAATGTCAATTTTGAATCAAGAATTTCTGTCGCATTATCGCTAACAATAATCGTTCTCCATGGCGAATGACTTGGGGCTTGCATATGTCCTTTGTCTCCTTTTGCATCTGGAGTTAACCATGATTCAAATACCATGTTTTTATCATCCAGATTCAAGTGCATACATGAGTAATCAATTAATGCTGCTTCGTGAAGATTAATATATACTCCTTCGGCAGTTTTTAGCATAAGCGAAGTCTGTACTCCTGTTGGAGAAAAAGATTTTTGAGAAACGTTTGCAGTATATGCTTTTTCAGCTAATCCACGGATTTCAGATAATTTCGATTTTGTATAATCGTATTCTTGTGTGTCATAATCACCAGGAATCCAAAATGCAGTATGGTCACCCGTCATTGCAAATTGTGTTTTTTCTTCTTTGATTATGAAATACGTAAGGTTTTTTTGTGTTGGAAATTCATAACGGAATCCAAGTCCGTCATTGAATAAACGAAAACGAATTATCAATTGTCTGTCTGTTCCTTTTTGGTTTAATGTAACAGCTAATTCATTATAATGATTACGAATTGTAGCTACTTCTCCCCAAACTGGTTTCCAGTTTTCGTCGAAAGTTGTAGTTTTTGTATCAATAACTGTAAAGTCATTTAATAATGATTTTTTATCATCTTTAAGCTCAAGACCCAACTTACTGGATTTTACAACCTCTTTGTTTTTGTATTTAAGATTGTAAGTTGGAGTTCCATCGCTTTGTAGCGAAAACTCCATGACAAATTTTCCTTCTGGTGATTTTAGTTGTTGTGCTCTTGTAATGTTACAAAATGCAACCAGAATGAAGGCTGTGAAAATGAAATTCTTCATGTTGTTAAATTAAAAAAATGTTATAAAAATAGATATAGATACTAGTATTTATGCTGTTACATATTTATTAGCTACTACGGTTTGGCCATTAACGACAATGGCTAATTCATGGTCTCCATCTACAGAAAACGTTGTTTCGTTATGGTTTATTGATACAGTTAGAATTTGATTTCTAAAGTTGATTTTAAATGAATATCCTGTCCACTCTTTTGGGATTTTTGGAGAGAAATGTAAAGTGTCGTTTTTTACACGCATTCCTCCAAAACCTTCT
Organism: Flavobacterium sp. EDS; assembly: GCF_020991525.1. Taxonomy (NCBI): domain Bacteria; kingdom Pseudomonadati; phylum Bacteroidota; class Flavobacteriia; order Flavobacteriales; family Flavobacteriaceae; genus Flavobacterium; species Flavobacterium sp. EDS. The sequence continues at coordinate 32,885 of NZ_JAJMOZ010000002.1, forward strand.
ACAATACTCATCCAAGTTCCTGCCATTGATGTAATATGACAACCTTCTTCTACCTCTTTGTTATAATCGTCTAAGTCTAAACGAGACGTTCTTAAGTAAAATGTATATGCCATATCCATTTTGTCTAAAGCAGCCGCCTGAATGGAGTGGACGCAAGGTGAAAGTGAACTTTCATGTACAGTAAACGACTCGTAAAACTCAAAATTACGCAATAGTTCTTCTTTAGAAAAATGTTCTTCGAAGAAGTAAAAGCATTGTAAAACATCGGCTTGTTTGATGTATGGTGAACGCAATACACGATCCCAAGACCATTTTTGGTTTATAGGGCGCTGTGAGCGATCCAAATCTTTTACGGGAACTAAATCTTTATCTAAGAATCCGTCTTGTTGTAAATAAACATTAAGCTCTTTAGAGAAAGGGAAGTACATATTATCGGCTACTTTTTTCCATTCTTGAATTTCTTTTTCAGTAAGTTGTACTTTTTCGATTATTCGTTTATGGTCAGTTTGATATTCGGTAGCAACCTTTGTAATTTGTTCTACGGCATAATCAATACACCATTTGGCAACATAATTTGTGTAGAAATTATTATTGATATTATTTTCATATTCATTTGGACCTGTAACTCCTAAAATCACATATTGATTTTTGTCTGTAGAGAATGAGGCTCTTTGGTGCCAGAAACGTGCAATTCCGATTAATACTTCTAATCCTTTTTCGGGAATATAAGAGTAATCTCCTGTGTAACGGTTGTAATTAAAAATAGCAAAAGCGATCGCACCATTTCTGTGGATTTCTTCATGTGTGATTTCCCATTCGTTATGGCATTCTTCACCATTCATAGTTACCATTGGGTATAAAGCAGCTCCATCTTTAAATCCTAAATTGTCTTTAGCATTTTCAATAGCTTTGTCCAACTGGTTGTAACGATATGTCAATAAATTTCGGGCAACTTGCTGGTCTTTGGTAGCCATGTAAAACGGAATGCAATATGCTTCGGTATCCCAATAGGTTGATCCACCATATTTTTCTCCGGTAAAACCTTTTGGTCCAATATTTAATCGATTGTCTTTTCCTGAGTAGGTTTGGTTTAACTGAAAAATATTGAAACGAATTCCTTGTTGAGCTTTTACATCACCTTCGATGGTAATGTCTGACATTTCCCAAACTTTTGCCCAAGCATCAATTTGTTCTTGTAATAATTGGTCGTACCCTTTGCTTAATGCTTCTTTAATTGCTTTTTCGGCAGCAGCAAGTGTGTTGGTATGATTTAATGAAACGGTATAACCACCAACTTTTTGTATAGATGAAGTTTGTCCTTTTGCGATAATTACACCATAAGTATATTCTACTTTATCTGATGAAGAATCTATTGTAGAAGGTGATATGTTTATATTTTCGTTATTAGCAAAAATACTATTGTGCATAAAAGTTGTAACCTTAAAGTGCGTTTTGTAAGTCTGAGCTGTTACATAAGCTTCGTTTGTAGCTTTTTTTACTTCAAGAGGCTCCCAGAATTTTTCTTCCCAGTTAGCATCTTCATTGGTAACACCAGCATCCAAATACGGTTTGTAAAGAATTTTTGCGTCTTTGTTTAATGGGGTAATTTCGTATTTGATAATACCAACTTCATCCAGATTCAAAGAAAGAAAACGACGTACATTAACAGCGATTTCTGTTCCGTTTTTTAATGTTGCCTCAAATGAGCGATTGTACCAGCCTTCTTTCATGTTTAATTCTCTACGAAAGTTTTTTACTTCGGTGCAAGAATTTAAATCGAAAGCTTCTTCGTTAATTTCAATATTGATACCAATCCAGTTTGGAGCATTAAGTACTTTGGCAAAGTATTTTGGATATCCGTTTTTCCACCAACCCACTTTTGTTTTATCTGGATAATAGATTCCAGCAATATAACTTCCTTGGAAAGTTTCTCCTGAGTATTTTTCTTCAAAATTAGCGCGTTGTCCCATAGCACCGTTTCCGATACTGAAAAGGCTTTCAGATGATTTAACTCTTTCGACATCAAAGCCTTCTTCTATGATTGACCAATTGTCTGGTTTTATATAATCTTGATTCATTGTTTTTAAAATTTGGCAATTAGTTAATTAGAAAATGAGATAATTACGCAGTTTGTGAGTTATCTAATTGAGCATTTTCTAATTCATTAATTGTTTTTGATTGATTTATTTTGTGATTAATGATTCGATGAAATTTTGGTTTATCAAGGTAAAATCCTCAAAGATGTATTTTGCTTCATGCAAGACCGTTTTAGAACCAATCCCTATACTAGTCATTTTTCCAATATTGGCTGCTTGAACTCCTGCCACTGAATCTTCAAATACGATAGCGTCTTCTGGGCTTATGTTTAATAATCGAGCCGCTTTTAAGAAAACTTCTGGGTCAGGTTTGGCATTTGTAACATCATTTCCATCAACAATAACATCGAAATAGGATATGATTCCTGTTTTTTCGAGTATCGGACGTGCATTTTTACTCGCTGAGCCTAATGCAATAGCTTGTTTTTTTTCTTTTAAAAATTGTAGAATAGGTAAAACTCCAGGAAGGATTTCACTTTCATCCATATCTACTAAATAAGTCAGATAGTCTTCATTTTTTTGGATGAGCCATTTGTCTTTATCTTCTTGAGAAGCTTGTATGTTTCCTAATTCTAGGATGATATCTAGAGAACGTACACGACTTACTCCTTTTAAGAGTTCGTTGTGTTCGTGTGTAAAGTCAATGTTTAATGCATTTGCAATTTTTTGCCACGCCAAATAATGGTATTTAGCTGTGTCAACAATTACGCCGTCTAGGTCGAATATAAACGCTTTTGTATTCATTTAATAATATGCTTATTTTGTAATTCTTTCGAAAAAGTATTTAAATTTTGATTGTCAAGAAATCACTTCTGTTTCATCAGAAGGAGAAAGTTCTTAGATGTAAGTTTTAGACTTTTATGTCATCTACATCTTTTACTTTATACACCAAAACTGCGGCTATCAAAAAGCTGACTCCACTTGTGATTAAGGCGTACATAGCATCACCATTGTAAAGGTATTTTACGATTGGTCCTCCGATTATTGCATTTATTATTTGAGGAATTACAATAAAGAAGTTGAAAATCCCCATGTAAACCCCCATTTTTTTAGGAGCAATAGATCCTGCTAGAATTGCATATGGCATTGCTAGGATACTAGCCCAAGCCACACCAATTAATACCATCGAAAGGATAACCCAGTTTTCATCAGGCATGAAATAAATAGAGATCAAACCTATTCCACCAATAACTAATGAAAGGGCATGAGTTGATTTTCGACCAATTTTCTTCGCGATCATTGGAAGAAAAAATAAGGCTATAATTGCCGAAACAAGATTATAAACTCCAAAAAGGATTCCAACCCAATCCCCAGCATCTTGATAGGTTTGGCTTGAATTGTCGTTTAATGGTAGTCCGTAAATATGATGTGCAATTGCTGGAGTACTAAATACCCACATACCGAAAAGTCCAAACCAAGAGAAAAACTGTACCCAACTAAGCTGGCGCATAGTGGTTGGCATTTTTGCAAAGTCTGTAAAAATGTCTGTAAGTTTTGATTTTTCTTCAGAAGGAATATCAATTTCACTTTGAGGATCTTCAAAAAGTTCTAGTTCTTCGGGAGAATATTCTTTGGTTGTAAATAAGGTTACTAGGATAGATCCAATTAAAACAACAGCTCCTAAAATAAAGGAAAGTGTAAGGTTTAATGGGACGCTTCCGGGAACGCTGCTATTAGAAACTCCAAACCATTTAGTTAACACATATGGTAATGCCGAACCAATTACGGCTCCAAAACCAATAAGTGCTGTTTGAATACTAAATCCTGCTGTACGCTGGTCTGTTCTTAAATTGTCGCCCACTAAAGCACGAAATGGCTCCATGGCAATATTAAATGAAGCATCCATAATCATAAGCATTCCTGCTCCAACCCATAATGCGGGTAATACGGAAATGAAAATGTTTGCCTGTGGCATTAATATTAATCCAACTGAAGCTAGGATGGCACCTACAAGAAAAAAAGGTTTTCTTCGTCCAAATTTCCCCCATGTTTTATCACTATAATGACCAATGATAGGTTGAACAATTAGTCCCATTAAAGGAGCAATTATCCAAAACCATGAAAGTTCGTGTACGTCGGCACCAAAAATCTGAAGAATTCTACTGGCATTTGCATTTTGTAAAGCAAACCCCATTTGTATTCCTAAGAAACCGAAACTCATGTTCCAAATTTCCCAGAAACTTAATTTACGCTTTTCCATTATCGTAATTTAATGAATGTACGATAAGCGCTTTGCTTATCAAAACTTAACTTAATTTTCGAAGTAAAAGTAAAAGTTTTGAGCTGGCGTAAATTTATAAATTATTTTTCTAACGAAGCAAATAAAAAACCCATTAAAATTAATAATGGGCTCTTTTATTTAGGATTGTAAGAATATTAATCTGTAGATTCTCTTTCTATAAGATGAGTTTCAATGACTTCAGTTTTGTAGTTTTCCTCTTCCTCTTCTCCTTCTTCGGTTTCTGATTCTAGACGATCTATTAGCATTTTTGCAGCTTTATTCCCCATTTTGTTGCCGCTTTGGCTTACTGTTGTAATAGTTGGAGTTGAATATTTGGAGATGATTCCGTCTGTAAAGGCAATTACAGCTAAATCTTCGGGAACTCGAAGTCCCATTTTACTAGCAGTTTTTATTATAGTAACAGCAAAAAGTTCATTAACTGCAAAGACAGCATCTATTGCTCGGTCTTCTAATAATTGACTAATAATTATTTCGCAAGTATCTACATCTTCGATCTTTATGATAAGGTCTTCGTTAAAAGGAATGTCGTTATCTAGTAGCGCTTTAGTATATCCGTCTGTTCTTAGTTTTCCAACGCTAACATAGTCAACAGTAGTAACTAAGGCTATTTTTTTGCGACCTTTATCGATCAAACTCTGAACTGCTCCATAAGCTGCTGATTTGTCATCGATGATCACTTTGTCGCATAAAATGTCATTGGTAACTCGGTCAAACATAACAACTGGCATTCCTTGATTGATGACCTCGGTTATATGGTGAAAATCTCCTTTAAATTGGGTTTCTTTAGATAAAGACATGATAAAGCCATCGATACTTCCGTTGGCTAGCATTTCCATATTAAGTACTTCTTTATCAAATGAATCATCAGATAAGCATATGATAACACTATAGCCATTTTCGTTGGCTACTTGTTCTACTCCATTAATAACGGTCGAGAAAAAATGATGCACAATTTCGGGAATAATAATACCAATTGTTTTGGTTTTACGATTCTTTAAACTGAGCGCTATATTGTTAGGTTTGTAATTGTAGAATTTGGCAAAAGCCTGAACTTTTAATCGGGTATCTTCTCCGATTTCCAGGCTGTTTCGTAGTGATTTTGATACGGTAGAAATTGATACGTCAAGCTCCTTAGCAATCTGTTTAAGAGTTATTTTGCGTTTCATACTGTTGATATGGAAAAAATTGTTTTGATAATAAAGGTATGATTTATTTTTAAAAATCACAGTATTCTGCCTAAAAACTTATATTATATAGAAAGTTTTCAACACTATCACGTTTTCGTAAACCATTAAAAATTGGTATGTGTCGGGCACGTTAATAAATCCTTAATTTTGAGATTCGAAGTAAAAATAAAAGTTAATAAATAAACCAAAACTCAATTTTAATTTAAACAAAAAGTATGAAAGCAATTTATAAAAAGTTGTTATTTTTATTCTTACTCCTTCCGTTTAGTGTGTTTGCTCAGAGCACATTAGAGGGTGTTGTTTTAGACAAAGCAACAGGGCAACCAATTCCCGGGGTAAACGTAAATGTACAAGGTGGTACCAATGGTACTTCGACAGATTTTGATGGGAAATTTAAGCTAACTAATTTGAAGAGTGGTGATAAAATTACCGCTTCCTTCATAGGCTATGTTAGTTCTACTATCAGTTTTAATGGACAAAAAACAGTGAGTATTTCTTTAGATGAAGATGCAAATCAGCTTAAGGAAGTTGTAGTACAAGTAGGTTATGGTACTGTTAAGAAAAAAGATGCTACAGGATCTGTATCGCAAATTTCTGCAAAAGAATTTAATAAAGGAATTAATGTAACTCCAGAGAGTTTAATTAGTGGTCGTATTTCGGGTGTTAACGTTACAGGAGGTGGTGCTCCAGGAGCTAAAGCGGATATTAGAATTCGTGGAGGATCTTCTTTAACAGCTTCTAATGAGCCTCTGATAGTTTTAGATGGTCTTCCTTTAAGTAATGCCGTTCCTAATGGGGCAACTAGTATTTTATCTACAATAGATCCTAACGATATTGAATCTTTTACTGTATTGAAAGATGCTTCTGCAGCTGCAATTTATGGTTCTAGAGCTGCAAATGGTGTAATTGTTATTACTACTAAAAAAGGTACTAAAGGCGGAGTGAAAGTTAATTTTAGCTCTCAGGTAGGTGTTAATACTGTAGCAAATACAGTTGATGTAATGAATGCAGATCAATTTAGAACTTTGGTAAATGCAAAAGGTACTCCTGCGCAAAAAGCATTATTGGGAACTGCGAATACAAATTGGCAAGATGAAATTTTTCATACTGCTTTAACGGCTAATAATAATATATCTGCAAGTGGTTCATTATTTAATAAATTACCAGTAAGATTATCTGTTGGTAATGTTAATAATCCAGGGATCTTAAGAAACACTTCTTTTGAAAGAACTACGACATCGATATCGTTAAATCCAGTTTTATTCGACAATCATTTAAAAATTGATATCAATGGAAACTTATCTTTTGGTAAAAATAGATTTCAAGACGAAGGAGCAGTTATTGGTGGAGCAATTAGTTTTGATCCTACACAATCAGTTTATCAGGCAGGTTCTCGTTATGGAGGCTATTTCGAATGGTTAGGGCCTAATGAGAATTTGCCATTATTGCCAGCAAGAAATCCTGTTGCTAGATTAAATCAAGAAGAGAAGAGAGCTACTTCTACTAGAAAATGGGGAAATATTAGACTAGACTATAAATTTCATTTCCTTGAAGATTTGAAAGCTATCGTAGAAGCTGGTATTGATAGATTCGATAGTAATGGTTATAATGAACAAAGTACACAAAGTGTTTTAGGTTATCAACCAGAAGCTTTTAGTTCTGGAAAGTGGGTAAATTATGGAAATTATAATAGCTATACTGAGTCTCTTCAAAATAAAAACTTAAACGCCTATTTTAATTATACTAAGAATTTAGGAAAGTTTAAACTTGATGCAACTGCAGGGTATAACTACCAAATGTTTCAAAAAGAAAAATACGAATCAGGAGAGACTAGACAGCCAAATCCTAAAGTCTTAACTGTACTTGATCCAGATGTTAATTTACAATCCTATTTTGGTCGTTTCATTTTAAATTATGATAGCCGTTATTTAATAACATTAAATTATAGAAGAGATGGAACTTCTCGTTTTTCTAAAGAAAACAGATGGGGGAATTTTGGAGGAGCTGCTTTGGCATGGAATGTTACAGAAGAAGATTTCTTGAAAGAAAATGAAACTATTTCAAGTTTAAAATTAAGATTTGGATACGGTACAACTGGTCAACAGGATATCTCAGCTCAATATGATTATTTACGAAGAGTAACACTTGGAACTATTAATTCTCAATATCTTTTTGGAAATACTGTTTACAAAACAGCAAGACCTGAAGGGTATAATCCAGATATTAAATGGGAAGAGTTAACGGAGATGAATTTAGGTGTTGACTACGGTTTCTTTAATGATAAAATTACAGGGTCAATTAACTATTTCGATAAAAAATCAAGTGATTTATTGGCAGAAGTTTTGGTTCCAGATGGGGCGAATATAAGAAACTCAGGAATATATAATGTTGGTAGTGTTAGAACTAAAGGGATTGAGTTTAATATTCAATCAGACATTATTAAAAATGATAACCTAACGTGGAATGTTGCTTTTAATACAACTTATTTAGATCAAAAAATCAGTGATTTAGGCACGACTGTTTCAGGATTTCAAGGGTACCTATCAGGAGATAATATTGCAGGAGGAGGAGGTAACAAAATCCAAATTAATTCAGTAGGATTTGCACCAAATTCATTTTTAGTATTTGAGCAATTATACGATGCTAATAAAAGACCAATTGCTGGGGCATATGTAGATAGAAATGGTGATGGAAAAATAGATGATGGAGATCGTTATAGATATAAAAAACCAACAGCAGATTATACTTTTGGACTTTTCACTACTTTGAATTACAAAAAGTTTGACTTTACAATGAACTGGAGAGCAAGTTTAGGAAACTACATTTTTGACAATGTGAGTTCTAATTTAGGATTTTCTGATGCAGGTTTAAGAAGACAAACAGATTTGTCTAATGTAAGTACAGATTATTTTAATACAGGATTTACATATGAAGATAATGGGACAAGACGTTATTTGTCTGATTACTTTGTAAAAGATGCATCTTTTATAAAACTGGATAATGTTACTGTTGGATATACTTTTGATAAATCAATATTAAAAGCAGCTTCTTTAAGATTTACATTAGGAGTTCAGAATGTTTTTGTTCTTACAAAATATGATGGTCTAGATCCTGAAAAATTTAATGGAATCGATAATAACGTTTATCCAAGAGCCAGAACTTTCTTGTTTGGGGTAAATGCGAATTTCTAAAATTATACTGAAAAATAAAATTTTAAAATAAACAAAATGAAAATATCATTTAAACATATATCTTATTTTTTCCTATTCATTTTAGGAGTAAATATGGCACTGGTTTCGTGTACGAGTGATCTGGATGTTAAGCCACGTGATAAAAATGAATTTTTATCTGAGGATTTCTTTAAAGATCCAACTTCCTACAAACAAGTATTGGCTAAATTATACGCAGGTCTATATGTAGGAGGTAATGACGGAGATGGTAAACCAGATATTGCTGGACTTGGTGGAGATTTTAGTAGCTACCTAAGGTTGCTTTTTGTAACTCAGGAACTTCCAACTGACGAAGCTATTATTGCTTGGGCAGATGGAGATTTACCAACATTGAATACTCAGAATTGGTCACCTGCTAACGAATTTTTATCAGGAATATTTTCAAGAGCATTCTATGAAATTAGTGTTGCAAATGAGTTTTTGAGACAAACTACAGATGATAAATTAACTGCTAGAGGTGTTGATGCTAATTTGAAAGCTGAAATTGTTGCCTTTAGAGCAGAAGCTCGTTTCTTAAGAGCTTTTTCATACTATAATTTAATGGACTTGTTTGGTAATGTACCAATCACGACTGAAGCAGATCCAGTTGGATTATTTTATCCAGTACAAAAAACTAGAGCAGAAGTTTTCGCTTTTGTTGAATCTGAGTTAAAAGATATGGATAAGACTTTAGTTGATTCTAAAGCTAATGAATATGGGAGAATAGATAAGACAGCTGCTAAATTTTTATTGGCACAAATTTATTTGAATTCTAAAGTGTATACAGGAGTAGATAGAAATAATGAAGCAGCAGTATTGTGTAATGAGATTATTAATGGCTCAGCATATACATTTGCGGATGTTCCGTACCGTTATTTGTTCTCAGCAAATAATGACAGAAATGGTGCTGAAAGGGAGTTTATTTTTCCAATTATTGGAGACGGTAACGCTATTAGAGCTACTGGAGGAGGAATGAGTTTTATTATTCATGCTTCTATTGGAGGTAGTATGGTAGCCGCTGATCAAGGAATGGACGGTGGATGGGAAGGAACCAGAGCCCGTAGAGAGTTTGTTAAGCTTTTTCCTGATGTAAATGCTACAGCAGATGAAAGAGGAACATTTTATACAGATGGTCAATCATTAGATATTAGTAATGTAGGAGTTTTTACTGATGGTTATGCCGTTACTAAATTTATTAATGTTAATTCTGATGGTACAAAAGCTCAAAGACCTGATATTCCAGATACAGATTTTCCTATGTTTAGATTGTCAGATGTTTATTTAATGTATGCGGAAGCTACCGTTAGAGGAGCATCTTCAGGGGACATGGTAAAAGCTTTAGATTATGTAAATAAAATTAGAAAGAGAGCAAACGCAAAAGCTATTTCAAATGCTGAGTTAACTCTTGATTTTCTTTTGGATGAAAGAGGAAGAGAGTTGTTTTGGGAATGTCATAGAAGAACTGATTTAATTCGTTTTGGAAAATTTACAGGTGGATCTAAAACTTGGCAATGGAAAGGTGGAACCGAAAATGGTAGTTCAACTGAGTCTTATAGAGATTTAATGCCTATTCCTGCAAGGAATATTCAAGCAAACCCAACATTGAAGCAAAATTTAGGATACTAACACCTTTATAAAACAGTAAAATGAAAAATATATATAAAATTTTAATCGCATTTATTGGTGTATTGGCGGTGTCGTGTAATGCTGATGCTGTAGATAACAGACCAATTGTAGAAGCTGTTACTACACCTGAAATCACTGGTCCTGCAACAGGAAAAGAGTTTGTCTTGGATGCTGATGAAGCTGCAAGTGATGCTGGAAAATTTACTTGGACCGCAGCGGAATATTCGACTACCGTAGTGGTAAGGTACACTTTGTTAATTGATAAAAAAGGTGGTGATTTTAAAGAAGCTAAAACGATTGCAACTACAAACAATATCACAGAAGCTTCAGTGCTTGTTAAGGATTTGAATCAAGCTGTTATTGATCTTGGAGCGCAAACAGAAGTTGCTTCAATGTTTGATGTAAAGATTGCATCTAGTGTTTCAGGAGGAGTTCCTCAAATATCTAAAACATTAATTACGATTAGTGTGACTCCTTATGCAGGAAGAGTGGTTTATAATTTTACAGATTGGTATTTAGTGGGTGATGCAACTGTTTCAGGTTGGGATAATAACAAAGGAAATCAAATTCTATTCAGAAGCGGAACAAACTCTAATGAATATACTTTTACAGGATTTTTTAAAGCAGGTGCATTTAAGACTATTAGTAGTTTAGGTAGTTGGGCTCCAATGTATGGTGGATCAGATGGGGCTTTAGCTTACAGAGGTAAAGATTCAGATCCAGATCCAGCTAGTTTTGTGATTCCAGTTTCAGGTTATTATACCTTTAAAATGGATGTGCAAAAGTTAACCTATGAGTTGGTTGCTTATAATGCTTCTGCTGCTAAGATTTATGATACAGTTGGTATTATTGGAGATAGTACACCAGGTAGTTGGGATTCATCTACACCAATGGTGAAATCTACTTTTAACGGACATATTTGGAGTTTAGGTGTAACTGTATTGAATGATGGTGGACTTAAATTTAGAGCAAATGATAGCTGGGATGTCTCTTGGGGAGGAAAAACTCCTTTCTCTGGAGGAGGAACTGGGGATAACATACCAGTTGCTAAATCTAAATATGTTATTTATTTTAATGATTTAGATGGAAGCTATTTAATGATTCCAAATCAATAGTAATTTTTTATTGAAATTAATGAGGGCTATCTACGGATAGCCCTTTTTTATAAAATTAACCAACCAAACCAACTACATTATGAAAAGAACTATACAATTATTTTTGATTTTATTTTTTGTTGCTGTAGTCAATGCACAACAAATAACAGTATCGCCTGCAGTGTTTCAGGTGAATGAGTCAATAACTATTACGGCTTCATTTGTCTCACCAACTTGTAATGAAATGGGGACGAATCCTGCTAAAGTATATATGCATTCAGGAATTGGTTCAGAAGCAAATCCATGGGCAACAACAAAAGGGAATTGGGGTGCCGATGACGGTGTTGGTTTAATGACTAAAAACCCAAATGGCACATGGAGCATTAGTATTACACCAAGCGTATATTTCGGATTAACAAGTTTGCAACAATCAGAAGCGGCTAAAATGGGAATTGTATTTAGAAATGCTGCGGGTTCTCAAACATTAAAACTTGCTCCATCTTGTTCTGATTTTTTTCTCAATGTAGGAGTTTTTCAGGCAAGTCTGGCTTCTCCTGTAGAAAATAGCAATACTATTATTGCTAGCGGAGGAAGTTTGAATATTAGCGCAACAAATACAAATGGTTTAGCAAGTTATAATCTGAAATCAAATGGAGTGGTGATTAATTCGAATGCTAGTACTTCGAGTTATGTCTTTAATCATGTAAATATTATAGGAAATCAGAGTTATGAATTAAGTATAACCCAAAGCGGAACAACTATTGTTAAAAAATTTACGGCAATAGTTAATCCTGGAGCTGTATCGGCAGCGATGCCAGTGGGATTAGTAGATGGGATAAATTATAATGCTACTGACGTTACAAAAGCAACACTAGTTCTAGATGCTCCGTTAAAAGATTTTGTGTATGTGGCAGGAAGTTTTAATAATTGGACACCTACTAGTTCTTATGCTATGAAAAAAGACCCAACTTCGGGTAAGTTCTGGCTAGAGATAACAGGATTAGTTTCGGGAGAAAATAATACGTATCAATATTGGGTTGTTGCTAATTCGCCAATTGCCAATTCACCATCGTTAGTAAAAACTGCTGATCCTTATTCTACTTTGGTTTTATCTCCTTTTGATGACCCAGGAATTCCATCTACAACTTATCCTAATATGCCTGTTTATCCAGTAGGGCAAGAGCGTGAAGTTACTGTTTTAAAAACAGGGCAAATATCGTATCCTTGGAAAGTAGCAAATTTCGTTAAACCTGAAAAAGAGAAATTAGTAGTTTATGAAGTTTTAGTGCGTGATTTTGATGCAGCCAGAAATTATCAAAGTTTAATAGATAAGATAGATTATTTTAAAAACTTAAAAGTAAATGCTATCGAACTAATGCCTGTTATGGAATTTGAAGGCAATGAAAGCTGGGGGTATAATACTTCCTTTCATATGGCTTTAGATAAGTTTTATGGAACTTCGGATAAGCTTAAAGAGTTTATTGATTTATGTCATCAAAACGGAATTGCGGTTATTTTAGATGTAGCTTTAAATCATGCTTTTGGTCGAAATCCAATGGTAAGAATGTGGATGAATGATCCAGATAAGGATGGCTGGGGTTCGCCATCGACAGATAATCCTTATTTTAATACTGTAGCAAAACATAGTTATAGTGTTGGGGAAGATTTTAATCATCAAAAGGCTTTAACTCAGAATTATGTAAAAAGAGTAATTAAGCATTGGATTGAGGAATATAAAATTGATGGATTTCGTTGGGATTTAACCAAAGGATTTACACAAAATTGTACCGCAGGCGATGAAGCGTGTACAAATAGGTTACAACAAGATAGAGTAGATGTGTTAAAATTATATGCTGATTATTCTTGGGGATTTGATCCTACACATTATACAATTTTTGAACATTTGGGAAGTGATGCTGAAGAAAAAGAATGGGCAAATTATAGAATTACCGATCCTATAAGTAAAGGCGTTATGATGTGGGGTAAAATGACGCAAGCATACAATCAATTATCAATGGGGTATGATTCAGATAGCAATATTTCTAGGATGACAAGCAGTAGTCGTGGGTTTACAGCAAATCGATTAATGGGTTATGCTGAGAGTCATGATGAAGAACGATTGATGTATAAAAACATTCAATATGGTAATAGTAACAATGTAAATCATAATGTAAAGAATTTAAATGTAGGATTGTCTAGGATGTCAGCTATTGGGGCGGTGTCTTTATTGATTCCTGGTCCTAAAATGATATGGCATTTTGGTGATTTGGGTTGGGACGCTTCTATTTTTGCATGTAAAAACGGTGTTGTAAATGATGAGTCGGGAACAATTTCTGGGGATTGTAAGTTAGATACTAAACAGCAACCACAATGGGCAGGAGATTGGTTAGGGAATTCTGGTAGAAGTAAAATATATAACGATTGGGCAAAAATGATTACAATGAAAACTGTTGAACCTGTTTTCTCAGGAACAGTAACAGTTTCTAATACAAATTCATTATCTCCAAATATAAAAATCACAAACAGTACTTTGCCAGCAACCGAGTTAAGAGATGTGTTGATTCTGGCAAATTTTGATGTTACAGATAAAGCTGTAGCAACGGGTTTTCCTTATGCAGGTGTTTGGTATGATTTAATGGATAATACATCGATTAATATTACCAATGTAGCCACGACAATAACAATTCCAGCTGGAGAATTTCGAATTTACGGAAATAAGAGAGCGTTGTTGGCTATAGAAGATTTCGAAAAACCAAACGGGATTACTTTATATCCAAATCCAGTAACTGATTATTTTACTTTGAATGCATCGGTTTCAAAAGTAGCCATTTATTCATTGTCTGGGCAATTGGTAAAGAGTTTTACAGGTAACGGAAATTTGAGTTCAGAATACTCTGTTAGTGAACTAAACTCAGGTTTGTATTTCGTAAAAGCAACAGATGAAAACAATAATACAGAAGTATTGAAGTTCTTGAAAAAATAAATTATTGGTTAGTTAGTGTGAAAAGCTGTCTGTTGTTATAACAGGCAGTTTTTTTGTTTTAATTCAAATAGATGAAATAGAAAAAGAAAGGTTTATTTTCTTTTGTCGTATTCTCCTACCAACGAAAAATATCCAAATGCTCCTAGTCCTAAAACAATTAGCGGAGTGAGAATAAACAGAATTATAATTCCAAAAACGATATCTTCTTGTTTGTCTGATACAAGTTTAGGTAATCCAAATTCGAAAATGCAAAAGTAAGCTGCAGCGATGGATAATATTATCCATAGTATTCCCAATATTCGTTTTAGTAAGTTCATCGTTGAAGGATTATATGTGAGTGTTTTTGCTTTTATTGTCAATGTAGATCATTCCGATAACAAAGCATATCGTAGATATAATGATTGGGTACCAGAGTCCATCAAGGTAAAAATCAGCTTTGCCAACTTCTTTAGAATGGGTTACAAAATAAGTTGATATCGCAGGAAGTAACCCCCCGAAGATTCCATTTCCAACGTGATAGGGTAATGACATGGATGTATATCTGATTTTTGCCGGAAACATTTCAACTAAAAATGCTGCTATAGGGCCGTAAACCATTGTGACAAATAAAACTTGAATAAAAACTAGAAAAATCAAAGTCCATTTATCATTAAAGTTAATAGTAATTAATGTTTGTAATTCTGAATCAGCTTTCCCAGTTTCAGTATGGTTTATTTGTTTTTTAGTGGCAAAGGTGCCGTCAGAATATTCGTTATTAGTAATAACGTAATATTCTTTTTTGTCATTATTTTTTGATTCAGTTTTATATGTTTTAGAAATGCTTTTATTGTTAAGATTTACAGTTTCATACATTTGTTTGTAAATCGGTCTGTAGAGCAAGATGGCAAGTAACATGCCACCCATCATAATATATTTTCTTCCAATTTTATCACTTAGCCATCCAAAAAAGATAAAAAATGGTGTTCCAAGCAATAATGCAATACCGAGTAAGCCATCTACTTGAGAAGATTCGATATTCATTACTGTTTTCATAAAACTCATGGCGTAAAATTGTCCCGTGTACCAAACTACACCTTGTCCCATTGTTGCGCCAAATAAAGCAAGTAAAACAAATTTTAGATTATATCTATTTCCGAAGCTTTCTTTTAGAGGTTTTGTACTTATGCTTCCTTCTTTTTTTGCTTTAGCAAAAACAGGAGACTCGTCCATGTTTTTTCGAATTAAGTAAGAAACACCGACCATTACAATAGATACCCAAAAAGGAACACGCCAGCCCCAAGAATCAAATGATTCTGCTGAAAGAGAATTTTTTGTAATTAATATGACCATTAAAGAAATAAAAAGGCCAATCGTTGCGGTAGTTTGAATCCATGATGTCCAATAGCCACGTTGGCCTACAGGGGCATGTTCAGCTACATAAGTTGCGGCGCCTCCGTATTCCCCACCAAGAGCTAGCCCTTGTAGTAAGCGTAAAATCAAGACTAATATGGGGGCGAAGTAACCAATTGTTTCATAGCTCGGAATACATCCTATTAAAAAAGTAGAGCATCCCATTAATAACAAGGTTGCCATAAAGGTATATTTTCTTCCAATTAAATCCCCGAGGCGTCCAAAGAATAAAGCTCCAAATGGCCTAACAACAAATCCTGCCGCAAAAGTGGCTAAAGTAGCTAAGAAAGATGCTGTCGGATTGTCTAATGGGAAAAATTTAGTAGAGATTACCACAGCTAAACTTCCAAAAATATAAAAATCGTACCACTCAATCATTGTTCCCATGGAGGAGGCTGAAATAACTTTCCAGATTCCTTTTGTAGATGTATTACTCATGTATCCGTATTCTATTGATGTATTGTGTAAAAATCAATATGATTATTATTTTACTAAAATAGAATATAAAAATCGTATTATTTTATATTTTTTTAACAAAAACAAATTGATTTATTATTTCCTGTTTTTTTGTGAGTAATATTAGGAGGTAGAAAGTGAAAGCCGCCTTTTTTAGGGATGGAGCTTAAATGATAGCTTAACTGACTAAGTAAAATGCATAAAGTAGTTTGGAAATCAAGGTGTCGATTGTATTGGTTTTCTTAAAAGCTTACTTATTTATCGTAAACATTGGTAAAACTTGTCTTTCTGAAGAAAGAAGAAGTATGCAAAGGAACTCGTCAATCTTGTGAATAGAGAAAAACCAAAATCGTTGTAAGAAAACAATAAGCTAGGGGATAAAAACACAAAACCCACTCGTTTGAGTGGGTTTTGTGGTACCTCCAGGGATCGAACCAGGGACACATGGATTTTCAGTCCATTGCTCTACCATCTGAGCTAAGGTACCGTGCTTATTGCGGGTGCAAATATAGAATGTTTTTTAGATTATCCAAGGTAAATTTAAAGAAAGAATTCTATTTATCAAGAAAAAACAAAAAACCCACTCGTTTGAGTGGGTTTTGTGGTACCTCCAGGGATCGAACCAGGGACACATGGATTTTCAGTCCATTGCTCTACCATCTGAGCTAAGGTACCGTGCTTGACGCGGGTGCAAATATAGAATGTTTTTTAGTTTCTTCAAAACAATTTTAGAAAAAAATCAATTCGTATCTTCGCATCAGTAAATAAGTAACTATGGTTTTAACAATCGATGTTGGTAACACACGTATTAAAGGTGCTGTTTTTGAGAATAATACTGTTTTGGAATTTTTTGTTTTTGATAAGAATGAACTTGAAATAAAAATTAAAAAAATTTTAAAAAACTATGAAAAAGTAACAAGTTTGGTTGTTGCATCAGTTGGAAATGTAGAAAAAGAATTGTTTTTGAGTTTTAATAATAATGTAAGTGTTTGTTTTTTGACAAATGAAGATCGATTTCCGTTTAAGAATAAGTATGCTACACCAAAAACATTAGGAATAGATAGAATGGTACTTGCTAGTGGAGCTACATTGCAATATCCGAATCAAAATAGATTAATTATTGATGCTGGAACTTGCATTACTTATGATTTTGTAGATGAAAATGATAATTATTTAGGGGGAGCTATATCTCCAGGGTTACGATTAAGATATGAAGCACTGCATAATTATACAGCAAAACTTCCGTTATTAACATTTAAAGAGCCTCAATCTTATATTGGTAATTCAACTCCCGAATCAATGCATTCAGGGGTTGTCAATGGATTCGTCTATGAAATAGATGGTTTTATCGATCAATACAAAGCAGACCGCCAAAATTTTATAATAATTTTAACGGGTGGGGATGCACTTTTTTTGGCTAAACGATTAAAAAATACCATATTTGCCAATTCAAATTTCTTATTAGAAAGTTTGAACCAAACATTTCAATATAAAATCAACAATGATTAAAAAAATTATAATAAGCGCTTGCTTACTTTTGTCATTCGTTTCTTTTGCTCAGCAAGGAACGTCTTCTCCTTATTCTTTTTACGGAATTGGTGATGTAAGGTTTAAAGGAACTGTCGAAACTCGTTCAATGGCGGGTGTTGCAATAGAGCAAGATAGTATTCATATTAATATTGAAAACCCTGCTAGTTATGCAAATTTAAAGCTTACAACTTTCTCAGTAGGAGGTACATTTAGTTCGGCTACATTAAAAACAGATAGCCAATCGGCAAAAGCGCAAAGAACAACTTTAGATTATATTGCTGTAGGTTTGCCTTTGGGGAAAAAGTTTGGAGTAGGTTTTGGATTGATTCCTTATTCATCTGTAGGGTATCAAATTGAATCTCTTTCGATAAATACAGGAGGTAATAATAAAAGATTTGATGGTTCAGGCGGATTAAATAAAGTTTATCTTGGGATTGGATACAAAATCAAACCTAATTTTAGTATTGGAGCAGATGTTCAATATGATTTTGGTAAAATTGAAACGACTGGTTATGAGTTTGTTCCCGATGTGCCAGTTGGAACAAGAGAGTTAAATACTAATTATTTATCTGGAATTAATTTTAATTTTGGAGCAATGTATCAGTATAAGATAAATAAAAAATTATCTTTCTTTAGTAGTGCAACATATACGGTTCAGGGTAAATTGAATTCTGAAAACACAAGAAATATATCTACAGGAATGCTTGGTTCAGGGCTTTATTTTAGTGTTATAGATCTTGGAGAAGATGTAAAAAGTGACCTTGATGTAAAAATGCCATTCAAACTAGCATTAAGTGCAGGTGTTGGAGAATCTAAAAAATGGTTAATTGGAGGAAAGTTTTCGTATCAAAATGCGGTTAATCAGTCAATTATATATAATAATGCTTCAAACGTAGGATATGGAAAAGCAGCAAGTGCAAGTATAGGAGGGTATTATATTCCTAATTATAGTTCTTTTTCAGGATATTTTAATAGAGTTACTTATAGAGCTGGTATTAAATATGAAAAAACTGCTTTAATAATTAATTCAGAGCGTATAAATGATATTGGTTTTACACTTGGTGCAGGACTTCCAATTCCTGGATCATTTTCAAAAGTCAATTTAGGAATGGAGTTTGGAAAAAGAGGAACAACATCGGCTGGCTTAATTCAAGAGAATTATGTTAATATTAGTCTAGGTTTTTCATTAAACGATAAATGGTTCGAAAGAAGTAAGTTTAATTAATTTCCCGATTGTAAACTCTATTTTAGAGTTTAATACCTTATTTAACGAATGAATTTACTGAAAAAATATAGTGTAATTCTTGGACTCGTAATTTTTATTGCGATGTTTTTTCTAGGATGTGAAAGTAATTTTAAAGATGTACAAAGAAGTAATTTCATAGAGTTTGTTCCTGCCAGTGATGCTGATAATGTTAATATAAAGTATACTGATTCAGGCCTTATTTCGGGAATTTTAATAAGTCCTAAAATGTTGGATTATTCCAATGTTAGTTTTCCTTTTACCGATTTTCCAAAAGGCATAGATGTTACTTTGTATGATAAAAAGCGTAAGCGCACCTATGTAGTAGCTAATTATGCTATTTCTTATAAGCAAACGTCTGTTATAGATTTACAAGGAAAGGTGAAAATTACTACAGATGATGGGCAGAT
The DNA here is from genome assembly GCF_020991525.1 of Flavobacterium sp. EDS. Taxonomy (NCBI): domain Bacteria; kingdom Pseudomonadati; phylum Bacteroidota; class Flavobacteriia; order Flavobacteriales; family Flavobacteriaceae; genus Flavobacterium; species Flavobacterium sp. EDS. The sequence goes on from NZ_JAJMOZ010000002.1 coordinate 52,350, forward strand.
GTTAGAAACGGAACAATTGTATTTTGATCAAAAAAACGAATGGTTTTATACCGAAAGAAAGTTTAAATTTACAGATGCAAAAGGAGTTTCGTATGGGCAAGGACTTGATTTTAGTAAAGATTTTAAAATAATAAACTCTCAACGAATAACTGGAGAGATAGAAACTGAAGAATAAAAATAATAATTATGGGTTACTTAAAATATACACAATACGCTTATCTGATAGTTGCAATTCTTTTTATTTATGAAGCAATAATGAAAATGAGCGCTGGTGAACCGACTCCTTGGTTGAGCTTTTTAATTGCAGGAGTGGGGATTTTTATGTTCTTCTTTAGAAGGAAATTTGCGAACAAAATGGAAAATCGTAATAAAAAATAACCAAAATGGAGATTAGTATTATAATACTATGTTTAATACTATCGGCCTTTTTTTCGGGTATGGAAATTGCTTTCATATCCTCGAATAAGATATATCTAGAGATCGAGAAGAAACAAGAAAACTTCTTGTCTAGAATCCTTACTAAGCTTACTCAAAAACCGTCGAAATTTATAGCTGCTATGCTTATTGGAAACAATATTGCTATAGTTGTTTATAGTTTTTTTATGGGTGATTTGCTTTTAGGTGCACTTGTTAAGTTTGGGTATCATTTTTCGGATGTTGCCAGTTTACTTATTCAAACTTTGATTTCTACTTTTTTTATTTTAATCACTGCAGAGTTTTTTCCGAAGGTGTTTTTTCAAATTTATGCGAATTCTTTAATTAAGTTTTTTGCACTTCCAGCGTATTTTTTTTATTGGCTTTTTTATTATATCTCTACTTTTTTTATCTGGATTTCGGATTTTATTTTAAGAAGATTTTTTAAAACAGAGGGAGATCAGGTACAGTTTTTTTTTAGTAAAGCAGAGCTTGGAAATTATATTTCTGAGCAAATGAGTACAGTAGAAGATGATGAAGAAGTTGATTCGGAGATACAGATATTTCAGAATGCATTAGAATTTTCGGGAGTAAAAGCAAGGGATATAATGACTCCTCGGACCGAAATTGATGCTGTAGAACTTTTTGATGCTGTAGATGAACTTAAAGCTTTATTTGTAGAAACAGGCTATTCAAAGATTCTTGTTTATCAAAACTCATTGGATGATATTCTAGGTTATGTTCATTCGTTTGATTTGTTTAAAAAGCCAGATACGATAAAATCAGTATTGATTCCTGTTGAGTTTGTTCCAGAAACAGTTTATATAAAAGATGTTTTGAACTTGCTTACCAAGAAACGAAAAAGCGTAGCAGTAGTTTTAGACGAATACGGTGGTACTTCTGGAATTATAACTGTTGAAGATATTGTCGAGGAATTGTTTGGTGAGATAGAAGATGAGCATGATTCGGATGAGGAATTGATAGAAAAAGAATTGGGAGAAGGTAGGTATATTTTCTCGACTCGATTTGATGTTGAGTATTTAAATGAGGCTTATAAATTAGATATCCCAGAAAGTGATTCTTATGGTACTTTAGGTGGTTTTATTGTAGATCATACTAAAGAAATCCCTCAAATAGGAGAAGAAATCACTATAGGGAACTATCATTTTGTGATAGAAGAGGCAACAAATAAGAAAATAGAATTGGTAAAATTGACTATAAAAGAGTGATTTTTTTTAGAAAAATAAAAATTCTTAGAAAATAAATTGCTACTAGTATTATTATTAGCTAGATAATTGTATTTTCGCAAACTGAATATAAAATTAACAACAATAAAAATGGCAGTTTTAGCAAAAATTAGACAACGTTCCGCTTTATTGATAGGCGCTATTGCACTTGCATTATTTGCATTTATCATTCAAGATCTTTTCAGTAGTGGAAATTTTGGTGAGAGTTCAAAAGACGTAGGAAGCATCAATGGGAAAGATATTTCATTTGAAGATTTTAGAATCAAAGTTAGTAATGTTGAAAAAAGTGGGCAAGGAATAACTTCCACTGAAGCTGCAAACAGAGTATGGGATCAAGAGGTTTCTATTGCTTTGTTATCATCAGAGTTTGATAAATTAGGATTAAGAGTTGGTGAAAAACATTTACTTGAAGTTTTAAAAGCAGACCAAAATATCGGAAGAAATCCAATGTTCTTAAATGCAGCAGGGGTTTTTGATGTAGCAAAATTTAAAGAATATTTTAAAGCAAATCCAGAGCAAGCTCAATATTTAAAAGATAGAGAGAAAGATGCAGATTTGAATGCAAAATACCAAATATACAATACGTTGATTAAAGCAGGTCTTTATACAACTGTTGCTGAAGGGAAGTTGAAATATGAAATGGAAGCAAACAAAGTTAATTTTGCTTTTGTAGCTGGTTTATATTCTTCTATCAAGGATAGCGATGTAAAAGTATCTGATTCAGAAATCGTAGATTTCATGAAAAAAGACGAAAAGAAATTTAAAGCAGATGAAACTCGTGAGGTTCAGTATGTTTTAATTGAAGATAAAGCTTCAAAAGAAGATGAGGCAGAAATTAAAGCAAAAATTACTTCTCTATTATCAGGAAGTGTTGTTTACAACCAAAAAACAGGTAAAAACGATACTTTACCTGGATTTAGATCTGCTAAGAATGTTGCTGACTTTGTGAATTCAAATTCAGATGTACCTTACGATTCAACTTATGTAGCTAAGAAAGATTTACCAGCTGTAGATGCTGATAAATTATTTAGCCTAGCTCCAGGTGAAATTTATGGGCCTTATGTTTTTGGTAACTACTACTGTATTTCTAAATCTTTAGGATCAAAAGCAGGAGTTAATGCAAAAGCAAGTCATATCTTAATTAGTTATGAAGGAGCTCAAGTTCCAAACCAAAAAGAAAGAAGAACTAAAGAACAAGCAAAAGCTAAAGCAGAAGAAATTTTGGCTCAAGTTAATGCAAATCCAGATAGTTTCTTAATGTTAGCTTTTACGGCTTCAGATGATTCATCTGCACAACAAGGTGGAGATTTAGGATATTTTGGACAAAACCAAATGGTGAAACCATTCAATGATTTTGTTTTCAATAACCCAATTGGAAAAGTAGGATTGGTAGAAACTCCTTTTGGTTTCCATATTATCAAAATTACAGACAAACAAGATGGTGTTCGTTTAGCAACTATAGCTCAAAAAATCGAAGCTTCAGAAGCAACTTCTGATAGAGTATTTACTCAAGCAACTAAATTTGAAATGGATGCTGCTGACAAAGACTTCAATAAAGTTGCAGCTGAAATGAAATTAACAGTTTCTCCTGCAGTTACAGTTAAAGCAATGGATGAAAATTTCGGTCCATTAGGAAATCAAAGAACTATCGTAAGATGGGCTTTTGAAAAAGGAACAAGCAAAGGTGATGTTAAGCGTTTTGAGGTAGCTAATGTTGGTCACGTAATTGCACAACTTAAGAGCATAAACAAAACAGGTTTAGTTTCAGTAGATGTTGCAAGACCTTATGTTGAGCCAATTCTTAAAAACAAGAAAAAAGCTGAAATCCTTAAAGCTAAAATGAATGGTACTACTATCGAAGCAATTGCTAAAAGCGCTGGTGTAGCTGTACAACAAGCAACAGATGTTACTATGGACAACCCAACTTTACCTGGTGGTGTTGGTCAAGAGCCAAAAGTTGTTGGTAATGCATTTGCTTTGGCAGCGGGTAAACTTTCTGCTCCAATTGAAGGAAATACTGGAGTTTATGTTGTTAAAAACATAAGCACAGTAAAAGCACCAGCTTTACCAAACCATGCTCCTTATGTTGAGAAAGTAAAAGCACAAAGTGCTCAGGATGTAAACAGAATTCTTCCTGCATTAAAAGACAATGCTAAGATCGTTGATAATAGAGCTCACTTTAGCTACTAGTTTATCAAGATTTAGATAAAACATAAAATTTAAAAATCCTGAAATATTTATATTTCAGGATTTTTTTTGTTCAAGAAGTTTTGAGATTTTGCTTAATTGTATTTTGATGCTAAAAGGGTTTAAAACCTTTTGTAGTTACGTGGGTTTCGAATCCGCTTACCCTGATAAAAATAAAAGTCCCAAGAGTTAGGTGAAGGGTGTTTGTGTTTTTTATAAGATAACAACAAAAAACCTTGCTAGAGTTTAGCAAGGTTTTTTGTTAGTTACAAAGATTAGAAGTTTTGATTAAGTCAATATCATTTCGTTGTAAGGAATTATCGTTTTATACCCTTTGGCTGTAAAATATTCGGTTGGGTTGTCTTTTGATATTACCATTACAAAATCGCCTCCCCATGCACCAAGACTTTTAATTACGCCTTCAAAATCTGGAAATAGTCTTTCTTTGATGGTTTGCATTTCTAGGATATTGCTCATTTCAGCTTCATGAATTGCTAATGCTTTAGCAAATTCTTTTCCTGTTTTGGCTTGTATAACAGTTTGTGTTATTTTATCGTTATTAGCAATTATCTTTGACAGATGACTGTTTTTGTTGTTGTAATAAGCGGTTATTGCTGCTTTACTGCTTTGTTTTTTGTTTAAGTATACAAAGTTTAGGTTCTGGCTAAATTCAGGTTTAAAGTTTACCGTTTCTACAGTTGGTAGATTTTGTTGTAAGTGATATAATATAGGAGTGTTATTTTGTGCGCAAGCAATATCGTAACCACTACCTCCAAAACTGTTTTTAAGAAGCGTAAAAGCATCAATTTTTGTCCATTGAGCAATATTGTTTAATAATGTCGATGATGTGCCTAGGCCCCAATTTTTAGGAAATGTAAGCTGTGTGCTTATTTGGTATCCTTCTGATTGGGTTAGAAACTCTGGATTTAATAAATAAGCTTCATGTAGAATATTTATTAATGTTGTTTTTATTGTTTCGGTTTCAGGTTCAGGATTGTTTGTTATTTCGGCAAAAGTTATTGTATCCTCAAACCAAATACTAGTATCGGCATCGTAACTTTTCCATTGTATTTCTTGGTTTTCTCCTTTGGCAACAACTAAATTTTGTCCAAATTTTGTTGGTAATGCAAATGCTTTTGCGCCATCTAATACTAAATATTCTCCAGTTATTAAAAGTTTTCCGTTACTGTAAAAAGTTGTTTTCATGCATTTATTTTTAGCCCCGATGGAAGCGATATCCTTTGTGTTTTTTCTTTAAAAACATAAAGATATAGTGTACAGCGGGAATAGCTTCGTATTATTTTCTTAAGTTTTCAATGAATTCAACTACTGCACTATGAGATATAGTGTGGCTTTTAAAATGATTTTTAATTAAAAGACGTTCATCATCATTGGCAGCAAATTGATTAATGATATTATTGATGTGCATTTTCATGTGTCCTTCTTGAATTCCGGTTGTGGTTAAAGAACGTAATGCTGCGAAATTTTGAGCTAAACCAGCAACGGCTACAATTTGCATTAATTGAGGTGCAGACGGATTTTCTAACATTTGTAATGAAAATTTTACTAACGGATGTAAAGAAGTTAGTCCGCCAACAGTTCCTAATGCTAGGGGCATATCTAGCCAGAATGTGAAAATTCCGTTTTCTATTTTAGCATGTGACAAACTTGAGTATTGTCCATTTCTAGAGGCATAGGCGTGAACTCCCGCTTCGACAGCACGGAAATCATTTCCTGTGGCAAGTATTACAGCATCGGATCCGTTCATGATTCCTTTGTTGTGAGTTACGGCACGAAATGGTTCTACTTCGGCAATTTGTACTGCTTGAACAAATCGTTCGGCAAACTCCTGTGGATTCGGAATGTGTTTTTCGGCTAATTCATTTACTGGGCATGAAACCTCTGCTCTTACAACGCAGTTTGGAACATAGTTTGAGAGAATGCTCATGATGACTTTTACTTCTTCATTTGCTTCAGTAAATAATTCGTATTCTTGAGAGGCTTCTTTTAATGTTTTTGCAAATTGCTCTAAACATGAATTTATGAAATTAGCGCCCATGCTGTCTTTGGTTTCAAAGGTTGCATGAAGTTGAAAGTAATTTGGTAATAAATTGGTTTTGTCTTTTAGAACAATGTCAAGAATTCCGCCACCACGCTGTTGCATGTTTTTGGTGATGCTTTCAGTATCGGTAAAGAATTTGCTTTTTGTTTGTGCAAAAAATAAGTTAAGCTTTGAAACGTCACCATTAAAAGTAAAATGGACTTGACCTATTTTTTCGGTATTGATGACTGTTGCTTTGAAACCGCCACGAGTAGACCAGAATTTAGCAGCTTTTGAAGCCGCGGCGACAACCGAACTCTCTTCGATTGCCATTGGTATTGTGGTATATTTGTCGTTAATGAGGAAATTTGGAGCTATACCAAGCGGAATGTAAAAATTCGTTATTGTATTTTCGATGAATTCATCATGTAATTTCTGTAATTTTTCGTCGGTATTCCAGTAACTTTTAAGTAAAAAAACAGCTTTTTCTGGTGTAGAAAAGTACTTATTTGCAATCCAGTTTATTTTTTCTTCTTTGGATAATTTAGAAAATCCAGCAACGGCGTTGTTCATTATCAATTGATTAAATGGTAGTATAGTTGCAAAGATACCATTTTAACGGTTTTGTTTGTAATGTAATTGTGCGCATTAAATAATATGAAAAACCAATTTATTAACATTTAACACTTAAAATGTATATTATGTGTATTTTTTTCACTAAAATTGGGCTCTTTTTTATATTTAAATCATTTGTATGAATACAAACAAACTTACCGCATTATTTATATTTATTTGTTTTACTGTTTTTGGTCAACAAAAAATCACTGTAGATGACGTTTTTAGTGGGATATTTCGAACTAAGGAAATGTTTAAACTACAATCTTTACAAAATGCTAATCAGTATACGGTACTTAATTTTGATCGGACGAGTAGAAGTATGCAGATAGATTTGTACGATTATGCTACGTTAAAAAAAGTAACAACTTTAATTGATACAAAAAATCATAGTGAGTTACCGATGATCAATAGCTATGCTTTTGATGCTTCAGAAAAAAATATTTTGTTAGCTTGTAATTCTACTAAAATATTTCGCCACTCCTTCACAGCAGATTATTATTTGTATAATATAGATTCAAAAGAGTTAACTAAGCTGTTTGATTTTCAAGTCCAAGAGCCAACTTTCTCGCCAGATGGACAAAAAATAGCTTACGCAAAAGAGAATAATCTGTATGTTTATGATTTAGCTTCTAAAAAATCTACTCAGATTACAACTGATGGAAAGAAAAACTCAATTATCAATGGTATCACTGATTGGGTATATGAAGAAGAATTTGCTTTTGTTCGCGCTTTTGATTGGAGTAAAGACAGTAAGAAAGTAGCTTATATTCGTTTTGACGAAAGTATGGTTCCTGAATTCTCAATGTCGATTTTTAAAACAGACTTGTATCCTAAAATCGAAACGTTTAAATATCCTAAAGCTGGAGAAAAAAACGCAGTAGTCTCGTTACACATATATGATGCCACAGCAAATACAACTAAAGAAGTTAAGTTAGGTAATTATAACGACTTTTATATTGCAAGATTGAAGTGGACAAATGATAATAATACTTTGTCAGCACAGGTTTTAAACCGTCACCAAAATAATCTTGATTTATTGTTTGTTGATGGTACTTCGGGAACTTCAAAAGTAGTTCTTAATGAAAAAGATAAGGCTTATGTTGATGTTACTGATAACTTAACGTTCTTAAAAGATAATAGTTTTATCTGGACTAGCGAAAAAGACGGTTTTAATCATATCTATTTGTATGATAAAGTAGGAAAGCTTAAAAATCAAGTTACTAAAGGAAACTGGGAAGTAACATCTTATTATGGATTTGATGAAAAATCTAAAACAGTTTTTTATCAGTCTACAGAAAATGGGTCAATCAATCGTGATATTTATCGAATTGCACTTGACGGAAAAAATAAAGTACGTTTATCTAAAAACGTAGGTACTAGTAAGGCAACCTTCAGCCCGAATTTTCAATATTACATCAATACATTCTCAAGCGCAACTCAACCAACAACTTATAGTCTTAATGACGCTAAAGCTGGAAAAGAGTTACAAGTAATAGAAAATAATGAGGCGCTAGCCTCTAGTCTTAAAGCATATAATTTAGCTACTAAAGAATTTTTTGTTCTAAAAACAGCTAAAGGAAATGAATTGAATGCTTGGATATTAAAACCAAAAGATTTTGATCCTGCTAAAAAGTATCCTGTTTTTATGTTTCAATACTCAGGACCTGGCTCTCAGCAAGTAGCAAACCAATGGAATAACTCTAATGATTACTGGTTCGAAATGTTAACTCAACAAGGATATATCGTTGCTTGTGTTGATGGAAGAGGAACTGGATTTAAAGGAGCAGACTTTAAGAAAGTAACACAATTGCAATTAGGGAAATACGAGGTAGAAGATCAAATCGATGCTGCCAAAGTTATTGGTAATTATCCTTACGTTGATGCTTCTAGAATTGGAATTTTTGGATGGAGTTATGGTGGATTTATGGCTTCGAACTGTGTTTTTCAAGGTAATGATGTTTTTAAAATGGCAATTGCTGTTGCCCCAGTTACTAACTGGAGATTTTATGATTCAGTTTATACTGAAAGATATATGCAAACTCCTCAAGAGAATGCAAGTGGTTATGATAATAACTCTCCTATTAATCATGTTGATAAATTAAAAGGGAAATTCCTTTTGATTCACGGATCTGCAGATGATAATGTACATGTGCAAAATACAATGCAAATGATGGAGGCTTTAATACAAGCTAATAAACAATTTGATTCGCAAATTTATCCAGATAAAGATCATGGTATTTATGGCGGAAAAACTAGAGTGCAGCTTTATACTAAAATGACTAACTTTATCAAGGAAAACCTTTAATTAAAATCTAATTAACCTAAATATAATAATAAACAATATGAAAGAAACAGAAGTAAAAACTGCGCATCCAAAAGGACTTTGGGTTTTGTTTGGGACAGAAATGTGGGAGCGGTTTAATTTTTACGGAATGCGAGCAATTCTTACCTTATTTTTGGTAAACTCATTATTAATGAAAGAATCAGATGCTGCATTAATTTATGGAGGCTTCTTGGGACTTTGTTATTTAACACCAATGTTAGGTGGATTTATTGCCGATCGTTTCTTTGGTAACAGAAATTGTATTTTATTGGGTGGACTGATGATGGCAATAGGACAACTTTTTTTGTTCTTTAGTGCTAGTATTTTTGGTTCAAATATGAGTTTGGCAAATATCTTAATGTGGTCTGCATTAGGAATCATTATTTTTGGAAATGGATTCTTTAAGCCAAACATTTCGAGTATGGTTGGAAGTTTGTATCCAAAACAAGAAAAAACAAAATTAGATACTGCTTTTACGATTTTCTATATGGGAATCAATTTAGGAGCTTTCTTAGGACAAACAATTTGTCCTTATTTAGGTGACGAAGTAGTAAGCGGTGTTCAGAATATACACGCTTTTAAATGGGGGTTTTTAGCAGCATCGATTGCAATGTTAATTGGAACAGGTGTTTTCTTTTTATTGAAAAATAAATATGTCGTTACTCCAGAAGGAAAGCCATTAGGAGGTTTGCCTTCTAAAAATGATGTTACTGATTATGAAGAAGGAGAAGCTCAAAAAGCTGTTTTTTCTACACAAGCTTTGATTGGTGCAGTTATTGCATTTGTGATTTTGTTTTTTGCTTTCCGTTACCTTTTAGACGGGGATAACTTCATTAAAACATTAATTTACCCAATTATTTATGCTAGTGGATTAACATTAGCTGGATTGATTATTTCTGATAGTTCATTAACTAAAATAGAAAGAGATAGAATTTTTGTTATCTATATTGTTGCATTCTTTATTATATTTTTCTGGGCTGCTTTTGAGCAAGCAGGATCTTCATTGACTTTTATTGCAGCAAATCAAACAGATAGAACTTTTATGTTCGGATGGCAGATGCCAGCTTCAATGGTTCAGGTGTTTAATGGTATTTTCGTTTTCGCTTTTGCCTTGCCTTTTAGTATTTTATGGGATAAATTAAGAGAAAAAGGTAAAGAGCCTATTTCTCCTATGAAACAAGCAATTGGTTTAGCATTAATTGCATTGAGTTATTTTATTATTGCTTACAATGTGAAAGACCTTGGTAACAGTGGACTTTTAGCGATCAAATGGTTAATTCTTTTGTATTTAATTCAAACTTTTGCTGAGTTGTGTTTATCGCCAATCGGATTATCATTGGTAGGTAAATTATCTCCAAAACGTTTTTCATCATTACTTTTCGGGGTATTCTTCTTATCTAATGCTGCAGGATATGCCTTATCAGGAACTTTGGGATCTATTATGCCTGCAACAGGAGAGAAATTTGTAAAAGCAAAAGATTTAGGAATCGACTTGCAGCCTATTTTAGATAAGGCAGTTGTTGCAACTCCTGAACAATTAAAGATCTTAGAAGCAAATCAGATTAGTGCAACAAATCCTGTTTTCGCTGGTTTTGAAATTCATAATCTTTTTGAGTTTTTCATGGTTTTCGTAATCTTAACAGGAATCGCCGCAGTAATCTTATTCGCATTGACTCCTTTGTTAAAGAAAATGATGCACGGTATTCGTTAATTAATAAAACACTAATAGCTATTACCTATCCGATTTATTTGGGTAGGTAATTTTTTAATTTTGAACCTATTTATTATGTGGAAAAATCACCCAAAAGCTTTACCTTTTTTGTTTTTATCTGAAATGTGGGAACGTTTCGGTTATTATTTAATGATTGGAATTTTCACTTTATATCTAAAAGATGTAGAGGCAGGGTTTGCAATGACCGAGAAAGAAGCTTCTGATTTGTACGGAACTTTTATTGCGCTTGTGTTTCTAACACCTTTTATTGGAGGCTTGGTTGCAGATAGATATTTAGGATATAAAAACTCAATCATTCTTGGTGGATTGATGATGGGGGTAGGTTATTTTATGATGGGAATTCATAGTTTAACCATGTTATATGTGGCGATGACGCTGGTAATTATTGGTAACGGTTTTTTTAAACCTAATATTTCTACACTTCTAGGGAATTTCTATGACGAAGAGAAATACAAGGATAAGAAAGATGAAGGATACAATATATTCTATATGGGAATAAATGTGGGAGCTTTCATTTGTAATTTCTTTGGGGCTGCTTTACAAATACTTCTAGGGTGGCACTATGCTTTTATGGCAGCTGGATTAGGAATGTTTATCGGTGTAATTGTTTTTATGTTAGGTACAAAACATTATGGTAATAAAACAGAAAAAAAAGGGATTCAAGAAGGGGATATGCCATTTTCAAAAATTGTATTGTACATTCTTGTTCCATCCATCGTATTTGGAGTTATAGGCTGGTTGCTAAAAGGAGTTCAGTCTGATGTAAATTTAGATAGCTCAATTTTTGGTTCAGATAGTACAGATGCTTTTATTTTTGCCTGTATCCCTGTAATTTATTTCTATGGAAGTTTATATTTTAAAGCTAAAGTAGAAGAGAAAAGACAAATAGGAGCGCTACTTTCTATTTTTGCCGTGGTTATTTTATTTTGGGCAGTTTTTAAACTAAATGGATCTGCATTGACTACTTGGGCAGACCGCTATACTGACAGAGAAATTACTGGAACTACACAAACTGTTTTCAATAATTTGAAATTGGCCAAAGAGGTGAAGTACGCAAAAGATTCAACAGAATTATATGATTCTAGTTTTAGACTTCAAAAAGAAAATGGGAAAGTTGTGAAAACTGTAGATCATCCCGTTTATTTTAGAAACGTAGCCGAGGACAAAAAGCCAACTGAAGGGGCAACTGTTTCTATTTGGGCGACTAATTTAAGTCAGTCGATAAATCCAGGTTGGGTAATTATTTTGACACCTTTGGTGGTTGCATTTTTTACTTTTTTACGTAATCGAAAAAAAGAACCAAGTACGCCAACAAAAATTGCATTCGGATTATTGATTTCTGCATTATCTGTTTTAGTTATGATTGCGGCAGTCCATATAGGAGGTAATGGAGCCGAAAAAGTATCGGTTTGGTGGTTGGTTGCTAATTATGGAATCATAACTATAGGAGAGTTGTTTTTGAGTCCCATGGGATTGTCAATTGTATCTAAACTGTCTCCAAAAAATATTACAGCCTTAATGATGGGTGGTTGGTTCTTATCAACTTCAATTGGAAACAAACTAAGTGGCGTTTTAGCTAGTATGTGGGATCAATATGATAACAAAATGAACTTTTTCTGGGTGAATTTTGCTTTATTGATGTTTGCAACAATATTAATGTTTGCTTTGGTTAAAAATTTAAATAAAGTGATGAAAGATCACGGTATTAATTAATTATTATAAAAATGGAGCAGAATATTAGTTTAGAACAAATACAAAACTTTAAAGGGAAATACCCTAAACAATTGTGGTATTTGTTTTTTAGCGAAATGTGGGAACGTTTTTGTTTCTACGGAATGAGAGGGATGTTGGTTGTATTTATGGTTGGCCAACTAGGAATGAATGAGAGAGTTGCTAATTTACAATACGGTGCCACACAAGCTTTTGTTTATGCATTTACTTTTATTGGTGGAATGTTTGCAGATAAAATATTAGGCTACCGTAAGTCTCTTTTTTGGGGAGGGTTATTGATGATAGTTGGAAGTGTAATTTTAGCTATTGATCCTAAACAATTTTTCTTTTTCGGAATTAGCTTTACTATTATTGGTACAGGTTTTTTTAAACCAAATATATCTACAATGGTTGGACAGCTATACAAAGAAGGTGATACGAGAGTAGATGCCGGATTTTCGCTGTTTTATGCAGGAGTTAATTTAGGAGCTTTAATCGGAGGATATATTTGTATTGCTGTTGCCAATGGGTCTTTGTGGGATTCATTTGTTCCAGTAGCGTATCGTTGGAATTATGCCTTTGGTTTTGCTTCAATTGTAATGGTTATAAGTTTGTTGACTTTTACCCAAACGCAAAAAAGTTTAGGTGAAATTGGACTTTCGCCATTGCGACATATAGAGAAACCTAAAAGACGTTTGTTAGAAATTGTAACTTATGCAAGTTCATTGGTTGTAATTCCGATTATCATGAAGATGGTTTCTAATACAGAATATACAGATGTATTCATGTTTATAATTGGGCCATTTGCATTAATGTATTTGTTTTATGAAATGGCATCGTTAAGTAATAATGATGATTCGAATATGTTCTCTTTTAACGGAAAAATATCTAGAATTTATTATTTCTTGTGCTTCAGTTGTATTGCTTTACCTTTGTTTTTCTTGAGACATTATTTTGTTGATAATATAGTTTTTGTGTTATTAACGCTTCCTTTATTGTGGTTGTTATTTTCTTTGGGAGCAAAAAGATGTAATGATTTAGGCATAAGCAGATTCGCTATTTTAATTCCTTTTGTGAGCATTTATTTTTTCTTTAAGAGAGGGACAGCTGATTTAGAAGGTGGTAAGAATCTAAAAAGTTCAGAGATAAAGAAACTGATAGCAGCTTTAGTATTTATATTATTTTCTATTTTCTTTTGGGCTTTCTTTGAACAAAGTGGAGGGTCATTAAGTTTATTCGCATTAAATAATTTAGATAATACTGTTTTAGGTGTTAAACTTGATCCAAATGGAGTTAACAATTCAGCTAATTCACTTTTTGTAATTATTTTTGCCGCATTGGTAGGATTGGTTTGGTTATGGATGTCTAAACGCAAAATCGAGCCGAATACAGTCATTAAATTTGGATTAGCATTTTTGTTTCTTGCGGGTGGTTTCTGGGTATTTTATTATACTAAATTTTTTGCCGGACCTGATGGAAGAACATCTTTAGGATTGTTTACTTTCGGTTGGTTTATAATTACCTTTGGAGAACTTTGTTTGTCTCCTATTGGTATGTCGGCAATGACTAAGTTATCTCCTCTAAAAACCCAAGCAGTAATAATGGGAATGTGGTTTTTGGCTAGTGCTTATGGTCAGTATTTTGCTGGATTACTAGGTGCTAATATTGCTGGAGCTTCTGAGCATGCAACTAACCTGGAAAAATTAAATGTATATGCGGATGGATATAAGCAACTAGGTATTTATGCATTGATTGCTGGAGTAATTTTAATACTTATTTCCCCACTCATTAAAAAATTAATGCAAGAAGTAAAGTAGAAGACATTTTCAAGTTTAATTTTTTATTAAATTTGATGAATAAAATAAAAATAAAATGAAAAAGATATTTATTACATTGTTATTAGTATTAGGTTCCTTTGCGGTTCAAGCACAAGAACTTAAGTGGTACACTGATGTAAAAGAGGCTATAGCAGTAAGTAATAAGGAGAAAAAACCTATGTTATTGTTTTTCACTGGAAGTGATTGGTGCGGATGGTGTATTCGTTTGCAAAGCGAAGTTTTAAAAACGTCTGAGTTTAATAAATGGGCTAAAGATAATGTTGTTTTAGTTGAACTTGATTTTCCTAGAAGAACAGCACAAACTCCAGAGTTAAAAGCCCAAAACAATGAATTACAGCAGGTTTTTGGAATTCAAGGCTTTCCAACTGTTTACTTTACTAAAGCAGAAAGTAAAGACGGAAAAGTTAATTTTCAAGGATTGGGGACTACAGGTTATGTAGCTGGTGGTCCTTCTGCATGGCTTGCAGTTGCAAATGGAATCGTTAATCCGGTTAAAAAGTAATTAAATGATTAAATAGTTCAAGTAACTATTATAATAAATAAATGAAGCTCTTTTTGGTTTATCCGAAAAGAGCTTTTTCATTTTTATTATAATGATATTTTTTGCTTCTACTATAGATTTTAATGTGTAAATATGTAATTGTTGATTATAGTTTGTTTTAAATCATAATTAAATTTGGATAATTGAAATTTAATGTTAATTTCGTTTAAATTAACTAACCAGAACCAGATTTATTATGATAAAAAAAATACTTACGCTTGCATTCTTCTTAGGATTTTTTACTGTGCAATCACAAAACCTAGTTTGGAAAACTACTATTGCTGAAGGTATTGAAACTAGTAATAAAGTAAAGAAACCGATGTTGATTTTGTTTACAGCAGAAAATTATTCCCATAATTTAGAGAATGAAATAATGAAAACTTTAGATTTTGCGCTATGGTCAAGAGATAATGTTGTTTTAGTAAAATTAGATTTATCCGACAAGAATGCTTCTGATAGTGATAAAGAGCAAAATATTAAATTGAAGAATGCTTTTGGTGTCCAAGAATTTCCAGAAGTATGTTTTGCTAATGCCGTTATTAGAAAAAGTAAAACTACATTTGGATCATTGGGTAAGATGACTTACACATCAGGTGGAGTTAAGGCTTGGATTACAGAGGCAAATTCACTTTTACGTCCAAGTGATTTTTAACTTTGTATAATCAAGATTCAATAATTTTATTTGATAGGCTTTTGTTCTTGTATGAAAGCTATGTTATGTTTTAATCTAATTTATAGAATCCCTTTTCAGCAGTAGAATGAAAAGGGATTTTTTTATTCATACAGGTTTTTCTCCAATATACTTGTATTGATTTGTAGTTTGTAGCATCAGCAATAACCATTTTTGGTTGGGTTGTTTTTAGTAATCTTTCAAAATTTATTTTCGGCGATTGTATTATCATTATAATATCCGGTTTTATTTTTTTAGAATATATTCCACTACTATCTATAATTAAGATTTTATTGCCTTTAAAATAAGCTGTGTTTTTTAGTTTCTCTTTACTAGTTAGATTCCCAAAGTTACCTACTAAATAAGAAGTTAAAGAGTAATTATTAGATGCGTTATTCAAAGTAGTATCTGTTGTAAATAAAGTTACTGATTTACCTGTTCTTTCTGTAATTTGAGAATTTTTGGGAAGATTGTAAACGATCCACTCATTTTGTGTTTCTGCTTTTTTTTGATTTAGAATAAATGAAATTTGCAGTAGTATTATTGAGCTTAGAGTCACTGTTAGTTTTGTAAAAGAGGGTTTCTTTAGCCAAATAACTCCAGTTATTATTAAGAGGTAAGATGAAATTAGTAAGTAATTATTAAACGAAATATCACGTATTATGAAACCTTCGAACGATGCAACGATGTTTATTATTTTATTTAAGTAAAAAATGCTTTTTTCTAGTAGCAGTACAAGTAATGTAGGTGCACTATTAAATGCCGCCAAAATCATTACTATAATTCCTAAAATCATAATGACACTTAAAAAAGGTATAATTACTATATTGGCAACAAAAAACAGCCCAGGAAATTGATGAAAATAATACAGGCATATTGGCAAAGTTCCTATTTGTGCGGCAAATGAGACTGTAAGAGCATTCCAAATTGCGGTTGTGAATTTATGTTTTGGTGACCATAATTTTTTTAATATTGGTTGTAGCCAAATAATAAAAAACAAGGCTAAATAACTTAACTGGAATCCTACATCAAATATAAAAGCAGGTTCAAAAAGGAGTAAAAAGAATATCGAAACCAATAACGTATGGTAAATATTTACACTTCTTCTTAAATGAATCCCCAGTGTTACAAACGAAAACATTACTACAGATCGTAATACTGATGGTGAAAATCCTGAAATTACTGCAAAAGCAAATAATGAAACTATGATTGTAATGAGCTTTATCAATGATCCTTTTTGGGTATTAGGGATTGGTTTTAAGATATAAGTTATAAAAATTAATATATAGCCAACATGTAGCCCCGAAACAGATAATATATGTGTAACACCTGCGTATTGATAATCTTTGATTATTTCGGGAGATATATCTTGTTGTTGGCCTAAAATAAGAGCAAGAGCTACATTCATTTCAGTTTTGTTAAAACCATTCTTCTCAAGATTCTGGATGATTTTTGTTCGTATTCGTGCCGCATAGTACCAAATGTCTTTCTCTATTTGTGCGCTTATAGCTATATCACTTCTTTGAATATATAATTGCGCATAGATATTTTTTTTATCTAAATAGTTACTATAGTCAAATTGATTTGGGTTTTTTGGAGCGCTATTTTTAAATAATTGTCCTTTAATGCGAATGCAATTTCCTATTTCTAAATTTAATTGAGTACTATCTTTTTTTATGTTTACCACCATTTTACCCGACATGGGTTTTTGGTTAATTTGCTTTATTGTGGCTATGTACCTATCACTATAATTATTACTTTTTAATTTTTCGTTAATTATAAAGTCTATTAAATGTGGTTTGTCGTAAATGCCTTGATAGTTGGTGTAATTGTTTTTTCTGAATGATTCGGTATGTAGAGTCTGAGTTGTAATTCCGATACAAAAGGCTAAGAGATAGGTCGTAATTCCAAAGTAAGTTACTCTCTTTTGTTTATTTGTTGTGTAATAATAAGAAGTATAAAATAGGACAATTACAACAGTAAGTGCTACTAATGTAAAAGTGACCGAAAGGTTTAGATAGTTTGTGGATAAAATACCTAGGATGAAGCCAATTGTTATTCTTGCTAAAGGAAATTCTAATACTTTCATATAGCAAAAATACGATTATTTTGTAAGAAATAACTCTTATTTAGTAAAAAGGCCTGACTAGTAAAAACTAGTCAGGCCCTTATTTAAAATAGCAGTAGAATGCAACTGTTGTATTATTTATTGATTTTAAATTTTGTATGAATTTAATTTTTTACATTTAATTCCATATTAAAACTTTAGATGATTTTATAAGTACTTTTTATTTTTTAATGGACTTTTTTCATTGTTAAGTAAATCATCTGCAATTTGAATCATTCCGCTGTTATTACTCCCGGCCCAAATTGCTCTTCCAAAAATATAACTATTGGTGTACTCTTGCCAAGTACTGCAATAGCTTTTTATACCTGCATATGATTTAGCAATGTATTCTTTAAGTTCTTTTTCTGAAAGATAACCTAGTTCATAACAACAACGAGATAAAAAAACACCTCTTCCATAGTTCCAAGCACTGTCTTTAGTTTTCTTTAGTTGAGAAAAATCAGTAATAATTTTTTGTTCTATAAGTTCTGGTATTACATTGTTCATTTTTCGATACAAATCTAAGTAATAATGAAAAGTAGCTTTGTCATTAGGCAAACCTGATTTTAATATTTCTACATAATTTTGTTTGTCCTCAACAGCTTTGTACACGATATTGATGTTGTCATCTTGATTTTTATAGTGTAAGTTTTGTAGGGCTTCTACAGCATCGTTTTGATTGTAAATTCCCCAATAAGTTGCTACTAATTCTGTTATATCAGATTTATTTAAACCTGTTTCATATGAATTTAAGTAGGCCGATTGTTGTTCTGCGTACATTGAACCAACGAGTAAAAAATCTAATTCCTGACCATTTACTGGGTTTTTGTCATTTAATCGGATGCTTTTAAACGTGTTTAATATTTTTGAGAAAAATCCCATATAGTTAAGCTACCTTTAAATTGGGGAACTTACTTTGTAAAACTGGAATGAATTTTTCACCTACAACTTGGTATTTAGCTCTAGTTGAAAATTGTTTTTTGACATTCAAAAGATCGGTTGGATCTGGTGTATAATTTAATCTATCGTGAATTTCAAGTGACAAAGGATTACCGTCTATATTAAATGTAATAATATGAGTTTTTGGGAGATATTCTTCTGAAGATTTTGAATAAATAGCAATTTGCGATTTTAATATTCCTCCGTATTTTAATTGCGCTTCCTCAATGCGAAAATTATCAAATACAATATGTTCGTCTAATTCTCCAATGGCATCAGTACTAAAAAAATGCAAATCGTTTCCGCTCAATACCCAAAAGCAATCAGTTTCTATTGTTTTTAGTTTTACGCCTATTGCCGATAAAGCAATGTTTTTTATACCATCACTTGCAATTTCTTGAAGTTTATTAGATGTGGATTGAGGTACTGATGCAGAGGTAAAAGCATCTATAGATTTTCCTTTCATCCATTGCTTTAATTGAGAGAAATCTTGAGCTAATAGTTCTTGATTGTAAATATCGTATTTATTTCTTTCAGTATCTAAGTCAATTTCTGTTTTTACTGCCTTATGTTTTTTATTCATGTAAATCATAAAACAGATCCCTGCAATTACTAAAACTACAGGAATTAAATATAATATATTCATAAAGTTGGTTAATTTAAATGTTCGTTGGTTTTACTTCTTTTGTTTTATTTTTTGAAGGGATATATGCCCAAATTAATAATGAGATTATAACTAACAAGACCAATTTCCCTCCTATTTTATTCCAGAAAGACAAAGGACTTTCTGCAGTTTGTATATCAAAATTATGTTTCTCTTTTAATATTTTGGCTAATTGATCGTCAATTTCTATGTAAGTATTGTTTGAGATGTCGCTAAGAACATATTTGCTATCAGCATTCCAGACAGGTATCCAAATTGCTCCATATTCATTATTAAAATAAGATAGATTTACTTTTTGACCTACTATTTTTTGAATTTCAGAATCGGTAGGTAATTCTTGAATAGTTTGTATTGTTTCACAAGGCAAACAAACAGGGATTTTTGCTTTTGCAGTAGTATTATTTATTACGCAAAATGTAAAGATCAGGGATAAAATAATTTTCGACATTTAATTAAGTGGGTTAGTTAGTTAATTTATTAATTTTTAAATATTGGATTTTATGTTTAAAAAAAGAGAAGAAGATTGGTAATGTAGAATAATTTAATCTAAATTTTAACCAACTAATACTGCCTTTTTTTATTTGCTAAACTAATAAATAAAACGAATATATAATATCATAGAACAACATATTTTTTAGTATTTGTAAATGATGGACTTGTTATTCAGCTAAATAAAATAGTAGTGTGCTTCGTTTTTTTATTATAGTCACTAAAGAACTATTTTTATATGTAGTAAAAAGGATCGTGAATCTCCCGTCTTACAAATTTAGAAGTTGTTTGGTCTGATGCTGTGTTATGTGTTTATACTACAACATTAATTTATTGCCTAAATGACACCATAAAACTTAACAGTGTATAACGATAAAGTGATGGAAATATAAACAGCTAAATAATATTTTCGTTCTAGTATAACAAAGAAAATGTGTTTTTGAGAATCAATAAATGCGAATTATGAGAAGGATAATTACTGGATAGAATAAGAGTATTTGGGATGCATTTTTATCAATGATGCATCCTTAATAGTATTGAGAAGAAGGAAATACTCTAGTAACTATATGGTCCTTTAGCAAGAGTATAATGAATAAGTTATGATTTGTTAATATTGGAATCATTAAAGTTGATTGGCGCTAATTTACTCAAGTATGCGATTAACTTGAGCATAGGAATCACGATAATATGGTTCTTTAGTAGAAGAGATAATCACGCCTTTTGAGGTGGAGGAATGTATGAATTTAATTTCATCACTGCTAATTTCTACAATTAATCCAACATGGTTTATTTGGGAACTTCTGTTGGTTCTAAAAAAAATTAAATCGCCTTTTTTGGCTTTATTTCGATTGATAACTTCCCCAATTTTTGATTGTTCCAATGAGGTTCTTGGTAATTTAATGTTTTCAGAATTGAATGTAGTAAATACCAATCCCGAACAGTCGTAGCCTTTATTTGTAGTTCCGCCAGCTTTATAACTCACACCAATATTTTCAGAAGCGGTATAAATCAAATCTTTTACGATTGCTTTAGAATTGTCTTCTTTTTTAGTTGTTGTGACAGACGATGTCGATTTACATGATGCAAATAATAGTAATAAAGCTAGTATGGATAATAATTTTTTCAAGGCAGTATTTTTTAAGTCAACGAATTGTTATTTCAAATCGGCTACAATTAATTTTGCTGTCTTTTCGCTTGCACCAATTCCGCCAAGTTTTTCTTCTAATAAATCATAGTTGTGTAAAAGTGCTTTACGATAATTAGGTTCTAATAACTTAGTTAATTCCTCTTTAATTCGTTTTGGAGAGCAATCATCTTGAATAAGTTCGGTGACTACTTCTTTATCCATGATTAAATTTACCAACGAAATATATTTAAGAGTAATAATACGTTTTGCTATTTGGTAAGATGCCCAACTTCCTTTGTAGCAAACCACTTCAGGTACTTTAAAAAGAGCAGTTTCTAATGTTGCTGTTCCCGAAGTAACTAAAGCTGCGGTTGAAGATTGCAATAGAGCATAGGTTTTGTTTGATACAAACTTTATGTTATCATTGGTTACAAAATGTTGATAGAAAGAATAATCCTGACTAGGAGCACCAGCAATTACAAATTGATACTCTTTAAAATCATTAACTACGCTAAGCATTACCGATAGCATTTTTGTAATTTCTTGTTTACGACTTCCAGGTAAAATTGCAATAATAGGCTTTTCGCTTAAGTTATTTTCTTTTCTAAATGTAGCTTCATCAAATGGGGGTTGGTTATGAATGGCATCGATTAATGGATGGCCAACAAACTCTACAGGAAAGTGATGTTTGTCTTCATAGAAACTTTTTTCGAAAGGTAAAATCACAAACATCTTATCGATATCATGTTTAATATCGGTAATACGGCTTTCTTTCCAAGCCCAGATTTGTGGCGAAATATAATAATGAGTTTTATAGTTTAATGTTTTTGCCCATTTTGCAATACGCATATTAAAACCAGGATAATCGATGAAGATTAACACATCTGGCTTAAATTGAGAGATGTCTTTTTTGCAAAAAGAGATATTGCTGAGGATAGTCTTTAAATTAAATATTACTTCTATAAATCCCATGAAGGCAAGCTCGCGATAATGTTTTACTAATGTTCCGCCAATTTTCTGCATTAGATCTCCTCCCCAAAAGCGAATTTCGGCATTAGGATCTTCTTTATATAAAGCTTTCATCAAATTTGAACCATGTAAATCGCCTGAGGCTTCTCCAGCAATAATGTAGTATTTCATGTTTTTGTTTTTGAGAATGGAAGTTATTTAAGCTGTTGCTAAATAAAGTCAACAGCTCTGTTTTAATTGCAAAGATAAATTAAATAAATAAAGTGAGTAGTGCCAAAGTTATAACTGCTAAGACCACACCTCTTGCTCTAAATTCTTTATTTTGTTTTAAAAACACACCAAAAGCAACCAAGGCTAAAATAGCTCCAAGAGTAATTATTTTCCCTAGATATCCATAATCCTTTATTATTTTGATGCTTTGCATTCCATTAGATATGTCAAAATCTGTTAATAAAGTAACGAAGAGAAAGCTTCCTAATATTGAAGCCATCAATCCAATTATGAAACCTATAAGTAAATCTTTTTTGTTTTTTGAATTATTCATTCCACTTCCAGTTATTAATTTGTTGCATTGTGTGGTGCGCTGTTAGGTCAAATTGTACGGGAACTACAGATACATATCCGTTTTCAAGTGCCCATTCGTCAGTGTCTTCTCCTTTATCTTGGTTTACAAATTCGCCCGAAAGCCAATAGTAATCTTTTCCAGAAGGAGTTTTTCTTTTATCAAATTTCTCAACCCATTGTGCTTTCGCTTGACGACAAATTTTAATTCCCTTAATTTCATTTTCCTTTAATTTTGGAAAGTTTACGTTTAAAACTACTCCTTCTGGTAGTTTGTTTTCTAGAGTTTCAAGAGTTATTTTTTTGATGAAAGATTTAATACTTTCAAAATCGGCATTCCAATCATAATCTAATAGCGAGAAACCTATTGCAGGAATTCCTTCAATACCAGCTTCGACTGCGGCACTCATAGTTCCAGAGTAAATGACGTTTATAGAGGAGTTTGATCCATGGTTTACTCCCGAAACACACAAGTCTGGTTTACGTTTCAAGATCTCATTTACAGCAAGTTTAACACAATCAACAGGAGTTCCAGAGCAACTGTATTCAGTTATCGAATCTCCATCTTTAGACAATTTGTTAAGATATAAAGTGCTGTTTATGGTAATGGCATGTCCCATTGCGCTCTGAGGTTTGTCTGGGGCTACTACGACCACTTCACCAATTTGTGACATTACACTAATTAAAGCTCTAATTCCAGGAGCCGAAACACCATCATCATTGGTTACTAAGATCAAAGGTTTTTTTGAATTCATTTTTTAAAATATAGTGAAAAAATAGGAGTGTAGGGTTTTTATTAGCAAATGTAGTGACTGATTTTCTTAAAATAGTAACAAAATGTCTTAAATTTGCTAAGTTGAGACTTTTAATTAATTGAATGAAAAAGTATATTTATATCTTTAACAAAAAATTATGCGGGCCATATTTTGTTGGCATAGTTTTTACCGTAAATTAGATTAAAAAATTGATGAATGCTATTATTAAATTTATGAAACGAAATTATAAAATTATCCTAGCCGTTATTTGTTTATCTGCTACACTGTTTGCATTTAAAATTAATAGCGATAGAGGAATTGACCCAGACCCGAATAAAGATAAGATGCTTTTGGAATTACTTGCTTTTGTAATCGAAAAAGGGCATTATAGTCCTCCTCCAATGAATGATGAATTCTCAAAAGGGGTTTATAAAGATTATATTGAGGCATTAGATCCATCTAAAAGATTTTTCCTGCAATCAGATATTGATGAATTTTCAAAATATGAATTGCAATTAGACGATCAATTTGTAAATAAAGATTTGACTTTCTTTAATCTTACTTATGCACGTTTGATGAAAAGAATGGAAGAAGGTAAAAAGAGATATAAACTCATTTTAGCAAATCCGTTTAACTATAAAGTAGATGAAACTTTCAGTACAGATTACGAGAATTCGCCTTATGCAAAGACTCCTGCTGAACTGGTTGAAAAATGGAGAAAGCAAATTAAGTTATCTACATTATCGTCTCTAGTTACTAAAGAAAATATCGAAGCAGAAAAGAAAGTTAAAGATCCTGCATATAAAGAAAAATCATTTGAAGCTTTAGAAAAAGAAACTAGAGAAAATTCATTAAAATCATTAGATGAGTACTTTGGATTTATTAAAGATTTAGAGAGAAGTGATTGGTTCTCAGTTTATGTAAACTCAATCATGGCCCGTTTTGATCCGCATACAAGTTATTTTGCACCAGAAGAAAAAGAACGTTTTGATGTTAATATCAGTGGAAAGCTTGAAGGTATTGGTGCTAAACTGCAAAAGAAAAATGACTTTACTGAAATCTCAGAACTTATTTCAGGTGGACCAGCTTGGAGAGGTAAAGAATTAGAGGCAGGAGATTTAATTATTAAAGTAGGACAAGGAAGTGATGAACCTGTAGATGTTGTTGGTATGCGTCTTGACGATGTAGTTAAGAAAATAAAAGGACACAAAGGAACAGAAGTTCGTCTTACAGTTAAAAAAGTAGACGGAACGATTAAAGTAATTTCTATAATTAGAGATATTGTAGAAATAGAAGAAACTTATGCAAAGTCTAGTATTGTTGATAAAAATGGATTGAAATATGGGGTGATTTATTTGCCTAAATTTTATATCGATTTTGAAAATAAAGACGGTAGAGATGCAGGAAAAGACATTGCTCTTGAAGTTGAAAGGCTTAAAAAAGAGAATGTAAACGGTATTATTCTAGATGTTCGTGATGATGGAGGTGGTTCTTTATCTACTGTTGTTGATATTGCAGGTTTGTTTATCGAACAAGGTCCTATTGTACAGATTAAATCAGCAGGAAGAAAAAAAGAAGTTCTTTATGATCGAGATAAAAAAATTGAATGGGATGGACCATTAGTAATCATGGTAAATGGTTTCTCAGCTTCGGCTTCAGAAATTCTTGCAGCTGCGATTCAAGATTATAAAAGAGGTGTTATTATAGGTAGTAAACAAACTTATGGAAAAGGAACAGTTCAAAATGTTATTGATCTAAATCAGTTTGTTCGTAGTAGTGATTTTGGAGATTTAGGTGCTCTTAAAATTACAACTCAAAAGTTTTATAGAATTAATGGAGGATCTACACAATTAGAAGGTGTACGTAGTGATATTGTTGCGCCAGATCGTTATGCTTATTTAAAAATGGGGGAGCGTGATATTGATAACGCAATGCCATGGGATAAAATAGATCCAGCAGAATATAGTACTTGGAATAATAATTCAAATTTCAATCAGGCTATTGCTAATAGTAAAGCCCGTATTGCTCTTAATCCGCAGTTTAAATTAATAGAAGAAAATGCAAAATGGATTGATACTAAGAGCAAAGAGAATAGTTATAGTTTGAATATTGCTGATTTCAAAAAAGCTCAAACTGAAGTGGAAGCTGAGGCTAAAAAGTATAAACCAATTACTGATTATAAAAACAATTTGCAGTTTACTTCTTTGCCGTACGAAATTGCTGAGATGGCAAAAGATCCTACTTTAAAAGAAAAAAGAGAAAGCTGGCATCAAGCTTTAGCAAAAGATATTTATGTTGAAGAAGCAATAAATGTTTTGGACGATTTGCAATCACAATCAGTGGCTAGACAAAATTCAGTTCCTGCTAGATCAAAAAAAGATAAACTAGCTTCTAAATTATAAGAGGCAAAAAGTAGTAAGCTTTTAAATAATATAAATGCTCCAAGAATCATCATGATTGTTGGAGCATTTTTTATTGAAATCTTTTTAGTTAACTTTGAATTTATGTTTTAATAGAAATTAAAATGTAGCGTATTTAAGATTTAAATATCGATTTATGATGATTATAAAGAGAGAATTGTTAGTTGCTTTTATTCTTGTATTTCTTTGTTCTTGTAAAAAAGACTTAGAAAACGATGGTGTGAATTCAACTTTAGAATTAAAAGACAGTTTAAAGGCTAAAATAGCTTTGAGTAATGAAGATAATTTTGTTTTTGATTACTTACCTAGTTCAACAACAAATCAGATCGTAAAGCATGATTATTATACGCTTTCTTATAATGAAAAGTTTGAACAGGCAGAATGGGTTGCATACGAGTTAAAGAAAAGCTACATTAAGAATAATGATTTTAAAAGACCTTACTTTAATGAAGATCCAAAAGTAACCACTGGTTCTGCAGATTGGAGAAATTATAAACAATCGGGTTATGATAAAGGCCATCTTTGCCCAGCTGGAGATATGGAGTTTAATAAAAAAGCCTATGAGGATACTTTTTTGACTTCGAATATTTCGCCTCAGGTGCATGAGTTTAATGACGGTATTTGGAATAGATTAGAACAAAAAGTACGTTATTGGGCTGTAAAGTATGATGGTGTTTATGTAGTTACTGGTGGAGTTCTTAATGATTCAAATACTACGATTGGAAAAGAAAAAGTGCTAGTGCCTAAATATTTTTATAAAGTGCTATTAGATGAGACTAATGGAAAGTACAAAATGATTGCTTTTCTAGTTCCGAACGAAAAAAGTGAAAAACCTTTGTATGAATTTGTCGTTTCGGTAGATAGCATCGAAAAATTAACAGGCATAGATTTCTTTCCTCATTTAGATGATAAAATAGAGGATGCTTTAGAGAAAAATACAGATTATAAGTCTTGGATTTTTTAGTTTACAGAGTACAGATTACCACTCATTGACTTTATTAGCATCCATTTTTAGGAAAATAAAAAGCAAAATGGTGAATCCCCATAGTCCTGAACCCCCATATGAGAAGAAAGGAAGTGGGACTCCAATAGTAGGGAAAATACCAATTACCATTGCAATATTTACAAAAAAGTGGATAAACAAAATACCAGCAACACAATAGCCATAGACCCTGCTGAATTTTGTTTTTTGTCTTTCTGCTAAATAGATGACTCTTAAGAATAGTCCAACAAACAAACCAATAACTACAACAGATCCTGCAAATCCCCATTCTTCACCTACAGTCGTAAAGATGTAATCGGTATGTTGTTCAGGTACAAAACCTCCTTTAGTTTGCGTTCCTTCTAGAAAACCTTTCCCTATCCATCCACCAGATCCAATAGCAATTTCAGATTGATTGGTATTGTATCCAATCCCTTTCATATCGACAGTTTTCCCTAGTAAAATGTTAAAACGATCTCGGTGATGTTGCTTAAATACATTATCAAAAACGTAATCTACAGATAGTACGAACCCAGATACTAGAACTAATAATATACCGCTTAAAATTAGGTTTCGATCAACAGCCCTTCCCTTAAAGTGTATTATTGCAAGTACAATTACGGATATAAGTATTACGTATTCGGGTTCTAAAACTAGCGTTAAAACAAATAATACGATAGCTATAAAACCAGTCCAGATGTACCAAGAAGGAAGTCCTTCACGATATAATACAAGTAAAAATATACTGTATATTAAGGCGCTTCCAGGGTCTGGTTGAGGCAGAATTAAGATTACAGGTAAAAATACAATAGCCAGAGCTTGTATTTGTCTATTAACATCTTTTAGGTTTACTTGCGTGTCACTCAGGTATTTTGCTAATGCAAGGGCAGTAGCGGCTTTAGTGAATTCAGAGGGCTGTAATGTAAAGCTCCCTATTGCGTACCAACAGCGTTGTCCTGCAATGGTCTTTCCAAAGAAAAATAAACCAACTAACGATAATAAGGCAACACCAAAAATGATACTGGCATACTTCTCGTAGAATTTACCATCAACAAATAGAACGATAAAGATCAATGGAATCGTTAGTAAAATAAAAATTAACTGTTTTTCATATGTACCATCTGTAGACGATAGGGAAGATGAGTATATGTTTAGCCATCCCATTATCACTAATGTGATATAGATGATTACACTTATCCAGTCAATATTGCTTTTTACACTTTGATTTTTCATTTGAAATGAATCTCTTTATTGTTTCTTTTGAGTAGTGTCTACTTTTGTTGTTTTAATCTCCTTAGGTTTTATCATCTTTGCTCTCATAACTGAATCTCTCGGAGTGGTTTCAATTAAACTAGCTTCGGACATTCCACCTAATTTTGCATATTGATCTTTCAGACTTGTGTTTAAAATACGAATTTCCAGATCATTTCTTGTAATTTTTTTACGAAGATATTTTTCAATCATCAAACTGGCGATAGGGCCTGCAATTGTAGCTCCAAATCCACCATTCTCGATCATTACAGCTATTGCAATCTTAGGGTTGTCTTTAGGTGCAAATGCTACGAATATGGAGTGATCTTTAAGTTGTGTTCTTTTGCCATTAATTTTAGCAAAATTCTCAGCTGTACCCGTTTTTCCACAAATATCGATGCCTTCAACGCGTAACCTGCTAGCTGTTCCTTTGTTATAAACATCAAATAATCCACTAATTATAGGAGGAAAATATTTTTTATCTATAGTTGTTTCGTGCTTAACCTCAAATTTAGGGTCGATTTTTTCTCCTTCAATTTTTTTAATGATATGAGGAGTGAAATAATATCCTTGATTGGCTATTGTAGCCATCATATTTGCTAATTGAATTGGAGTCATTAAAACCTCTCCCTGTCCAATAGAGTTGGATACAATTGTTGTGCTTCTCCAGCCTCCATTAGGATAAATTTTCTTGTATGTTTTAGAGGTTGGTATGTTTCCTCTTTTACCTGTTGGTAAATCATATCCCATATACTGACCTAAACCAAAGCTTTTTACGTGATTACTCCATACGTCAACAGCATAAGCAGGGTTGTTGTATTTGTTTATAGTAAGCATATAAGCTTGGGCAAAATAAGTGTTGCATGAATTGTAAATACCATTATGCAACTGTTGAGCTGGTGGGTGATTATGACACTTCATGAAACGACCTCTTCCATAACTGAATCCATGATGGCAAAAAAATGTCGTGTTTTCGTTGATCACTCCTTCTTGTAATCCAATAAGACCTGTTAGGATTTTAAATGGAGATCCAGGTGGATATTCTGCAAGCAGTCCACGATCATATAATGGTTTTGCAATTGAGTCATGATACAGTAAGGTATAATTTTTAGAACGTTGTCTTCCTACTAATATACCAGGGTCATAAGATGGAGCAGTAACTAATGCTAAAATTTCACCAGTTTTTGGTTCTAAAGCAACAATTCCACCTCTTTTATTAATCATTAATTGTTCCCCATACTTCTGAAGTTCGGCATCAATTGTTAAGTTGATGTCTTCTCCCTGTACAGCAACGGTATCATACTTTCCATCTTTATAGGAACCTATCTCTCTGTTGTATTTGTCTTTTTGAATGTATTTTACACCCTTGATACCGCGTAAAATTACCTCGTAGCTTTCCTCAACACCTTGTTTTCCAATTAAATCACCACTGTTGTAATAGGGGTTGCTAGCTACTAATTTTTCGTTTACCTGAGTAATACCTCCAAAAATATTAGCACCATAATCTACTTCGTAATCACGTAAAGATCTTTTTTGAAAATAGAAACCTTCAAATTTCCTCATCTTTTCTTGAAAAGCAGCAAATTCACTTTTGTTCAACTGAGCTAAGAACACAGATGGTAATCGAGGGCTGTATACTTTAGCTTTCTCAATTTTTTTAATGAAATCTTCTTTAGTAACATTTAAGAGTTCACAAAACTCTAGAGTATCAATGTTTTTGATCTCTCTTGGGATAACCATGATATCATAAGAAGCCTGATTGGCAACTAATAATTTACCGTATCTGTCATATATGTAGCCTCTTTCAGGATAGTCGTATTTTATCTTTATAGCGTTATTCTCAGATTTTAGTTTAAAAGAATCGTCTATAATTTGTAAATAGAATATGCGAATTACCAGCAAAGATGCTGCAATGATTATTAAAGAGGGCAGCAGAATTTTTCTCATCTTCTGTTGGGCTTAATAAGGTATATTATTATGATACAAGTTATAATGGTAAATATTGTACTAAATAAGGTTCGAAGTAAAACGTCTAAAATGAAGTTAAACTGAAAAGCTTCAAGTGTAAAAAGTATTATATGATGTATTAATACTGATACTAATATAAATGAAAATCGCTCAGGAGTTAAAGAGTCATTTAATTTAATAGTTTGATATTCATAACTCAAACCAAATGAGAATTTAAATATATATGGTCTGTAATAGGCTAGTATTAGACAAGCTGTGGCATGTATTCCTCCGGAATTGCAAAACATGTCCATAGCAAGACCAAGTAAAAAACTTGATGCCAAAAGACCAGATTTGTTCCCGTTTACTGGATATAGAATTATATACAGTATATAAGGAAACGGACTTATGTAGCCTAGGAAATTCATGTTATTAAAAATAATAATCTGAACTGCCAACAGCAGGATAAATCGAGAAATATTGATTAACAAAGCGCTATTCATCTTTTTCTCTTTTTTCTAGTTTAATAAGCTCTTCACGGTCTCTACTCTTGATAATATATACATGTCCTAAATTCGTCATGTCATTAAATAATTTGACATCGATAGTGTAATAATTTGTCTTTTTTGAAGTGTATATCTTTTCAATAGTACCAATTCCAATGTTCTCAGGAAAAATTACAGATTGACCACCAGTTACAATAGTATCTCCTCTGCGAACAGAAGCTAATCTAGGAACATCTATTAACTGAACGAAGCCAGTACTTTTTCCGTCCCAAATTAGTGAACCAAAATGATTTGATTTTTTTATCTTAGCATTAATCTGAGATTTGGTATTAAGAATACTAACAACAGTTGCATATCTAGGGGAGGTGTTATCTACAATACCTATTATTCCTAAGCTGTTAATTACTCCCATATCAGGCTTAACTCCATCATTAGAGCCTGAGTTTATTGTAATGTAATTTTCGTGTACATTATAAGAGTTATGTATTACTTTCGAAACAATAATATCAGCAGGTTTAACACCTTTGATGCTGTCTGGAAGTGGTAATTTTGTGGTGTCTTCGGCATTAAATAATAGACTTTTTAGTCTAGCGTTTTCAAGTACCAATTCGTCGTTTTCTTTTCTTAGATTCAAGTACTCATTTATGCTGTTTATTTTTTCATAAACACCACCACTTAAGAAATTAGCAGAACTAATTACTCTGCTTTTGTGAAAAGAGTGTGATTGAATAGAGAGGCCTAACGAAATACCTAAAAGCAGCAAAAACAGCAACCGATTACTGTTTCTTATAATAAAATTAAATATTTGCTGCATTTCTTGCTTGGTTATTTTGTTTCAGGATATGCTTAAAGTTTCAAAATTTCTTCAGAACTAAATTGTGAATAGTTTAGTTCTGAAGAAATGTATATAATTAATTTGATCTTATTTGATTAAGATGCTTTTGAATTTTGAAATGTTTTTCAATGCCATTCCAGTACCGCGAACTACAGCTCTTAATGGGTCTTCAGCAATGTAAACAGGTAAATCTGTTTTTTGTGAAATTCTTTTATCAAGACCTCTTAACATAGATCCTCCACCTGCAAGATAGATACCTGTATTGTAGATATCAGCTGCTAATTCAGGAGGTGTTTGAGATAATGTTTCCATTACAGCATCTTCAATTCGTTGTATTGATTTGTCTAATGCTTTAGCAATCTCACGGTAAGATACATCTACTTGTTTTGGTTTTCCAGTAAGTAAATCTCTACCTTGAACTGACATATCTTCTGGCGGACCATCTAAATCTTCGATAGCGGCACCAATTTGAATTTTTATTTTTTCAGCAGTACTTTCTCCAACAAATAAGTTGTGTTGCGTACGCATGTAATAAACAATATCATTTGTAAATACGTCACCGGCAATTTTTACCGATTTGTCGCATACAATTCCGCCTAATGCGATTACTGCAATTTCAGTTGTTCCACCACCGATATCAACAATCATGTTACCTTTTGGTTGCATAATGTCAATTCCAATACCAATAGCTGCTGCCATAGGTTCGTGAATCAAATAAACTTCTTTACCATTTACTCTCTCACAAGATTCTTTTACAGCGCGCATCTCCACTTCAGTAATTCCTGAAGGAATACATACTACCATACGCAATGCAGGAGTAAACATTCTCTTTTTTAATGCAGGAATACTTTTGATGAACATACTGATCATTTTTTCAGAAGCATCAAAGTCAGCAATAACACCGTCTTTAAGTGGCCTTATGGTCTTTATGTTTTCATGGGTTTTACCTTGCATCATATTGGCTTCCTTACCAACAGCAATGATTTTGCCTGATATTCTATCACGTGCCACGATTGAAGGACTGTCAATAACTACTTTATCATTATGTATGATTAAAGTGTTTGCGGTACCAAGGTCTATCGCAATATCCTCGGTCATGAAATCAAAAAATCCCATAAGTTTTTTAGGGGTTTAAAAGTTATAAATTAGTAACGCACAAAGTTAAACAAATTAATGTTTAAAATGACGCGTTCCTGTAAATACCATTGCAACTTTATTTTCATTGCAATAATTAATGCTTAATTCGTCTTTTATTGATCCACCCGGCTGAATTACAGCTGTAATTCCTGCTTTTTTGGCTAATTCTACACAATCCGGAAATGGGAAAAATGCGTCACTCGCCATCGAAGCTCCGTTTAAATCAAATCCAAATGCTTTTGCTTTGTCAATTGCTTGAACTAAAGCGTCTACACGAGAGGTTTGTCCCGTTCCAGATGAAATTAAAGTTCCGTTTTTTGCAAATACGATTGTGTTTGATTTTGTATTCTTACAAATCTTTGAAGCGAATAATAAATCTTCAACTTCTTGTTCCGTAGGTGCTGTAATTGTAACGGTTTTTAAATGCTCTTTATTGTCAGTAACATTATTTTTATCTTGAATTAAAAGTCCATTTAAACAAGTTCTAACTTGTCTTGTAGGTAGTTCAACTTCATTTTGAACTAAAATAATTCTGTTTTTCTTTTCTTGTAAAACTGCAATAGCTTCAGAATCAAAACTTGGAGCGATCACAACCTCACAAAATAATTTATTTATTTCTTGAGCTGTAGCTAAATCAATAGTTGTATTTGAAATTAAAACTCCTCCAAATGCTGAAGTAGGATCACAAGCTAAAGCTGCTGAATAAGCTTCGCTGATAGTTTTTCTTGTAGCTAAACCACATGCATTGTTGTGTTTTAAAATTGCAAACGTAGGTCCGTCAGTTTTAAATTCTGCAATTAAGTTCACAGCCGCATCTACATCAAGTAAGTTGTTGTAAGACAATTCCTTTCCGTGAAGTTTTTGGAACATTGCGTCAAAATCTCCAAAGAAGAATCCTTTTTGATGTGGGTTTTCACCATATCGCAATACTTGTCCATCTGCAATACTTTCTTTGTAAATAGTGTCGTCAGTATTGAAGTAATTAAAAATTGCAGTATCATAGTGAGATGAAACGTGAAAAGCTTTAGTAGCAAGCAATCTTCTATTCTCTAGAGTTGTTGCTCCGTTTTGCTCTGTAATTAAATCTAATATTAAGCTGTACTCATTTACCGAAGCCACAATAACGGTGTCTTTAAAGTTTTTTGCTGCAGCACGAATTAATGAAATTCCACCAATATCAATTTTTTCGATAATGTCAGTTTCGCTAGCTCCTGATGCAACTGTTTTTTCGAATGGGTATAAGTCAACAATCACTAAGTCAATTTGAGGAATATCAAATTCCTTCATTTGTTGAACATCACTTTCGTTGTCTTGACGGTTTAAAATTCCACCAAAAATTTTCGGGTGTAACGTTTTTACTCTTCCGCCAAGAATTTCAGGAAATGAAGTGATATCTTCAACAGGAACTACAGGAATTCCTAGGTTTTTAATAAAATCTTCTGTTCCTCCAGTTGAGTAAAGAGTTACTTTTTGTTCATGTAGTTTTCTTACAATAGGTTCAAGGCCTTCTTTCGAAAAGACTGAAATTAATGCAGATTGAATAGTTTTTGTTGTGCTCATTGTGTAGTTATAATTATCAAAGTGCAAAAATAGTTTTTTTTTGATTATAAAAATCAACATTTTATGTAACATTATCTTAAAAATAACTACCTATGAGTAAGTGAATTTTTATTAGGTTTTTGACTAAAATTTATTGAATTTTACTTTAATGTAAATTTAAAATCTATGCTGCTTTATTTTCGATTGTTAAAAGAAAGTTTCGGTTTTGCGATGAATGCTTTACGAAGTAACAAACTGAGAACTTTGTTGTCGTTGTTGGGGGTTACCATTGGTATTTTTTCGATTATTGCCGTACTTGCAGCAGTAGATTCATTGAATAGAAAAATCACTAAAGATTTAAGTAGCTTAGATAAGAACACTATTTATTTAATGAAATTTTCTTTTGGTCCATCAGATATTCCGCAATGGAAAAGAGAACAATTTCCAAATGTAAAATATGACGAATATACCTATCTTAAAAATTCACTTACAAATACTAATCAAGTAGGTTATCAACTTTTTGTTAAAAGAGAGAGCTTAAAATATGATTCAAAAACGGTAAGTGATGTAAATGTAGTTCCAGTTTCTTATGAGTTCATAGATATTGAAGGTTTGGATTTTGAAAAAGGTCGTTTCTATAATGAATCAGAATCTAATTCTGGAGCGCCAGTTATTGTTTTAGGGCACGATATTGCCGAAGGTCTGTTTGGAGATTCTGAGCCCATAGGAAAAAACATTCGTTTGTACGGACAGCGTTTTACTGTTATTGGTGTGGTAAAAAAGCAAGGAGCAGGATTGTTTGGAGATAGTAATGATACATCAGTATATTTTCCAGCAAATTTTTTGCGTAGAATGTATGGCGATAATAATGACGGAATGACTCCTGTAATTGTTTTAAAGCCCGAAAAAGGAGTTGATATGGATGCGTATAAGGCTGAAGTGTCTCAGAAATTAAGAGCCTTTCGAGGATTAAAAGCAGGGCAAATTGATAATTTCTTTGTGAATGTATTCTCGGGGTTTACTGATTTTATAGATGGTATTATAGGGCAGATGAATATGATGGGCTGGATAATAAGTGGATTCTCTCTTCTTGTGGGTGGTTTTGGAATTGCGAATATTATGTTTGTTTCTGTAAAAGAGCGAACGAACCTTATTGGAATTCAAAAATCTTTAGGTGCTAAAAATAAATTTATCCTGTTTCAGTTTTTATTCGAAGCAATAATACTTTCGGTAATTGGTGGGGCAATTGGGTTAATTCTGGTTTGGATAATTTCTGTAATTCTTACCAAAGCACTCGATTTTGAGTTTGTACTCGGAATGGGAAATATTCTTCTCGGAACAGGGCTTGCTGCATTAATTGGATTAATAGCAGGAATTCTTCCCGCAATCTCAGCTTCTAAATTAGATCCTGTTGAAGCAATTAGAACTGGAATGTAGTTTTTTGAGGACTCAAATAGGCAGAGATTCTAAGTTTCGGTAGCTATCGCTACTGCGTTGATAAGGTTTTAAGTTTTTTTTAGATTCTTTGTCTTATTCTGAAGTTTCGAAAAGAGGTTTTACTTTTCTAAAATTCCGTTGAGAGGTTTTTTGGTTGAATAGTCTCCAGTTTTAGATAGAGATATTGGAGGTATAAAAATAAATCAAGAAGAGGCTTTGGTTAAATAATTTTAATTTATACTTCACTATTCTTTAAGAATTTTATATAAAAAAAATCCCAAGAAAATTCCTTGGGATTTTTAATTTTTTAGAAGTTTAAAAAAAACTATCTAATTGTATTGTTTTGAATCAAATCGATATACAAGTTTATCTTGTCTTTTAATTCTTTTCTAGGCGTTATAAAGTCTAAAAAGCCATGTTCCAAAAGGAATTCAGCAGTTTGGAAACCTTCAGGTAAATCTTTTCCTGTAGTATCTCTTACAACTCTTGGTCCAGCAAATCCTATTAAAGCACCTGGTTCAGAAATGTTGATATCTCCTAGCATGGCATAAGATGCAGTTGTTCCTCCTGTTGTTGGGTCAGTACATAAAGAGATGTAAGGTAATCCAGCTTCAGCAAGTTGAGCTAGTTTTACAGATGTTTTAGCTAACTGCATCAAAGAGTAAGCTGCTTCCATCATACGAGCCCCACCAGATTTTGAAATCATAACAAAAGGCATTCTGTTTTTGATTGCATGGTTAATTCCTCTTGCGATTTTTTCACCTACAACAGCTCCCATAGAACCACCAATAAAGGCAAAGTCCATACAGCAGATAACTACGTCTTTTCCTTTTGATTTTCCAACTCCAGTACGCACAGCGTCTTTAAGTTGGGTTTTTTCCATAACATCTTTTAATCGGTCTGCATATCTTTTTGTATCAACAAAATGCAAAGGATCTTTAGAAGTAAGGTTTTTATCTAGCTCAACAAATTCATTGTTGTCAAATAAAATTTCAAAATAGATTGCGCTTCCAATTCTAACATGGAAATCATCTTCTGGGCTTACAAATAAGTTACGAGCCAACTCATCAGCATCAATAATTTTTCCTGTTGGAGATTTGTACCAAAGTCCTTTTGGGACATCCATTTTGTCTTCGGTAGGTGTTGTAATCCCTTTTTCGTGTCTTTTAAACCAAGCCATATTTTTTGTTTTTGTTGTTTTAGGTTTAAAGTTTAAAGTTGTGAAACTTCAAACCTAAAACTTTAAACTTTTTAATTATAGTGTATTTACGTTATTCAAGTCAGCAAAAGCTTGTTCAAGTCTTGCGTTGAATGTTACTTCACTTTCACGTACCCATCTTCTTGGATCGTAGTATTTTTTATTAGGAACATCAGCACCTTCTGGGTTACCAATTTGCGTTTTTAAATAGTCAATGTTTTTAACCATATAGTCACGGATTCCTTCAGTGTATGCGAATTGTAAATCAGTATCGATATTCATTTTTATAACTCCGTATCCAATTGCTTCTCTAATTTCTTCAAGTGTAGAACCTGAACCTCCGTGGAAAACGAAATCTACTGGGTTATGACCAGTTTTAAATTTGTCTTGAACGAAATCTTGAGAGTTTTTTAAGATTTTTGGAGTTAATTTTACGTTTCCTGGTTTGTAAACCCCGTGAACGTTACCAAATGCAGCTGCAATTGTAAATTTAGGGCTTATTTTAGATAATTCTTCGTAAGCATAAGCTACTTCCTCTGGTTGAGTGTATAATTTTGAGCTATCTACATCAGAGTTGTCAACACCATCTTCTTCACCACCTGTAATTCCAAGTTCGATTTCAAGTGTCATCCCCATTTTGCTCATTCTAGCTAAGTAACCTTTACAGATTTCGATGTTTTCTTCGATTGGCTCCTCAGATAAATCAATCATATGAGAACTGTATAATGGTTTTCCTGTTTCTGCAAAATGTTTTTCAGATGCATCTAACAAACCATCAATCCAAGGTAATAATTTTTTTGCACAGTGATCAGTATGTAAAATTACTGTTGCACCGTAAGCTTCTGCTAAAGTATGAATGTGTTTTGCTCCAGCAATTCCACCAGCGATTGCCGCTTTTTCGTTAGCATTAGATAATCCTTTTCCAGCATTAAATTGAGCTCCACCATTAGAAAATTGAATAATAACTGGCGCATTCAGTTTTGCTGCAGTTTCAAGAACTCCATTGATTGTACTTGATCCAGTAACGTTTACTGCAGGAAGTGCAAATCCTTTTTCTTTTGCATAATTAAAAATCTCTTGAACTTGATCTCCTGTAGCTACTCCTGGTTTAATATTGTGTGCCATTGTAATTCTTTTTTAGTTGTTTTTTAGTTTTTAGTTTGCAAAAATAAGAATTAATTAGCATTAGAAAGGATAATTTATTCCAAAATTTAAAACCGAGTGTCCGAAGTTGTAATCTCTGAACCAACGTTTGCCTGTTTCGTAAGCAGGATTATAGGTTTTAAATCCTAAGTCAAAACGGATTACGAAGAAACTTAAATCATAGCGAAACCCTATTCCTGTTCCTAGTGCAATGTCTTTAAGATCACCAAAATTCTTAAAAGTTGCTTTTTCATCTGTTACATTATCTAATACATTCCAGATATTTCCTGCATCTGCAAAAATAGCTCCTTTCAATTTGCCTAAAACCTTATATCTAAATTCACCACTAATTGCAATTTTCATATTAGCTTCGTTAAAATCATTAACGGCTCCAGTACTTCCCGGCCCTAATGAATACGGTTGCCAAGCTCTATTATCATTCGATCCTCCAGAATAGTAACTTCTAGAAAAAGGAATGTAATCAGAATTACCAAAAGGAACAGCAATACCAAAAAATGTTCGTACAGCAACTACTTTTTCCTTTGTTAAATCCCAATGTTTAATGTATTCAAACTCAGTTTTTAAGTATTCAGAATATTCTAAATTAAAAATTTGATAGTTGCCATTTGTATTTTTTTGCAAATTAGCAGCTTTGGAGATTACTGATAGTAAAGATCCTGCTGTTTCAATTTTTGCTTTAAAAAGATAAAAAGTATTGTCTAGTAAATCTTTCTTAGTTGTTTTGGTAAAAGTATAACTTGATGCCAAAATAAAATCATTTTCTGTAAGTCGTCTCCTTCTTTCTTCAATGCTTTCTACTGTTTGGAAATCGCTTTCGGGAATTATTATATTTTTATTTAATATATCGTTTGTAAATCCGTTTGTTCCTTTTTCGATTATTAAATCTTGAGTTTCTTCGTCAATATAATCAGGATTTGTATTGTACTTTGCTGCTAGATCATTTAATGCGTTATAAGAGGAACGATACACACTGTAATAATTTTGTGGATTCAAATTCCGTACATATTGTACATTTAAAAGGTCAATACGTGCTGTATTATTTCTTTTTGGTGTCCAATTATAGGTAAATGCACCTGTGAAATTTTCTTTATCCAGACCTATGTTTCTTTGTTTTGCAAAACCAGCAGTCATTACTGTTGAAGGAATCATGCTTTTTGGAATGATTTTCTCGGTTCCAAAAGGCATTAATATTCTAGGTACGTTTAGCTTAATGTCGACACCATATTCTGATGCGTTAAAGAAAGTCCCGTTTGGATTTGCTAAATCTTGTGAAGAACCAACATTAACACGTCCTGCAATTTCTAGTGTTTCGGCACCATTAAATACATTACGAATTGTTTGTGAAAGACTAAAACCAATTCCGAAATCCTGAATGTTAGAATGGGTAACATCTAAGGTGGTTCCGAAACTGTATTTTTTTCTAGGAGTCAGGTATATCTTGGCAATTAGAGATTGCGCTGTAGAGTCTCTTTTATCTACTTCGTAATGGATAGATGGATAATTAAAAATCTTTAAATTATTTAAATATCGAGTTGTAAGCGTTGTCTTAAAATCAGCAAAAACAGTTCCTTTACTAATAAAAATTGCATCAGTTATTGCATAGGGCTTGTACTTTAGTTTTTTATAACTGTATAAATTAAAGTTTTTGTAAGTGGTGCTGTCTGTAATTTCTGATTTAGCATTTGCAGCCGAATAATCAGTATAAATGTTAACGTCGCTAATTTTATAGACTTTAAAAGGCACAGTTCTGCTAGAATCTTTATCCTGATAAGTGTAATCTTTTATGATTAGATCTATATTTGCCTTGTTCTTTTTGTTTATAGTATCAATGTTATAAGTTACATTGTTAGACTGGAAATAATACACTCCATGATTTCTAAAATAAGTTGTTATACGGTTTTTTTCATCATCTAAATCACTTGTCTTATATTGGTTTCCTGATTTTAATACCGTATTCTCAATGCTTTTGTTGTATAACGAATCCACATCAGGAGATGATATACTGGTAGTAATAGTGTCTAAAAGAAATGGTTGTCCTGTTGTTACAGTATATCGTATTTTGGCTTTCTTAGTGCCTACGCTGTCAATTGTAAAAGCAGTTTTGGTATTAAAATAGCCATTATGGAAATAATGATATTTTAAACGCATAGAAGATTTTTTTACCTTACTGGTATCAATAATTACTGGAGGTTCTCCAGTAGTTTTAAAAAAGTCATTTATGCCTTTGTATAAAAAAGACTGTCCAAGGCGATCGACTTGTTTTGCAGATAATAGTTTAGATAATCTTTCATATCTTTTAGGATTGCTTTTATATTTCGCCTGAAAAGTAGAATCTGGATTTGGATTGGCTAAATTGTATAAGTTTAAGCGCAACTTGTATCCACCAATAAGTGTGCTATTGGGTTTTTGATATAATTGGTTAAATATATTTTCATCCTTAATAGGTTTGTCATTTACTATAATTTCGTTCTTAGTAAGGAGTTTTTTACCATTAGGAACTCTTTTTACAGAATTACAAGCTGAAATAAATATTGCTATTAGAATAAATGCTACTATTTTTGTGGAAATCTTTCTCAAGTGTTCTAAAATATTTAATTCAAAAGTACATTATTTTATGGTTAGTAAAAACCAAATAAAGCTTATATCAGGTTTACTTCAAAAAAAACAACGTTTTGCTAATGGTTTGTTTTTTGCCGAAGGAGTAAAAGTAATTCAAGAATTGTTACAATCCAATTTTGAATTAGAGCACCTGTATACTACTCAAAACGATTTTGAGACCGTTTTAGTCTCTAAGAAAACGTTAATTAACGCACAAGAACTAAAAAAAATTAGTGCTTTGTCAACTCCGAATTCTTGTTTGGCAGTTTTTAAAATTCCTGCTGATAAAAAAATAATAGAATCTGGTTTAATCCTTGCTCTTGATGATATTCGTGACCCTGGGAATTTAGGAACTATTTTACGACTTTGCGATTGGTTCGGAATCAAGCAATTGCTTTGTTCTAAAGAATCAGTAGATATCTATAATCCAAAAGTGGTTCAGGCTACTATGGGTTCAATTGCTAGGGTTAATGTGAATTATATTGATTTAAAGACTTTTCTTGATCAAACGTCACTTCCTGTTTTTGGTACTTTTATGGATGGTTCTAATATCTATAAAACTGATTTACCACAAGAAGGTATTATTATAATGGGTAATGAAGGTAATGGTATATCGGATGAAATTGAAAAAAACATCCAAAACAGACTTACTATTCCTAGATTTGGAGATCTTCAAAAAACCGAAAGCTTAAATGTGGCTACTGCAACCGCAATTATACTTAGTGAATTTAAACGTAATAGTTAATTCTGTTATTAATGAAAAGTAAAGTTAATTAAAATAGCTCTTGATTTCATCGATTCTATGTTACCTGTCCAAGGGCTGTTTGGATCTTTGTCACGAATTAATTCGTCGCTAAGACCAAATGACCCTCTAATTGAAGGAGAGAAAATAAAATATTCTGAGAAAAAATCAACTCCAAAACCTAATTCATAATTCATTGTCCAAGCTTTTACTCTAAAGCGTTGCTCTAAATTGTCATCAATAGATTTTGCATTACTAGATAGATTTAACGTCGTAGACATTCCTCCAACTAAATAAGGTCGTACATTTCCTGTTCTTAACGCAGAGAATTTTAAGAGTAGAGGAAAATTGATATAAGTACTATTTACCTCTCTTAAATAATCAGTCTTCGAAGCAAGTTCAGGATTAGGATAATATAGATCTCTTTTAGTATAATATAACCCTGGTTCAAAACGAAGGTTAATATATTCCTGTAATCTTAAATCGGCTACAACACCAACGTTAAATCCAGTTGTTTTTTTTATCTGGATATCGGGTCCAACGGTTTTGTAGTCTATCTTAAAGTTATAGCTATTGAAACCAAGGTAATATCCAAAATAAAGACGTTGTTTTTGCCAAGTTTCTAAATTGATAATAGGATCTTTACTAAACATGCTTTTAGTAAATTGAGTATATCCCTTTGTAGTGAAGATAAATAAAATTAAGATTACAGTTTTTTTCATACTATTTTTTAGAAGCTGAATAAATAGTTGC
This sequence comes from Flavobacterium sp. EDS, assembly GCF_020991525.1. Taxonomy (NCBI): domain Bacteria; kingdom Pseudomonadati; phylum Bacteroidota; class Flavobacteriia; order Flavobacteriales; family Flavobacteriaceae; genus Flavobacterium; species Flavobacterium sp. EDS. The sequence continues at coordinate 93,790 of NZ_JAJMOZ010000002.1, forward strand.
TACACCAAATGTTTGTGGCAAGGCTTTCACATCTATAAACCCGATTTTTCGTAAAATATTGTTTAGGTTTTCTCCATAAGGGAAATTTGCGGCAGATTCAGATAAATAACCATAAGCGGCATCATCTTTAGAAAATATTTTTCCTATTAATGGAAGGATGTTTTTAGTGTAGAATCCATAACCTTGTTTATAAGGAGTTTTGTCTGGAACCGAAGTTTCAAGAATTACAAAAACTCCATTTGGTTTTAAGACTCTTAAAATTTCAGATAAACCTTTTTCAAGATTTTCGAAGTTTCTAACACCAAATGCTACCGTGATTGCATCAAAATGATTGTCTTCAAAAGGTAAGTTTTCTGAATCTCCTACGACCATTTCAATAGTTTGGCTTAGGTTTTTTGCAGCGATTTTTTTCTTTCCTACTTCAAGCATTCCAGAAGAGATATCCAAACCAATGATTTTTTCAGCATTTGTTTGTGCCATCAAAATAGCTAGATCACCAGTTCCTGTTGCGATATCTAGAATTATCTTTGGTTTCCTGTCTGAAACTATTTTTAATACTTTTTTTCGCCATTTAATATCAATACCAAATGAAATTACACGATTTAAGTTATCATAATTTCCAGATATTGTATCGAACATTTGTTCAACTTGTTCTTTCTTCCCTAAGGCCGAATTTTTATAAGGTGTTATTTTTTCTGACATTTTTTTAATTTGTACAAATATAATACAATATGTATTAACTGTTATTCCGTTTCTTTAATTACGAGATGAAATTATTTTTTGGTTTTTATTGGTTGTTATACCCACTTTTAATGATTTGTAAAAATCACTAAAAGTGGGTATTGTGAGGAAGTTATTTATTGTAGAAATTTACTTTGTAAAAATGATTATATTTTTTCAATGATTAATAGAGAATTAATGACCCAAATCAAATGGGTGCTACTTGCGCTTATCATCTCGTTTGTTCTAGTAAGTTGTTTTGAAAGTACTGTTTTTGAGAGCAGTATTATTTTTAAAGCGCAAAATACGTTCTTAGGATTAAATTTGTTTTTGGAAATTTTAATTTTCTTTGTCTTTAGTACCTTCGTGGTATTTGGTATTAAAGGCTTTTTTGAGATGTACTCTCAAAAAATCTCAAATATTATAATATTCTTTTCTGGTGTATTTTTAATATTTGTAATTTTTATTTTATGTTATCAAATACTCTTTCTAGAGTAGGTCATTTCTCTAATCATTGTTTGCCAAAAAAAAAGACCCGCATTAATGCGGGTCTTTTTTTTGTTATAATCTGACGTATGTTTCGTAAGTGTAGTCGTAAAGATGTTTTTCATCTCTTTTGTTTGGTTCTACTTCTATTAGTTGCCATTCGTTTTTATTGATCTCAGGAAAAAAAGCATCAGCGTCAAAACTATGATGAACTCTTGTAATTTCTAAAACATCAGCAAAAGGCATTCCTAAATTATATATTTCGCCACCTCCAATTATAAATGAATCATCATCTTTAGGGCATTTTGTAATTGCTTCTTCTATGCTTTTTACAACTATACATCCTTCGGGTTGATAATTATCTTGACGCGTTATTATAATATGAGTTCTGTTTGGTAGCGGTTTAGGGAAACTTTCAAATGTTTTTCGCCCCATTATAATATGATGTCCAGTGGTAAGGGCTTTAAATCTTTTGAAATCATTTGATAAGTGCCAAATCATTTCATTGTTTTTTCCAAGCGCATTGTTTTCGGCAACAGCCGCAATCATTATAATCATTTTATTTTTAACTAAGATTTATTTTCGGCATTGTCATTTAAGCTTGAGTCTAGCTGTGCTATTCTTTTTTGCTGTAAGGCAACAAGTCGGTCTATTTGTTCTCTTTCCCAATTTTTATTCATAAAACGGTCAGTGATATATACTTTTATAAAATGTAAAATAAAAATAAAAAACCAGACTGTAATTATCCAGATGTACCAGTTTTGTCCGTATGAGATATTTAAAAATCGATCAGCGACAAACAAAAATAAACTTCCTAAAAGGAATAAGACGAAATGAAAATATAGCGTTTTTTTTTGTCTTATTCTTCTTCTTGCGTATTCATACTGCTCGTGTAATTCCTTTTCCATGAGATAAATATTAGATTATAAAGATAAAATTTATTTTGAAATAGGACTATTTTGAGTGTTGAATATTTGTGCAGAAAAAGGTTTTGTGCTTTATGTTTATTTTTAGAGCAAAAAAAATCCGCTTTCGATAAGCGGATCTTTATGTTTTTATACGGAAACACTTCCTTTGATTCCTGCATGTGGCTCGTAATCTAAAAGGGTAAAGTCGTTGTAATCAAAGTCGAATATGTTTTTTATATCGGGATTTAAAACCATTTTAGGTAATGGTTTTGGCTCGCGTTTTAATTGTAATTCTAGTTGTTCAAAATGATTGTTATAAATATGTGCGTCTCCAAAAGTGTGAATAAATTCTCCTGCTTCGAGGTCACAAACTTGTGCAATCATCATAGTTAATAGAGCATATGATGCAATATTAAATGGAACGCCTAAGAATATATCTGCACTTCGTTGGTATAATTGACAAGATAATTTTCCTTTAGTTTCACCTTTTTCAAGATCAGGACTAGATACATAAAATTGGAAAAAAGCATGACAAGGAGGTAATGCAGCTTTGTTATTGGCTACATTTTCTTCAAATGATTTTTTTGTATCCGGTAATACTGATGGATTCCAAGCAGAAACCAACATTCGACGACTATTTGGGTTTGTTTTAAGTTCTGTAATGAGCTCCGAAATTTGGTCTATTTCTTCACTGTTCCAATTGCGCCATTGGTGTCCATAAACAGGACCTAAATCACCATTGCTGTCTGCCCAGGCATCCCAAATTTTAACTCCGTTTTCTTGAAGGTATTTAATATTTGTATCCCCCTTTAAAAACCAAAGTAATTCGTATATAATGGATTTTAAATGTAATTTTTTAGTAGTAACCATTGGGAATCCCTCACTTAAATCAAAACGCATTTGGTATCCAAAAACACTTTTTGTTCCAGTTCCAGTTCTATCTCCCTTTTGACAACCATTCTCAAGAACATGTTGTACTAAGTCTAAGTATTGTTTCATTTTTGATTATGCTTTACGCTTCTCTTTTTGAAATTTCATCACGAATTTTAGCTGCTTTTTCGTAATCTTCTTGAAGCACAGCTTGTTCTAGTAATTCGTTAAGCTCCTGAGTTGTATGTTTAGAATAGGTTTCGCCAGATTGATTGCTTTCTTCTTCGCGACCAAATGTTTCTGGATTAGAAAGCACGTCATCAATTTCTTGAGAGTCCTTGTCGCTTTCCATTGAATTAGACTTTAAATAAATCCCTGCCTTGTCCAAAATGTTTTTATAAGTAAATATCGGAGCATTGAAACGTAATGCCAATGCTATGGCATCAGAAGTTCTTGCATCGATTATTTCTTCAATTTTATCTCTTTCGCAAATCAGGCTAGAGTAGAATACTCCATCAACTAATTTATGGATAATAACTTGCTTAACAACAATATCGAATCGTTCTGCAAAGTTTTTGAATAAATCATGTGTTAATGGGCGAGGTGGTTTTATCTCTTTTTCCAAAGCAATAGCAATTGATTGTGCTTCAAAAGCCCCAATTACAATTGGTAACTTTCGTTCGCCATCAACTTCATTCAAAATCAAAGCATAAGCGCCATTTTGAGTTTGACTGTATGAAATTCCTTTTATCGATAATTTAACTAAGCTCATAAGTTGCAGACGTATAAGGTATTACTACCTCGTTTTAATTAGAATTTTGTGTAAAAAATAAAAGTGCAATTTTAATCAAAAAATATGGAACAAAAAAGCTACCTAAAGCAAAGATACGATTATCTTATTTTTAGGTAGCATTATTTTAGTATAGAATTTTTAAATCTTTATGAATGTTGTGCCTTAAAAGCTTTTAATTTTTCAATTAACTTAGGAACAATTTCAAAAGCATCACCTACAACACCATAATCTGCTACTTTAAAGAAAGGAGCCTCAGGGTCATTATTGATTACTAATTTTACTTTAGATGAGTTAATACCTGCAATGTGTTGTATAGCACCCGAAATTCCTATTGCAATGTATAAGTTTGTAGCAACTGGTTTTCCTGTTTGTCCTACGTGTTCACTGTGAGGTCTCCATCCTAGATCTGAAACTGGTTTAGAACATGCAGTTGCAGCGCCAAGTACTGCAGCTAAATCCTCTACTAATCCCCAGTTTTCAGGACCTTTTAATCCACGACCTCCAGAAACTACAGTGTCAGCATCAGCGATAGATACTTTTCCGGTAACTTTTTCTACAGATTCTACTTTTACTCCAAAGTCATTGTCTCCAATTGTTGGGTTAAAATCCTCAGCAGTTGCAGTACCAGCGCTTTCGTATATTCCATAAGAGTTTTTAGCAAGAGCCAGAACTTTTACGTCAGTAGCGATTTCAGTAATATTGAAAGCTTTGTTAGAAAAAGCATTTCTTTTTACCTGAAAAGGAGAAGTGCTTACTGGTAAACCTACAACATTTGATGCAAATCCAGCTTCAAGAGCAACAGCGACTAATGATGAAAGATAAATACTGTCTGTACTAGAAGATAACAAAACTACTTTTGTACCTTCTTTTTGTGCTGCTTGTTTAATAACGTCAGCATAAGCTTTAGCAGTAAAACCTGCTAATTTATCGTTAGTTACTTTAAGAACTTTGTCAACTCCGTATTTTGATAATTCGCTTACGTCGCTTGTGTTTATTGTTAATGCTGTAACAGTTGTTCCTAATGATTCGGCAATTTTTTTAGCATATGATGCCAATTCAAAAGCTACTTTTTTAAATTTTCCTTCTGCAGATTCTGCATATATTAATATTGACATGATTTCTTTGTTTTGAGATTATTAGTTTTAGGTTTCAAGTTTCAGGTTATAACTGAAAACTGAAATCTGCGACTGAAAACTGATTACTAGATTACTTTCGCTTCGTTGTGTAATAAATTGATTAACTCATCTAAATTGTCTGGAGAAACTAATTTCACTGCAGATTTTGGAGCTGGTTTTTCAAATTTTACAGCTTTAGTATTTACAGGAGCATCAACCGGTTCTACAATTGCCAAAGCCTTTGTTCTTGCAGTCATGATTCCTCTCATATTTGGAATACGTAAATCTTTTTCCTCAACTAATCCTTTTTGACCGCCAATAATTAATGGTAAAGTAGTACTTACAGTTTCTTTTCCACCGTCAATTTCGCGAACAGCTTTTACATTAGTACCATCAACAGTTATGTTTGTACATGAATTTAAAAAGTTATAGCCTAAAATTCCAGAAATCATTCCAGGAACCATTCCACCATTATAATCTAATGATTCTTTTCCAGCAATTACTAAATCATAGCCACCGTTTTTAATAACTTCTGCTAATTGTTTTGCAACAAAAAAACCATCAGTAGGATTCGCATTTACACGAATTGCTTCGTTTGCACCGATTGCTAAAGCCTTACGTAAAGTTGGCTCAGTATCAGGACCTCCAACATTTACTACAGTAACAGTAGCTCCTTGTTGTTCCTGAAACCAAATGGCACGTGTTAAGCCAAATTCGTCGTTAGGATTAATTACATATTGTACGCCATTAGTATCAAATTCTGAATCACCATTGGTAAAGTTAATTTTTGAAGTAGTATCAGGTACATGACTGATGCAAACTAATATTTTCATAAGTATATATTTTAATATTTCTAAATACGTTTCCACAAATTTAGAAATATAATCTGAATAATTTACTATGCATGCATAATAATTTTGAAAACTATTACGATTTCGTAAAATAGGGGGTAGATTTTGAAGAATGTTGCTTTTTATAGCTGGAAAAGTGGTTTTTAGGTAAGATTTAGGGCTTCGGGTGCGATGTAAGAATTGATAAAAACAGGAATTATCACGTTCTTTTTTATGGAGTTTTATTTCTATAAACTTCCTTTTCTAACAAAATAAAATTTAAATAAGAGCTGTATGGCTATTTTTAGGTTTATTATATCGATTTCGTAACTTGTAAATTTCGAAAGGAAAAAGTGGATACGTTAGTAAAACACCGTTAGATACGACACTTCTTGTTTTTTAAACTAAATTTATGCTCTTAAGTAATTTAAAATAATTATTTTTGCTTTTCAGAAAATTACAACAACAATAAAAAATATGAGAACAATACAATTTAGAGAGGCCATTTGTGAAGCTATGAGCGAAGAAATGCGTCACGATGAATCCATATATTTAATGGGCGAAGAAGTTGCAGAATATAATGGTGCATATAAAGCATCAAAAGGTATGCTTGCTGAGTTTGGTGCAAAAAGAGTAATTGATACTCCAATTGCTGAACTTGGTTTTACAGGAATTGCAGTTGGATCTGCAATGAATGGTTGTCGTCCAATTGTAGAGTATATGACTTTTAACTTTTGTTTAGTTGGTATTGATCAAATTATAAATAACGCTGCTAAAATGCGTCAGATGACAGGAGGGCAATTTAATGTGCCTATCGTTTTTCGTGGACCAACTGCTTCTGCAGGACAATTAGGAGCAACTCACTCTCAAGCTTTAGAAAACTGGTTTGCAAATACACCAGGGCTTAAAGTTGTAGTTCCATCTACGCCTTATGATGCAAAAGGACTTTTAAAAGCTGCAATTCGTGATAATGACCCTGTAATCTTTATGGAGTCTGAGCAAATGTATGGTGATAAAGGTGAGGTACCAGACGGAGAATATACAATTCCTCTAGGAGTTGCAGATGTTAAACGTGAAGGAACAGATGTTACTATCGTATCTTTTGGAAAAATTATTAAAGAAGCATTTATAGCAGCAGATGAATTAGCTAAAGAAGGTATTTCTTGTGAAATTATCGATTTAAGAACAGTTCGTCCAATGGATAAAGATGCGATCTTAGCTTCAGTTAAGAAAACAAATCGTTTAGTAATTCTAGAAGAAGCTTGGCCATTTGCAAGTATATCTTCTGAGATTACTTATATCGTACAAGAACAAGCTTTTGATTTTCTTGATGCGCCAATACAACGTATTACAACAGCAGATACACCTGCGCCTTACTCTCCGGTATTGCTTAAAGACTGGTTGCCAAATGCTGGTGATGTAGTAAAAGCAGTAAAGAAGGTAATGTATAAAAAATAAGAAAATTATCAATACTAATAAAACTTCATCATTTTCTTAATTGATGAAGTTTTTTTTTGGGGGGATTATGAAAAGAATTATTGTACTCAGTCTGTTTTTCTTATTTGCATTTGTAAATAGCATTTTTGCACAAACAAAAGTGAGTGGAATCGTCTTAGATAAATCCAATCAGCCGATTCCTTTTGCTAATGTAGTTTTTAAAGGAACCAATATTGGAATCGTTTCTAACGAGGATGGACGTTTTTATTTAGAATCGCCAAATACTTATACAACTATTATTGTCGCTTCGGCTGGCTTTTCGGAAAAAGAAATCACACTAGAAAAAGCAGTTAATTACAATTTTAAAGTTGTCTTAAACGAAGCCGAAAGTTTAAATGAGGTAGTGATTTATACTGGTAAGACTTCTAAAAAAAATAATCCAGCGTTAGATATCCTTAGAAAAATATGGGAAAGAAAACGTAAAAATGGATTGTATCAGTTTAAACAATACCAAATGGAGAAGTACGAAAAAGTGGAATTCGACATGAATACCATCGATAGTGCCTTCATGAAGAACAAAATTTTTAAAGGAATGGAGTTCATTTTTAAACAAGTAGATACTTCTAAAGTTACAGGAAAAACGTATTTACCTATTTTTATAAACGAATCTTTGTATGATGTATACGGAGATAATAATATAAAGAAAGTAAAAGAGATAATTAAAGGAAGTAAAACCTCTGGATTTAATAATAATCAGCAGATATTAGCTTTTGTAAAAGACCTGTATTCTGATTATAATATTTATGATAATCACCTAACCTTTTTTGATAAAAGTTTTACAAGTCCGTTATCTAGAACAGGAATTGATGTGTATAACTATGTTTTAAAAGATAGTACATTTATAGATAACAAATGGTGTTATAATATTGTCTTTTATCCAAGACGTAAAAATGAATTGACTTTTAAGGGAGATTTTTGGGTAAATGATACCACGTTTGCTATCAAGAAAATTAATATGGCAGTTACAAAAAGTGCTAATATTAACTGGGTAAAAGATATTTATATCGAGCAAGAATTTGATGTTGTAAGTGATTCTATTTTTCTTCTTACAAGAGATTATATGATGTCGGACTTTGCGTTAAACAAAAAAGAAAGTTCTAAAGGGGTTTATGGAAAGAGAACTTCATCTTATAGAGATCATAAGTTTAATATACCAAAACCAACTACTTTCTATAAAGAAGAAGTAAATTATATAGACAACGAAGTGTATAATAGACCCGATGAATATTGGGAAGAAAACCGATTCGAAAAACTAACCAAAGACGAGCAAGGAGTTTATAAAATGCTTGATACCTTGCAAACAGTCAAGAGATTTAAACAACTTTATAGTTTGGTTTCGATACTTGGTAGTGGCTATATAGAGTTTCCGAAATTTGATTACGGACCTATATTCTCAACATTCGGCTATAATGAAGTCGAAGGAGTTCGTATACGAGTAGGAGGAAGAACTTATTTTGGGCCAAATGATCCTTGGCGTTTACAAGCGTATACAGCATATGGATTTGATGATAACAAATTTAAGTACGGGCTTTCAGGAAAATGGATGATCGATAAAAAAAATCGTCTTATTATCTCGGGAGGAAATAGGAGAGATGTAGAACAAATTGGAGCTAGTTTAACAACAACTAATGATGTTTTAGGACGAAGCTTTGCCTCATCGGCTTTATTTACAACAGGAAGTAACGGGAAATTAACCAATATTAATTTAACTAATGTTGCCGCCGAAATTGAGCCAATCAAGAATCTAACATTTCAAGTAGGATTGTCATATCGTACATTAGAATCTGCTTCAAGTACATTTAGTTTAGATTATTATACCAACTTGCCTTCAGCAACAAATCCGGGAGGAGTTATAGCAAATGGAGTAAAACAATCAGAAGCGAATATTCAGATAGAATATACCCCAAATCGTAAAACAATAGGTTTTGGTGTTGAAAGAAATAATGTGGATAGTCCGTTTAGTCGATTCTTTATTAATTATAGCCATGGATTTAAAGGAGTGCTAGATAGTGATTTTAAATACGAAAAGGTTCAGCTGTATTATAAACAACCTATAATTATAGGACCTCTAGGACGTACAAATCTTATTCTAGAAACAGGAAAAACATTCGGAACAATACCGTTAGGATTAATGAGTGTGATACCAGGAAATCAGACTTATTTTACAATCGAGAATACATTTAGTAACCTAAATTTCTATGAGTTTGTTACCGATCAATACACAACTCTGCAATGGGATCATAATTTTGGAGGGCGACTTTTTGCAAGAATCCCATTTATGCGTAAACTTAATTGGAGAGAGATTATTGGAGCCAAAGCAGTTTATGGAACCATCACAGATGCTAACAGAGCTATTAATGCATCGGGCTTAGAATACAATGCACCCGAAAAAGTGTATTGGGAATACAGTGCAGGAATTGGGAATATCTTCAAAGTATTCCGTATCGATTTCTCATGGAGAGGAAGTTACCTAAATACACCCGACGCTAATAAATTTGCAGTAAAAGGATCTTTTGGATTCTATTTCTAATTATATATAAAGGTGTAAAGCATCAAAGTTACAAAGTCACAAAGGTTTAATTCTTTGTGGCTTTTTTTATGCTTAAATGTTTTTTCATGTAAAGTCTGCCGATTTATTTTAAATGTAAAAATTATAAAATCTGTGCTCATCAGTTTATATTTGTAGAATTCGTGTAAAAACAAAACTTTACGATTTTGTGACTTTGCGAGATTTTTTCATTTAATTTTAGAAGCTATTCCCGCTATCCGCTATATCTTTATGTTTTTAAAGGTAAAACATAAAGGATGCCGCTTTTATCGGGGCTAAAATCACGTTATGCAAGAAGCAATCGATTATCTTTCAGAGAAGAATCCAATTTTTCAGAGAATTATTCAAGAATATGGGTTGCCACCAATACCAAAACGGCCACAAGGTTTCGAAACATTGGTTTTACTTATTCTAGAACAGCAAGTATCTATAGATTCAGCCAAGGCTACATTTTTAAAAATCAAAGGGTATACAGTTTGTACGCCAGAAGCATTAGTAATCTTACCAGATGAAACTTTTCGTACTTTGGGTGTAAGTCGACAAAAGACAGCTTATATTAAAGCTCTGGCTTCAGCAATATTAAATAATGAAATCAATATTGAGAGCTTAGCAACCAAATCGGCTAAAGAAGTCCGTGAGGAACTGATAAAATTAAAAGGAATTGGAAACTGGACTATCGATATTTACCTGATGTTTTGTCTTCAAGAACCCGATTTAATTCCACTTGGCGATATTGCAGTCGTGAATACAATCAAGGAATTGCTTGATATTCACGACAAAGATGAGATGGAAATTCATACCTCGCAATGGAGTCCGTATCGATCTTACGCTACATATTTGCTATGGCATTATTATTTAAAGAAAAGAAAAAGAACAATTACCTATTAATTGCTTGTTTATTAAAACTTAATGGAGATATAACAGTATTTTTTTATTGTAAAAAGGGATACTTTTGACTACTTTTGCAATCGAAATTAAGAAAAATAATAAACAAGAACAATGACCGCAGACAAACTAACAACTTTCGATGTTTTAATCGAAATACCAAGAGGAAGCAGAAATAAATACGAGTACGATTTTGAAATTAAAAGAATGCGTTTTGACAGAATGTTGTTCTCTTCAATGATGTATCCGGCAGATTATGGTTTCATTCCTGAAACTTTAGCTCTTGATGGTGATCCATTAGATGTATTGGTTTTGGTAAACGAGCCAACTTTCCCAGGATGTGTTATGGAAGTAAAACCAATTGGTGTTTTCCATATGGCAGATGACAAAGGACCAGATGAGAAAATTATTTGTGTACCAGTTTCTGATCCAATCTGGAATTCATTAACTGATTTATCAGATATGAATCCTCACTTAGTAAAAGAAATTGAGCATTTCTTCCAAGTTTATAAAGATTTAGAAAACAAAAAAGTAGATGTTGGTGGATGGGGAGATGTAAACGAAGCATATGCTATTATTGCAGAATGTACTAAACGTTTTGATGATATCGAAAACAAACCAGAAGGGTTATTTAGCATTAAATAATTTTTGCATTCATATTTTATAAAAAAAGCAATACTCTGTTAAGAGTATTGCTTTTTTGTTTAAATTCGTTTTGTTAGTTTATTGACTATTAACCAAAACCATTAAAATATTATGAATGCATTTATGATTTATTTGCCAATTGTTATGGCAATTATAGGATTACTTTTCATGGCAATAAAAAGGACTTGGGTGTTAAAACAAGATGCTGGAGATGGCAAAATGAAAGCCATTTCAGACCACATTTATGAAGGAGCATTAGCTTTCCTAAAAGCGGAGTATCGATTGCTTACCTTTTTTGTAATTGGAGCAAGTATTGTTTTAGCGGGAATTTCATTTATAGTTCCCACTACACATATATTAATAGTTGTAGCTTTTGTTTTCGGAGCATTTTTCTCTGCATTAGCAGGAAATATGGGGATGAAAATAGCAACCAAAACTAACGTTAGAACTACGCAAGCGGCAAGAACTAGTTTGCCACAAGCATTAAAAGTATCTTTCGGCGGTGGAACCGTTATGGGATTAGGAGTTGCCGGATTAGCTGTTTTAGGGTTAACCGGTTTTTTTATAGTATTTTTTCAGGTATTCATGAATGGAGTTTGGACTTCATCAGAAGATATGACTAAGGTTCTCGAAACATTAGCAGGGTTTTCATTAGGAGCTGAATCAATTGCATTATTTGCAAGAGTTGGAGGAGGGATTTATACTAAGGCTGCCGATGTTGGTGCCGATTTAGTAGGTAAAGTTGAAGCTGGAATTCCAGAAGATGATCCTCGTAATCCAGCAACAATCGCTGATAATGTTGGTGACAATGTTGGTGATGTTGCAGGAATGGGAGCTGATTTATTTGGATCGTATGTAGCAACAGTTTTAGCAGCAATGGTTCTTGGGAATTATGTAATAAAAGATATGGGTGGAAATATTCAGGATGCTTTTGGAGGTATAGGACCTATTTTGTTACCAATGGCAATCGCTGGTTTCGGAATTCTATTCTCTATTATAGGAACGACATTAGTAAAAATTTCTGATGATAACGCAAAGGAAGCACAAGTACAAAAAGCCTTGAATGTAGGAAATTGGGTTTCGATTGTTTTAACCGCAATTGCATGTTTCTTTTTAGTGCAATATATGTTGCCAGAAACGATGAAGATGAGTTTCTTTGGTGAAGGTGCTAAAGATATTTCTTCAATGCGTGTTTTCTATGCTACTATTGTTGGATTAATTGTAGGAGGGGCTATTTCTTCGGTGACTGAATATTATACAGGATTAGGTACCAAACCAGTATTGGCAATTGTGCAAAAATCATCTACAGGAGCTGGAACAAATGTAATTGCTGGTTTAGCAACAGGAATGATTTCTACATTTCCAACAGTATTATTATTCGCAGCAGCAATTTGGATTTCTTATGCATTAGCTGGGTTTTATGGAGTGGCATTAGCAGCATCAGCAATGATGGCAACAACAGCAATGCAATTAGCAATTGATGCTTTTGGACCAATATCGGATAATGCAGGAGGAATTGCCGAAATGAGCGAATTACCAAAAGAAGTGCGTACAAGAACAGATATTCTAGATTCAGTAGGGAATACTACAGCAGCAACAGGAAAAGGATTTGCAATTGCTTCGGCAGCATTAACTTCACTTGCATTGTTTGCAGCGTATGTAACTTTTACCGGAATTGACGGAATCAATATTTTCAAAGCACCAGTTTTAGCAATGCTTTTTGTTGGAGGAATGATTCCAGTAGTTTTCTCAGCTTTAGCCATGAATTCAGTAGGGAAAGCAGCGATGGATATGGTCTACGAAGTACGACGCCAGTTTAGAGAAATTCCTGGTATTATGGAAGGAACAGGAAAACCAGAATATGCAAAATGTGTAGATATTTCGACTAAAGCCGCTTTACGCGAAATGATGCTTCCGGGAATCTTAACGATAGGGTTTCCTATTGCAATTGTATTGTTAGGTAAATTAGTTTACGGAAGCAATAATCAATTAATCGCTGAAATGTTGGGAGGTTATATGGCTGGAGTAACTGTTTCAGGAGTTCTTTGGGCGGTTTTTCAAAATAATGCAGGAGGCGCTTGGGATAATGCAAAAAAATCTTTTGAAGCTGGAGTGCTTATTAATGGAGAAATGACTTATAAAGGCTCTGATGCGCATAAAGCAGCTGTTACAGGAGATACAGTTGGAGATCCATTTAAAGATACATCAGGACCATCAATGAATATTTTGATAAAACTAACGTGCTTGATAGGATTAGTAATTGCTCCGATATTAGGCGAAGGACACTCAGCTTCAGGAATGGCTGCAGGAGGTTCTTGTTGTGCTAAAACTGAAATACATGGTAGCGGACATTCAAAATGTGATAGGTCTAAAATGGCGACTATGACTAAAGATGAATGTGCACAAATGTGTAAAGAAAAAGGATGTACACCAGAAGAGACAGCAAAATGTTTAGCTAATTATGATGCAAACGGAAAATACCTTCATAAAAGAACAGATTGTTTTGATACAACTAAATACACTAAAACAGATGCAGTTCGAGTAGAAATTGTGAATGTAAATGGTCTGGTTGTAGGAACAGTTACAACTACCGTAAATGGTAAGGTAGATACTAAGACATTTAAAGGGACAGCAGCAGAAGTTAATGCTCAAATTGATGCCTTAAAATAAGTAAATGACTTAAATCAAATGACATTGTCAGAGTGTAAATTTTGACAATGTTGTATAAAAAAATGCCTCTAAGTAATTTAGAGGCATTTTTTGTGTTTTAAAACAATCCGTTTAATTCAGCATCAATTCTATTAATGATATCGCCTAAATCTTCTGGGTTGTCTACAAAGTTTATATTGTCAACATCAATTATTAAAAGTTTTCCTTTGGTGTATGTTTGTACCCAAGCTTCATAACGCTCGTTTAGACGGCTTAAATAATCAATAGAAATAGAGTTTTCATATTCACGCCCACGTTTGTGTATCTGTCCTACTAAATTTGGAATAGAGCTTCTTAGGTAAATTAATAAATCGGGTGGTTTTACCAATGTTTCCATTAGTTCAAACAAAGAAGTGTAATTCTGAAAATCACGACTTGTCATTAAACCCATTGAATATAAGTTTGGAGCAAAAATATAAGCATCTTCATAAATGGTTCTATCTTGAATGATTTTTTTACCACTTTCGCGAATCTGCTGCACTTGGCGAAATCTGCTGTTTAAGAAATAAATTTGCAAATTAAACGACCAACGCTCCATTTGATGGTAAAAATCATCCAAGTATGGATTATCAACCACATCCTCAAAATGAGGCTCCCACTTGAAGTGTTTGGCCAGTAATTTGGTTAGAGTTGTTTTTCCTGCGCCTATGTTTCCTGCTATTGCTATGTGCATTACGGTATTATGATTTTATAATTTGTAATTCCTCCAAATGTAAAAATAGATAAAATTTGGTCTTTGTAGTAGAAATTCCCAAACGTTTTTTCTGAAATTTCAATTTGAAATGGATTTCCTATTTCTTGCTTACTGATATCTTTAAAAAACAACAAATTAGCCTTCTTGAAAATATATTGATGATTGTTTAAAATAGTTAAATCATCAAAATCGGGTATTTTTCCCAAAGCAACTACTTTCCCAAAAATATCACATGAAAACCAATTGTTCTTTTCATCTATCCAATAAAAAACGTTGAAATTCGATTGATAGTATTTAATGTTTCCTAAAAGAGGTGTCGAAACAGTTTTATATTCATCTTTTAAATAATTATAAAGACCTATCTGTTGATTTAGTGTATTGTAAATCCAAAGTTGGTTTTGTGAAGCAATCCCAATTCCAGAAGCTAGAATAGGAGCAGTGTTTTTTGAGAAATTAATTCTATTTGTTTCGTTAAACTGATTGTCAAGTAAAATTACGGTATTGAAATCTTCGTAAAAAAGAACCACTTTAAGAGGGTTTTCTATATCGACTTTGGTGATTTTTCCTAAAGATATGTTTTTATATTCGTATGCATCTTTGCCGTTGGTTTTAATAAATCGATTGTTTTTTGTTAAGTAAGAAAAACCAAAAGAATCGATTCCTGAAAATTGATCTGCATCAAAGGTTATATTGTTTATAGTAGAAATTTGGATTTTCTTATCCTGAGAAAAAGCAACAGAAAAGGAGCTAATAAGAATTAGAAATATCAAGTTTTTATACATTATTGTTTTGGGTTTAGTAATTGAAATTTTGAATAGACCAAATTACGAAAAACTCAATTGCAATTTGCTTTGTTTATTGAGTAGATTTTAAAACGCATTTTTTATAGTTATCTTGCGTATAATCAGATAATTGATTTGTAAAAATTAAAAGATTAGTTTTCTTTTTAGTAGTAGCCACTTTGTGTAATTATTTTTATGCACGTATGCATATTTTAATAAAAACAAAAATGACATTACGCTAAAAGTAATTAGATAAGGCATTGCAGTTTTTTATTGAATCATCTTTTGATTGTCAATTCTTTATTGATATATTGAATGTTTTTTTGCAAATCGACCCCAACAGTTTAGTAGTAATATATTTTATTATGTTTTCAACTCAATAAATGATGTAAATCGCCCTAAAACATTGCGAATGTGCAATTAGAAAGATAAAAATGTTTTATTAAAATAAAGCCCAATCTCTAAAATTAGAAATTGGGCTTTTTATATTTAAAGTAAAGTAGTTGTCAAAAAAAATCTAACAATCTAAGTTAGTCTATAATTACAATCCAAATGCAGCTTTTACTTGATCAACAAAATCAAGTTTTTCCCATGTGAATAATTCAACAGTAACCGTTTTTTCGTTTCCTCCTGGAGCAGAAAAAGTTTTAGTTACAGTTTCAGGTTTACGTCCCATGTGGCCGTAAGCAGCAGTTTCGCTATAAATAGGATTTCTTAATTTTAAACGTTGCTCAATAAAGTAAGGACGCATATCAAAAATAGCTTCTACCTTTTTAGCGATTTCACCGTTAGTTAAGTTTACTTTAGAAGTTCCGTAAGTATCAATAAAAATACCCATTGGTTTTGCAACTCCAATTGCGTAAGAAACTTGTACCAAGATTTCATCAGCGATACCAGCAGCAACTAAGTTTTTAGCGATATGACGTGTAGCATAAGCAGCACTTCTATCTACTTTACTTGGATCTTTTCCAGAGAAAGCACCACCACCGTGAGCTCCTTTACCACCGTAAGTATCTACAATGATTTTTCTTCCAGTTAATCCAGTATCTCCGTGAGGTCCTCCAATTACGAATTTTCCAGTTGGGTTAATGTGATATTGAATTTTATCGTTGAATAAATGTGCATGAGTTGGGTTTTTAGCAATAATTCTTGGGATAAGAATTTCGATAATATCCTTTTTGATTTTAGCAAGCATTACAGCTTCTTCATCAAAATCATCATGTTGAGTAGATATTACAATTGCATCGATACGTGTTGGCTTATTGTCATCACTGTATTCTAACGTTACTTGAGATTTAGCATCAGGACGTAAATAAGTGATTTCTTTATTTTCACGTCTTAAAATTGCTAATTCTTGTAATAATTTATGAGATAAATCAAGTGCCAAAGGCATATAATTTTCTGTTTCATTTGTTGCATAACCAAACATCATTCCTTGGTCACCTGCTCCTTGTTCTTCAGGATTTGCTCTGTCAACACCTTGGTTAATATCAGCAGATTGTTCGTGAATTGCAGATAAAATACCACAAGAGTTTGCCTCAAACATATATTCACTTTTAGTGTAACCAATTTTTCTGATTACATCACGAGCGATTTGTTGTACATCTAAATAAGTATTTGATTTTACTTCACCGGCCAATATTACTTGTCCAGTAGTTACCAAAGTTTCACAAGCTACTTTAGAATCAGCATCAAATGCTAGAAAATTATCAATTAATGCATCCGAGATTTGATCCGCAACTTTGTCAGGATGTCCTTCGCTAACAGATTCTGACGTAAATAAATAAGCCATAATATTTATTAAATTAAAATTATAAAATTAAGCGAGGAAAAAAATAATTGCTGGAAATGCTAAAGGAGGATTCCTGCTTTAGCATTTTTTAATACTGAAATGAAAATCTTTCAGCATCCATAATGAATGTTTTCATTATGAAGAGGTTGCAATCAGTTCAAATTTTTCCTCTGTATTCGGGTGCAAAGGTATAAAACCATTTTGAATTGCAAATTAAACTTTTGTTTTTTTAATTTAATAAAGAGAAATTTAACATATTCGACTTATTCTATAGAGTTTAGAAAATAAATCGACTTTTGTTTGGTAGACTAAAAAATAGTTCGCAAATTTGTCCCAACAAAACAAAAAAGAAAAATGAAATTTACTGTTAACAATATGATGTCTTGTAAGATGCCGGAATATTCCGCAGAGATACTATTGTAGTTTTTTTCCAAAAATATATATAGAACCTCTGCAAATTGCAGGGGTTTTTTTGTTTAAAGAAGAAAAATATAACAGCATGTCATTTTAAACCAAAGTAGTAACAAATCAGTAAAAAGCAATGAAAAAAAATGTAGCATTAGTTTTAGGTCTTTTGACATTTTCAGGCATTTATGCTCAAGAAAATAAAAAAGAGAAAGATACTTTACAAAATAATGAATTATCAGAAGTGACAATAATCGGTTCTAGGAGTAAAAACAGAGTAAAGACTGATGTGCCAGTGCCAATCGATATTTTTAATATTTCTGAAATAACAAAAGGAGCACCACAAACCAGTGTAACTCAAATATTAAATTATGTTGCGCCATCATTTACAAGTAATCCGACTTCAACAGCAGATGGAACCGATCATATCGATCCAGCACAATTAAGAGGACTAGGACCAGATCAGGTTTTAATACTTATAAATGGTAAAAGAAGACATACAAGTGCATTAGTTAATATTAATGGAGCACCTGGAAGAGGTTCAGTAGGAACAGATTTAAATGCGATACCATCATTTGCAATCGAAAGAATTGAAGTTTTAAGAGATGGAGCAGCAGCTCAGTATGGCTCAGACGCAATCGCAGGGGTAATTAATATTGTATTGAAGAAAAATGCTAATTTCCTTTCAGGAGATGTACAATATGGTGCAAATATATCTTCAGGTTCTAATAACTTTAAGGGAGGAGCAGACGGACAATCTTTGCAAGTAGATTTAAACTACGGAACATCTTTGGGTAAAGAAGGAAGTTTCCTGAGTGTTACAGGTAGTGCTGTTACAAGACAGGCAACAAGTAGAGCTGGTATTAGAAGTAATAATATATTTAATGCATATAATGCTGTTGAATATAGAGCCGCTCAGAATGGAGTAAATATTAATTCATTATTTAGTAACATTAATACTACTCCAAATTCAGCTCAGATTATTAGTTCGCTGCAACAATATGCTCCACAAGTAGGTTATTTTACTCCAGCTCAGCAAACGGCAATTTCATCAGCAAATAGCATTACTCAAATGCAAACTGCATTAGGTTTTGATGTAACTAATAATGAGATTAATTATAGAGGACAGGAAAGAAGTGATTATAATATGAGCGTTGGTCAATCAGAATTAGCGTCGGGACAATTGTATTATAATGCAAAATATCCTTTGACTGAAATTACATCATTGTATTCTTTTGGAGGAGCTTCGTATAGAAACGGAAAATCATATGCTTTTAACAGACTTCCTAATGGTGCAGGGACATTTACACAAGTATATGCAAATGGATTTTTACCAGAAATAGAATCGGATATTCTAGATTTATCTTCTGCAGTTGGACTTACAACTCAATTATTTGGTTTCGATACAGATATTAGTACAAACCTTGGAACCAATTCCTTTAAATATGATGTGAACAATACTATCAATGCTACATTAGGAACAAATTCAGCAGATAGTTTTTATGCAGGAAAAGTTTCATTTCTACAAAGCACAACCAATTTAGATTTAAGTAAAAAATATGATGTATTAGGAGGATTGAATGTTGCTTTTGGAGGAGAATTTAGGTATGAAAATTATCAGATAAAACAAGGAGATGTTGAGTCTTATGGTTTGTATGATGTAAATGGAAATCTTGTTTCGGGAATTTTACCTGGCAACTCACCATTAATTGTAACTGACTTTTTTGGTGCTAAGCGTGGAGCAGGAGCACAAGGATTCTCAGGGTTTCAACCATCAGATGCTAAAGAAAAAGACAGAAGGAGTGGTGCAGCTTATATTGATTTAGAGTTAAATGTAACAAAAGATTGGCTTTTAAATGGAGCAGCTCGTTACGAGAACTATTCAGATTTTGGTAGTACAGTTACTTTTAAATTAGCCTCTCTTTTAAAACTTACAGATAACATCAACTGGAGAATTTCAGGACAAACAGGTTTTAGAGCGCCATCATTACAACAAAAATATTTCGAAAGCAGCTCTACACAATTCATTAATGGATCACCATATCAAGTAGGATATTTTACAAATGATTCGCCGGCAGCAAAAAGTATTGGTGTTGATAATCTAAAAGCAGAAACATCTAAAAGTATAAGTACAGGTTTTACATTTAAAATTCCTGAAGCTAATATTACAATTGCTACAGATGCTTATTTTACAAGAATTGATGACAGAGTTGTCTTAACGGGGCAATATGCAAGACCTACAGATGCACAAATAAATGGAGCGACATCTCCAGAACAAAAAGATGCATTAACATTGTTCCAACAAGCATTTGATTTAAAAGGTGTAGAAAGAGCTTCATTCTGGACAAACGGAATCAACTCAGAGACGAAAGGAATCGACTTAGTTATTTCTCAGAAATATAATGTTATTCAAGATTTTACAATCAAAAATGATTTTGCATTAAGTTACAACACTACAAAAAGAGTCGGAGATTTAAATGTACCAGAATCAATTGTGAATGCAGGAGGAGAACCTTATAAATATTCTTTTTTCCCAGAGTCAAGCCGAATTTATCTTGAAGAGGCAATTCCTAAATTAAAAGCTAACTTAATGACTACTTTCAGTATTAAAAAACTAGATATATATTTAAGAAATAGCTATTTTGGAAAAGTTACTGATCCAGGAGCAACAGATGTAAACTTAGATGGTTTTTCTTCAGTTTATGAGCATCCAGAATATAGTGCAAAATTAGTTACCGATTTGTCTTTAGGATATCAAATAAATGAGCACTTAAGAGTAACACTTGGAGTTAATAATATTGGAGATGTTTATCCAGATAGAAATAATCCGGCAACTCCAACTTTTACAAATACAACCCCAACATTGTCGCCTGCACCAAGTGCAGACTTAAGTAATGCAAATCAATTTGCTTATTCTAGAGCAGTATCGCAATTTGGATTAAACGGCAGATTTGGTTTTGCTCGTTTAAGCTTTAAAATATAATTTAATTACTGGATGTATTGAAATTTTTAAAAAAAAATACATCCAGCATTTTTCTTAAACAGGTCATATTAAGAGTCATAATCATAAGAGATTATTCCGTTAGGAAATCTTTTTATGTAAAAAGTAATTTTTAGTTTGGTAGTCTAAAAAATAGTTATTACATTTACTCTATCAAATTAGTAGAATTAAAAAAACAAATAAAACAACTTTTATAAAATGAATTCAATAGCAAATAAAATGATGATGTGTTGTATGATGCGTATGTGCATCCCAATTTGCTATTGCCAAAAGTGAAAGATAAAATCTTTGTTATAGTTAAAACTATAAGCCCTTTTGGTAGCCATCCGAAAGGGCTTTTTTTTATTCCATAATTAAATTTTAGAAATCATGAAAACATTCTATAAAATTTCAAGAGCAATTCAAACTTTATTGAAAACAGACGCTAAAAGAATCTTTGGTGTAATACAGACCAAAAGAATTAATACAAACGAAATAAAAGGGAAATTATATTCGAGTGAATCAAACTCATTATTGTTTCAGATGTATGCCCACGAAGATGAAGATCTTTTTATATAAACAGAAAAATAATTCAAAATATAAACACACAATCATTTAACTAATTAAAAAAAAACAGAACCCATGAGCACACAAAAATTCGCAACAAACGCACTACACGCAGGACATGATGTAACTAAAAATGGTAACACAAGAGCAGTGCCTATTTACCAAACATCATCATATGTTTTTAATAATTCTGATCATGCAGCTAATTTATTTGGTCTAGCTGAAGCAGGGTTTATTTACACACGACTAAACAACCCAACAAATGATGTTCTGGAACAACGACTGGCAGCACTAGAAGGCGGTATTGGAGCTGTAGTAACAGCGTCGGGAGCATCGGCAATTGCAACAACTTTGTTAACATTGCTTAAAGCGGGAGATCATATCGTAGCTTCTAATAGTTTATATGGAGGAACCTATAACTTATTAAAAGTTACTTTGCCAAGATTAGGAATCACAACCACATTTGTAGATCCATCAGATGATGAAAACTTTACCAAAGCGGCAAAGGAAAATACCAGAGTGTTTTTTGTAGAGTCATTAGGAAATCCAAAATTAGATGTATTGGACTTAAAAGCAATTGCTGCAGCAGCCAAAGCATTCAAGGTTCCATTTATAGTTGATAATACTGTTCCAACACCATATTTACTTAATCCAATAGAGTATGGAGCAAACATTGTAATTCATTCTTTGACGAAGTATATCTCAGGAAACGGAACTTCTTTAGGAGGAGCAATTATCGATGCTGGGACTTTTGATTGGGCAAACGGAAAATTTCCTGAATTTACAGAGCCATCTGCGGGTTACCACGGATTGGTTTATAACGAAGCGCTAGGAAATGCGGCGTTCATAGCTAAAGCACGAATAGAAGGATTACGTGATTTTGGCTCAGCATTAAGTCCATTCAATGCTTTTCAGATTTTACAGGGATTAGAAACATTGCCAATTCGTATCAAAAAACATAGCGAAAATGCATTGGCATTAGCATCATGGTTAGAGGCACAAGATGAGGTGGTTTGGGTAAATTATCCAGGCCTTAAATCAAATAAATATTATGACTTAGCGCAAGAATACCTATCAAAAGGACAAAGCGGAATCATAACTTTTGGATTAAAAGGGGGCTTTGAAGCAGCTAAAAAAGTAGCTGACGAAACAAAGTTATTCTCGCTTTTGGCAAACATAGGGGATACGAAGTCATTAATTATTCATCCAGCAAGTACAACACATCAACAATTATCAGAAGAGGAACAAGTTTCAACAGGAGTTTCAAAAGACTTGATTCGACTTTCAGTAGGAATTGAAGATATAGACGATTTAATTGCCGATTTACAGGCAGTTTTTAAAAATATAAAAAGTGCGCAATTAGCATAAATTAGAAAGTTAGGTTTTTTTGTTTTTTGTTAGAAAAATTGCCTTTAACCACGTGAGCAGGGTTAAAGGTGATTTTCAAAAAAAAGTATCAAAAACAATAGCACAAAGTAAAAATTCAAAACAATATTTCTTGAGTTGACTTCGCAGCATAGGTATAAAAAAACAAACACAAATTTCACGAATTGGCACTAATTCGTTCGGAAATTAATTTCACAAACTAAGTTAACCATTAAGATTTGTGTGAATTCGTGAAATTCGTGTTTAAATTGATTTATAATATTTTGCATGTAGAATGTAATTTCTTGAAGTTGTTTTAAAAAAATAAAAATTATGTCAAAGCTTAAAATAAATATCATCCTTTTTGGAATAGGAAATATAGGTAGTACTTTAATCAATCAAATTATTGAAAGTCAAGCTTTCTTTAATGAAAATAAAAGCATTGATTTGAGATTTCCTATCATAACCAATTCAACATTGGCATTCTTTGAAAAGGAAGGTGCAGAAAACGCATGGGAGGCTAATTTTGTGCATCTTGCAATTCCATTTAAAGTAGATGATATTATTGCTTTTGCAAAAGAAAATGCATTTGAAAATTTAATTGCTGTCGATGCTACTGCAAGCGATGAACTGGTAGATCATTATATCCCATTAATCCAAAACGGATTCAACATAGTGGCGGTAAATAAAAAAGCCAATACGTTACCAATTCATTTCTATAAGGAGTTAAGAGAGAATCTTAAAAAATATGATAAAGAGTTTTTGTATGAGACTTCTGTAGATACAGGATTCCCAGTATTACAAACGATTAGAGATTTATATAATTCGGGAGAGAAAATAACAAAAATACGAGGTGTTTTTTCGGATTCATTAAGTTATGTATTTAATCGATTTTCATCGGAAGATATTTGTTTTTCTGAGGTTTTAAAAGAAGCAGAAAAACTTCAGTTATTAACATCAGATTATGAGAGAGATTTATCAGGTAGCGATGTGGCAGAGAAACTACTTATTTTGACCAGAGAGATTGGGAAAGATTTTGAATTTTCGGATATAAAAATCACACCGCTTTTAGACCATAATCAATACGGGTTAAACGCAAAGTCAAAACGAGTACTCAATAAAGAAGTTCTGGATAAGTCTTTTAAAATTGCAAAAATTACACAGGCTGATAATCATGTTTTGAGATATGTTGGAGAGTATACTATTTTGGAGGATAAACTAGAGGTGAAATTAGTTTCAGAATCTACTAAAACAGCAATCGGGCAATTAAAAGGATCAGATACTATTTTTGAAATTTACACACAATCTTACGGAAATATTCCGATAGTTATTCAAAGTGCCGCTGCAGGAAGAGAAGCTATAGCGAGAGGAGTTATAACAGACATTCTAAAAGTTGCCGAAAAAATAAAAAATAAAGAAGCTATTTGGGCTTAGAGATTTTTAAAATTGAATTTTATATTCAATTTTTTTTTGATTTAAAATTTGATGTTCTTTGAAATTTATGTTTAGTGAAAGAAGTTTTTAAATAGCTGAGAGTTAAATTTATAGCTTATCGCGTGGTATTTAGTCGTTGAAAAGTAACGTTTTGTCGTTTTTTTGTTTTTTAATGCGAATTTAACGTGATTTTATCATTAAAATAAGGGTTCTGGCTTGGTTAATCCGAAAATATGTCGCATATTTGTTAAACCAAAAAGATACCAAAGATGAATTTTAATATTTGTAAAACGAATAATGTCATGTCGGAGAAATCCGTTGGGAAGTCTGTTGCTTAGAATTATATCTATACAATTATATAGCAAAGCCTTCCAATAATTTTGGTGGGCTTTTTTTTTGGATTATACAAATGTTGAAATTTTTAAAAATAAATAATAATATTAAAATGAATAATAACTCGAAGTTTAAGATGATGCAAAATGTCGCGCTTATTTGCGTACGCGTCCATTGATTTCCAAAAGTATTATAAGTTTAAACGACTTAAACCCTTTTGGTATAATTATCCAAAAGGGTTTTTTTTTGGGGCATCGAGATTCATTTAATAAAAACAAACACAAATAAACAATTATAAAAACTCACGTTATGAGCACACAAAACTACTTCGCAAAAAGGTTCGGATTCTTTAAATTCTTTAGAACTAAAAAAAGTATAATCATTCAAACAACAAATGAATTGGCACATCCAAGATTTGGGATGGAAACTACAGATGAGACTGCAGGAAAAAAAGCGCCTAATTCTTTGCTTTTCTTGATGTATTCTACTGAGAATGAAACATTATTTATTTAAATTAAAACTTTAAATAAAATACAAGCCAACAATAAAATTTTTCTGGATATACGTGTCCAGCGGTTGCTTGTACGTGATTGTTTTGTTTGAGCTATTTTGTAAACGAGCCAAAATCAAATGAATAAAAAATTTGGTCGTTTAAGAAAATAGTAGTTTATTTGTGCCATTAAGTTCAAAAACGTATTGAAATGTTATAAAGAAAGGACGAGGGATTAGACCCTATGAATCCTTAGCAACCCTTCGATAAATCGAAGAAGGTGCTGCATTCTACCACGCCCAACGTGGAAAGATAACACAAAGAATTTCTCTAGCCTTGCTCTAGTTTTTTCTTTTTAATATTTCCATGTACAAATCAAAAATTACAAAAGATTTGAAATTGGAAAATAAAACCATCCCGATTATATTACAGAATTTTGTCACCGAAAGTGGCGCTTCGTATCATGCGATTAACCTAAGTTATGAACTTTTTGGTTTACCGTTGCACACTGCGCCTATAGTTTTGGTAAATCATGCATTAACAGGAAATGCTCAGGTTACGGGCGAAAACGGTTGGTGGAATGATCTAATAGGCGATACTAAAACCATTGATACTGCTAAATATACAATTCTGGCCTTTAATGTTCCAGGAAATGGCTATAATGGTAATTCTATTGAAAATCATGCTGACTTTACGGCTAGAGATATTGCCCGAATTTTTATAGAAGGAATTGAATTTTTAAAAATCAATCAGCTATATGCAATTATTGGCGGTTCTGTAGGCGGTGGTATTGCATGGGAAATAGTAGCATTAGAACCTCAAATCACTAAACATTTAATACCGATTGCAAGTGATTGGAAGGCTACCGATTGGTTAATAGCAAACTGTTATTTGCAAGAGCAAATCTTGAACAATTCTTCGAAACCAATAGAAGATGCTCGAATTCACGCAATGTTATGTTATCGTTCGCCAGATTCTTTCAAAGAAAAATTTCAGAGAACCAAAAATGAAGAATTAGCTATTTTTAATGTAGAAAGCTGGTTGGGTCATCACGGGGAAAAATTGCAAAAAAGGTATCAAATCTCATCATATAAATTAATGAATCAATTGCTTAAAACAATTGATATTACAAGAAATACTGCTGATTTTAAAACTTTACTATCAAAAACAACTGCCGATATTCATATCATAGGAATCAATTCGGATTTGTTTTTTACTGCAAAGGAAAATCAGGAGACCTATCAAGAATTAAAAAAGTTTAAAGAAAATGTTTCTTATAACGAGATAAATTCTGTTCACGGACATGATGCTTTTTTAATCGAGTACAAACAATTAGATAATTTGCTTGCTTCTATTTTTTAGAGCAACATAAAATACAACACATATACAATGAAAATATTAAAATTTGGAGGTAAATCATTATCAAACGGAGAAGGACTTAATAAAGTAGTTTCGATAATTATTGATAAAATAAATCAAGGTGAGAAAATTGCCGTAGTTGTTTCTGCTCGTGGGAACGCAACAGATGAACTAGAAGATATATTGACAATTGCGTCTAAAAATGGAAATTACAAACCTTTATTGGAGAGTTTTAAAGCATATCAGATTTCTGAATATAAGGAGGTAGATTTTTCAGAAGAGTTTGAAGTTTTGGATAAACTGTTTGAGGGAGTTAGCTTAATTGGAGATTATAGTAAGAAGATAAAAGATCAGATTCTTTCAAAAGGAGAATTGCTATCGGCTAAATTATTAACTGCTATTTTGATTGAAAAAGGAGTTCCTGCAAATTTTGCTGATTCTAGAGAATTGCTTAAAACAGATTCAAAATTTGGTGATGCACAACTTTTGGAGCAACTATCAAAGAAAAATGTTATTAATTATTTTAAACAGTATAATGGTTCAACTGTAAATGTTGTGACAGGTTTTATTGGCTCAAACAATAATAACGATACAACCACTTTAGGAAGAAATGGTAGTAATTATACGGCCTCTTTATTGGCAAATTATCTAGATGCCGAAGAGCTTCAGAATTTCACTCATGTTGATGGAATATATACTGCAAATCCAGATTTAGTAAGTGATGCTAAGAAAATTGAGTATTTATCTTTTAATGAGGCAAATGAGCTGGCTAATTTTGGAGCAACTATTTTGCATGCAAAAACGATAATTCCATTAATAGAGAAAAGTATTCCGCTTCGTATTTTAAATACGTTTAATCATGAAAATCGCGGAACACTAATCACATCAGATTCAGCTAAAGAAGGAATTAAAACACTATCGGTGTTGGAGAATTTATCATTAGTTAATCTTGAAGGTCGTGGATTGCTTGGTAAAGCAGGTGTTGATGCCCGTATTTTTAAAGTAATGGGAGATAATGATATTAGTGTAAGTATTATTTCTCAAGGTTCTTCAGAAAGAGGAATCGGGCTTGTAGTTGCTACAGATAAAGCAACTACAGCAATGATTGAATTGGAAAAAGAATTTGAAAATGACTTTTACTCTAAAGATGTTAACCAAATTACAGTGACTGATAACGTTTCGGTAATTTCGATAATAGGACAAGATTTAAGTACATTCCACAAACCTTACACAGCTTTAATCAAAAATAAAATTGTTCCAATTTTGTTTAATAATACTGTTACAGGCAAAAACGTGAGTTTGGTAGTAAAAAAATCAGAACTTCATAAAGCTTTAAATGTAATTCATGGAGAGATTTTTGGAGTTTCAAAGAAAATTAATATTGCCGTTTTTGGACATGGATTAGTTGGTGGGACATTAATAAATCAAATTTTAGCTTCGGGAGCAAGTATTGAAAAACGTAAAGATATTAAGTTGAACGTTTTCGCAATTGCCAATTCTAAAAAAGTGCTTTTAAATAAAAATGGAGTTACTGCAGATTGGAAAAAAGATATTGAAAATAATGGAGTTGCTTACACAATCAATGATGTTATTGCTTACGCAAATGAAAACCACTTAGAGAATTTAATTGCTATTGATAATACTGCAAGTGCGACTTTCGTCGAAAATTATATTTCGTTGATAGAAAGTAGTTTTGATTTGATTTCGTCAAATAAAGTTGCGAATACGCTTAGTTATGGCTTTTATAAAGAATTAAGAAAAGCATTGGCCGATAATCAGAAGAATTATTTATATGAAACCAATGTTGGAGCTGGATTACCATTAATAGATACCATAAAATTACTGCATCTTTCAGGTGAAAACATCACCAAAATAAAAGGAGTTTTTTCTGGAACATTGAGTTATTTATTTAATAATTTCTCTGCGAAAGATGCTCCGTTTAGTCAGATTTTGCAAGAAGCAATCGATAACGGATATACAGAGCCAGATCCGCGTGAGGATTTATGTGGTAACGATGTTGGTAGAAAATTATTAATTTTAGCTAGAGAATTGGATTTGCAAAATGAATTTGAAGAAGTTTCAATTCAGAACTTAATTCCAGAACATTTACATGAAGGTAATGTTTCTGATTTCTTAACTAAATTAAAAGAGTTTGACCCAATTTACGACAAGATAAAAAAGGATCAAAAGCCAAATCACGTATTAAGATACATAGGCGAGTTGTCTGGTGATTTACAAAATGATAAAGGAGTTTTAGAAGTAAAATTAGTTTCGGTACCTTCGGATACAGCACTGGGAGGATTAAAAGGATCTGATTCTTTCTTTGAAATTTATACAGAATCTTATGGAGACAGACCAATTGTAATACAAGGTGCTGGAGCAGGATCTGCAGTAACAGCAAGAGGAGTTTTTGGGGATATCTTGAGATTATCGGATAAAGAATAGTTTGCGAGAATCATTAAATTCACATATTAAAAAGATGAAAAAACTTTTTTTACTTTTATTAGTTACTAATGTAATTACAGCCCAAGTTTCGAGTATTGTTAGAAACAAAGACAGTTATACGCAAGAAGTTTTTCCATACAAAGGAGTTAGAGCAATTCAAATAGATGAGGTTAGCTCTCCAGGAAATGAGGATAATGTATTTATTTTTTCGAAGATAGAAAAAAATGCAAATCCTGATAAAATGTATTTTCAGCGGTTTACAAAAGTTAATGATAAATGGGTTGTGAAATCTATTCTCGAAGTAAATCATAGCGGAATCATTTCGGCTTGGGGAAGTAGAAAAGCATTTTGGGATTTTGATAAAGATAAAAGTATTGATGCCCTTTTTATTTATGGACTTTATGATGCTAATTTCAAACAGCAATCAGTTCATTTAATCTTTTCGCAGAAAGAACAGCTTTACACTATAGGATCAAGTGTCTCGGATAATTTTGAGATTGATAAATTCTCCTCTAATTTTGATTCTTTGAGTGAAATCTATAAGGCCAAAATTCTGGAGTATTGGAATAAATTAGATAAAAAAGATAAATAAACTGTTTTTGCTTTGTTAAAGAAGTATCATCATTAAATTTAAAAAAAGATTAAAAATTTTATAAAAGGCTGGGGGTGTGGATTGTTCTTTATAGCTCCTTTCGTTTTAATAGGTCTGGGAACTTTGATATTTAGTTCGTACAGTATCTTTAAAACTGAACAAGCTAAGAGTTGGTTTCCAGTTCCAGCTAATGTTGAAAAAATTGATATTGATTCACGTTCAAATAAAGGAACAATGTCATACGAAGTTATTATTAAGTACTCTTATACTATTGAAGGGAAAAAGTATTTAGGAAATAGAATCGCTTTTGGTTATGGTATGAATAATATTGATGATCATGATGGGTTGTTTTCTAGATTAGAAAGGAGTAAAAAAATTATTGTTTATGTAAATCCAAATGATAGGCAGGAATGTGTAATCGTTCCTGGGATGAATGATTCGATTACAGGGCTTTTAATTTTTTCAATATTATGGAACTCATTTATTGTAGCTTTAGGAATATTACCATATTTTATAAAAGGTGTTGATGAAAATAATAAGCCAAGATATACATCAAAAGAAGCAACTTGGATTATTGTTATTATATGGGCCATAGGTATTATAATTTTACTTAGTAAATGTTTACATATCGATATAGAGAATAAAATCAATGTTATAGAAGAAGTGAGAAATTTTGATTCAGATATAGAATAAAAAAAACAAAAAACATGAAAGTAACCTTAGACAGAGTAAACGATGCGTTTCATTTTAAGCTCAAAAATGAACGTGGACATGTAGTTGATGTAGATAGCAGAGCCGAATTTGGCGGAAGCGATTTAGGTGCAAGTCCAATGGAATTAGTATTGATGGGAGTTGCAGGATGCAGCGCTATTGATATGATTTCGATTTTAAAGAAACAACGCCAGGAAATAACTTCATTTAAAGCTGAGGTTGAAGGAGAACGAGTACAAGTAGGAGAGGCGAAGCCTTTTAAAGAAATCTTTGTGGTTTTTTACTTAGAAGGAGATATTAATCCTGAAAAAGCACAACGTGCTGCACAGCTTTCTTTTGAAAAATATTGTTCAGTTGGAAAAACTGTCGAACCTACAGCCACAATAAAATACAAAGTGGTTTTAAACAATGAAGAATTATAGAATTAAAAAATTAGTCAATTCGAGAATTAGATAATTTTTAGATTGGCTAAAAAAGATTCACTTGCATAAATTCAAGGTGAAGGTTTTTGCTTATCGTGTAACCTGAAACTTGAAGCATGAAATAAAAAAACAAAAAAAAA
Organism: Flavobacterium sp. EDS; assembly: GCF_020991525.1. Classification (NCBI taxonomy): domain Bacteria; kingdom Pseudomonadati; phylum Bacteroidota; class Flavobacteriia; order Flavobacteriales; family Flavobacteriaceae; genus Flavobacterium; species Flavobacterium sp. EDS. The sequence goes on from NZ_JAJMOZ010000002.1 coordinate 124,307, forward strand.
TGAATGAACAAGAATTTGGTTTTGAAACTCAAGCCATAAGAACACAATTAGAAAGATCCCAGTATTTAGAGCATTCGGTACCATTGTACCTATCATCAAGTTTTGTATTTGAAGATGCCGAAGATATGCGAGCTTCTTTTACGGAAGAAAAAGATAGGAATATTTATAGCCGTTTTAGTAACCCGAACACAACCGAATTTGTAGATAAAATTTGTAAAATGGAAGGGGCAGAATCTGGATATGCCTTTGCAACAGGAATGGCAGCGGTATATTCTACTTTTGCAGCTTTATTAAATGCAGGAGATCATATTGTGTCTGCAAGTAGTGTTTTTGGTTCAACTCATGCCTTGTTTGTAACTTATTTTCCAAAATGGAATATTGAAACTTCTTATTTTGATATCAATAAACCAGAAACTATTGAGAGTTTTATTAAGCCCAATACAAAAATATTATATGCCGAATCACCAACAAACCCTGGTGTAGATGTAATCGATTTGGAATTGCTTGGAACAATTGCAAAAAAACACAATTTGATTTTAATTATTGATAACTGTTTTGCAACGCCATATATTCAACAGCCTATAAAACACGGAGCACATTTGGTAGTACATTCTGCTACTAAATTAATCGATGGTCAAGGGCGTGTTTTAGGAGGAGTAACAGTAGGGAGAGAAGATTTAATCAGACAAATTTATTTGTTTTCAAGAAATACAGGACCAGCATTGTCACCGTTTAATGCTTGGATTTTATCAAAAAGCTTAGAGACTTTGGTTGTGCGAGTTGAAAAACATTGCGAAAATGCTTTGAAAGTTGCTGAGTTTCTTGAGGCGCACCCGAATGTGAATAGCATTAAATATCCGTTCTTAAAATCACATCCACAATATGAAATTGCCAAAAAGCAAATGCTTTTAGGTGGTAATATTATTGCGTTTGAAATAAAAGGCGGAATAGATGCTGGTAGAAAATTTTTGGATAAAATAAAATTGTGTTCACTATCGGCTAATATTGGAGATACAAGAACAATTGTTACGCATCCTGCATCAACAACTCACAGTAAATTGTCTGAAGAAGATCAATTAGCAGTTGGTATTACACAAGGTTTAGTACGTGTGTCTGTAGGTTTAGAAACAGTAAAAGATGTAATTGCCGATTTAGAGCAAGCACTTTCTTAAAAGTTTAGATTGTGGATTTTAAAGTCTACAATTGATTATAATATAAAAAAAAACGATTTTTAACTGTAGCTTTTATGCAGTTAAAAATCGTTTTTTATTTATACTATACTAATTTAGTAGAACTTGATTATTCATTCAGTTATTTTTCTCGTTCAAAAAACCTATTTTTGTTGCAGAAAAATATATAGTGTCTACAATCTAAAATTTATATAAGTGCTTTCAAAGAAAACCAAATACGGAATCAAGGCTTTAACATATTTGGCCAGGCGAGAAAATAACGAGCCTGTACAAATTGCTGAAATTGCTAAAAGTGAACATATTTCGATTAAATTTTTGGAAAGTATTTTGCTTCTATTAAGAAATTCGGGATTCCTTGGCGCTAAAAAAGGAAAAGGCGGAGGCTATTATCTGATAAAAGATCCAAAAGATATCAGTATGGCGAAAGTATACCGTATTCTTGAAGGACCTATTGCATTGTTGCCATGTGCAAGTCATAATTTTTATGAAAAATGTGATGATTGCGACGATGAAACTACTTGTGCAGCAAGACGTTTAATGACCGAAGTAAGAGACAATACCTTAAAAGTTTTAGAGAATAACTCACTGGCCGATATTGCATTTTAGCCAATCACGTTTTTAAAATATATATAAAAAAGACCATTTCAGTATGTCCGAAATGGTCTTTTTTATATATTTAATTGCTTGTTTAGTCTAGAAAATCAATTTATATCCAGCTAAAAATAACATTACAGCAATCGCATTTCTAAGAAATAAATCAGGAACTTTTCCACTTAGCATACTTCCTATAAAAATTCCAGGAAGCGATCCTAGTAATAACTGACCTAGTAAAATTAAGTCTAAATTTCCCATTGAAGCATGACCTATTCCGGCTACAAGTGTTAAAGGAACTGCATGTGCAATCTCAGTTCCTACCAAGCGAGGTGTTGGCAAAAGGGGGTAAAGAAAAAATAAAGTAACGGTACCTAAAGCTCCAGCCCCTATTGATGTTAATGTTACGGTTGCTCCAAGTAATACACCAATCCCAATGGTTAGCATGTTTTGTGTATGGCTTTCACTATGAAATTTATCTCCAGCATGTTTTTGAGAGTATATTAATAATCTCTTTTTGAACAAAATTGCAATTGAAGTAAAAAGTAATGCCCAACCTAGACTGTATTTTATGACAGCATTAATAGTAGAAATATCCGTTTTTATACTGTTTAATATCCATAAGGTAAGTAAAGAGGCAGGGACGCTTCCTAAAGTAAGCCAGCCTGTGATTTTCCAGTTGATATTTCCCTTTTTATGATGTACAAATACGCCTCCCATTTTGGTAAAAGCGGCATATAATAAATCGGTACCAACTGCAGTTGTTGGTGGAATTCCAAAATATAATAAAATAGGAGTCATTAAAGAACCGCCACCTACGCCTGTTAATCCTACTATAAAACCTACGACTAAACCTGCAACTACAAGACCTATTTGGAAATCCATAAAAAAAATTTGAGTAAAAATAATAACAATTTTACGATAATCCTATGGATTTGGTAGACATTTAGAAAAATCTAACATTACTTTGTTAAAATGTGTTTTATGCTTGTTAAACGAATCTGTAGAGATTTTTATTGTGTATTAATATGTAACCTGAAGATAATTAGAGATATAAAAAAATTAAAAATTATTTTGATATTTAGAAATAAGTGTTAATTTTGCATTGTAATCTACTAACCCGATAGGGTAATAGGTTTTAAAATAAAATGAATACTTGGAAGATGGAAAAAGAATTGGAATTAAATACTGTGGCAACAAAATCAGGCGGATCGTTTTCGAAGCAATTATGGGTAATCATTCCTGCTTTATTGTTGTTGGGTTTGATTTCAGTATTAATTTATAATCATCATGCTGATTTTTCTTGGCAAGGTTTCCTTGATGGATTTAATCAAGAGTTTTTGGTGTTTTTCTTAATTGGAGTTTTTGCTCAATTAGTAGATGGTACATTAGGAATGGGTTATGGAGCTACATCGACTTCTTTTTTATTGGCTTATGGGGTTTCTCCAGTGGTTAGTAGTGGTGGTGTTCACGTTGCCGAGATGTTTACAACAGGAGCATCGGCGATATCACATCATAAGTTTGGGAATATCAATAAAAAATTGGTTAAGAATTTATTGATTCCAGGAGTTTTAGGTTCAATTACAGGAGCTTATTTACTCTCAGATGTTATTGATGGAGATGTTATAAAGCCATTCATTGCTGTATACATGATTGTATTGGCAATAATAATTATCAGAAAAGCATTAAATAAAAATATAATCAAAAAGAAAACTAAGCGTCTTGGGATATTGGCAACCTTTGGCGGATTTATGGATTCTGTTGGAGGAGGAGGTTGGGGACCAATTGTAACTTCTACATTGTTAGGAAGAGGCAGAAATCCTCGTTATACAATTGGATCAGTAAATGCTGCCGAGTTTGCAGTTTCATTTGCAAGTGGCGTAACATTTATGCTTTTTGGAGGAATCCATGGATGGCAAGTTATTATAGGTTTGATTTTGGGAGGTGTAATCGCCGCTCCTCTTGCTGCCTTTTTAGTAAACAAGATCAAAAGAAAGCCAATGATGGTGGCAGTAGGAATATTAATTATCCTTTTGAGTTTAAAAACATTATCTAAATTATTATAATAATTATTTAGGAATATCAAGAATATGAGTGCAACTAACATTACATCTTTATTAGCTAAAACAAAAGATTTTTCTTTAGAAGAAACATTGACTTTTTTGGCTAATGAATACAAAGACAAAGTAGTTTTTTCGACTTCATTTGGTCAGGAAGATCAGGTTATTACCGATTTTATTGCTAAAAATAATATCGAAATTACCATTTTCACATTAGATACTGGAAGATTATTTCAGGAAACATACGATGTTTTTCATAGAACATTAAAAAAATATAAAAAGCATATTGAGGTTTATTTTCCAGAAGCAATTGCTGTAGAAAATTTGCTAAAAGTAAAGGGTCCAAATAGCTTTTATGAATCAGTTGAGAATAGAAAGGAATGTTGCTTTATTCGTAAAGTAGTTCCGTTAAGAAAAGCTTTAGCAGGAAATGCAGTTTGGATAACAGGTTTAAGAGCTGAGCAATCTGAAAATAGAAATGATTTGCAATTGTTTGAATACGATGCCAATTTCGAAATAATAAAATTCAATCCATTATTAAAATGGTCATTACAAGAAGTTGAGGATTATCTACAAGAGCATAGCGTACCTCAGAATGCATTGCATAAAAAAGGGTTTGTAAGTATAGGTTGTGCACCATGTACAAGAGCAATTTTGCCAGACGAAGATATTAGAGCCGGAAGATGGTGGTGGGAGTCAAGCCATAAAGAATGTGGTTTGCATAGTGCTAAGAAAGAATAGAGCAAAGAGGCATTAAAGAAAATAGAATAAAAAATAATAATGGTTAAAAGTTTTTAGATGAGGTTGTTAAACCTGAAACTTTAAACTTCAAACTTTGAAACAAAAAACAATGAGTTCAGTATTAAAAACAAATGCTTTAGAAAGCGAAGCGATATACATTTTTAGAGAAGTAATTTCTCAGTTTGATAAACCAGTTTTACTTTTTTCAGGAGGTAAAGATTCGATTACTTTAGTGCGTTTAGCACAAAAAGCATTCTTTCCTGCAAAAATACCTTTCCCACTATTGCATGTTGATACAGGACATAACTTTCCTGAAACAATAGAATTTAGAGATAAATTAGTTGCAGAGCTAGGGTTAGAATTAATCGTAAGAAATGTTCAGGATGCTATTGATGAAGGAAAAGTTGTAGAAGAAACTGGAAAATATTCTAGTAGAAACAGTTTGCAGACAACTACACTTTTAGATGCTATTGAAGAATTTAAGTTTGATGCTTGTATTGGTGGAGCACGTAGAGATGAAGAAAAAGCAAGAGCTAAAGAGCGTATTTTTTCAGTTCGTGATGATTTCGGTCAATGGGATGAAAAAAATCAACGCCCAGAGTTATTTGATATTCTAAACGGAAAGATTGAAAATGGACAAAACGTACGTGTTTTCCCAATTTCAAACTGGACAGAACTAGATGTATGGAGTTATATCGAACAAGAAAAAATTGAAATTCCATCTATTTATTTTTCACACAAACGTAAAGTTTTCTTGAGAGATGGATTAATCTGGTCACATTCTCCTTATGTATATCAAGAAGAAGATGAACAAATAGAAGAAAGAATTGTTCGTTTTAGAACTGTTGGAGATATGAGTTGTACAGCCGCTGTTGAATCTTATGCAGCTACGATTAAAGAAGTTGTGGGGGAGATTAGAACATCGACAATCTCTGAAAGAGGAGCCAGAATTGATGACAAACGTTCTGAAGCAGCAATGGAGAAAAGAAAACAACAAGGGTACTTTTAATTGATTAATTAAAAGTTAGAATTAAGAAAATAAAAACATACAGATTTAAATTTTAGCTCAAAAGGTAAGCAACGTGAAACTTGAAACCTGAAACAAAAAAGTTAAGCCTGAAACAAAATATAAGAATGGAAGTTTTAAAAATAGCAACAGCAGGAAGTGTAGATGACGGAAAGAGTACTTTAATTGGAAGATTATTGTACGATACAAAATCATTGACTACAGATAAAATAGAAGCAATAGAAAAAAGTAGCAAATTAAAAGGTTACGATTATCTAGATTTATCATTAGCAACTGACGGATTAGTAGCAGAAAGAGAACAAGGAATCACTATTGATGTAGCGCATATATATTTTTCGACAGCTAAGAAAAGTTACATTATTGCCGATACACCAGGTCACGTAGAGTATACACGTAACATGGTTACAGGAGCTTCGACTTCGCAAGTTTCAATCATTTTGATTGATGCTCGTAAAGGAGTAATCGAGCAAACGTACCGTCACTTTTTTATCAATAATTTATTGAGAGTAAAAGAGGTAATTGTTGCGATAAACAAAATGGACTTAGTTGATTATTCAGAAGAAGTTTTTAATAAAATCAAAGCCGATTTTCAGGCATTAAATGCTAAAAGTACTTTCAAAGAACAAAACGTAAGTTATATTCCATTAAGTGCAATCAACGGAGGAAACGTAGTTGATAAATCGGAAAATATGAAATGGTATGACGGACAAACTGTTTTGGAACATTTAGAAGCTTTAGAGCCAACAGATGTTTTTGAAAAAGGAGAAGCACGTTTTCCAGTTCAAACAGTAATTCGTCCAAAGACTGAAGAGTACCATGATTTTAGAGGATATGCTGGTAAATTATATGGGAACTCCATTAAAGTAGGAGATGCCGTAACCGTTTTACCTTCATTAACAGAATCTAAAGTAAAGAATATTCATTTTTTTGATAAACAATATGATGAAGCAATTGCAGGTTCATCAATCACAATTGAATTAGAAAATGATATCAATGTTACCAGAGGAGATATGATTGTAAAATCTACGGAACTTCCTAAAATAGAAAAAGACATCACAACAACAGTTTGTTGGATGGATTCTAAAAAATTAGTTCCTGGAACAAAATATATCGTTCAGCATAATACAAACAGAGTTTTGGCAAAAGTAGAAAGTATTAAGAATACAATCGCAACCGATTATTCAGGTACAACACCAGCAACTCAATTAGCAATAAACGAAATAGGTGAAGTAAGAATTAAATTGAGTAAGCCTTTATATTTTGATGCCTATAACGACAATAAATCAAACGGAGCTTTTATCCTGATTGATACCGCAACCAATACAACTGCAGGAGTAGGATTCATTCGATAATTTCCTGCAATACGCTTTAGGCTGTAAGCTTTAAGCAAAAAAAATATAAGGTGTTTAGTAAGCCTAAAGCTTATAACCCAAAGAAAAGAATAAAGTTTAAAGAAGCTTATAGCTTAAAGCGAAAAAACAAATGGAAAGTTTTAGAACAGAAATAGAAAATCCGATAGTTCAGAAAGAGATTATCGATCTAGAAAAAAAGATTCATTTATTCCGTGGAGGGAAAATTGATGATGAGCGTTTTCGTAGTCTTCGTTTAGCACGTGGAATCTACGGGCAACGCCAGGAAGGCGTTCAAATGATTCGTATTAAATTGCCATTTGGTAAAGTTACCAGCGAGCAATTAGTACGTATTACTAAAGTTTCTGATGAATATTCTACAGGACGTTTGCATATTACAACACGTCAGGACATTCAGATTCACTATGTAAGTTTAGACAGAACTCCAGAACTTTGGGCTAATCTAGCTAAAGATGATGTTACTTTGCGTGAAGCTTGTGGAAACACCGTTCGTAATATTACAGCAAGCGAATTAGCTGGTGTAGATGTAAACGAACCATTTGATGTTTCGCCATACGCACATGGTTTGTTCCAATACTTATTGAGAAACCCTATTTGTCAGGAAATGGGACGTAAATTTAAAATTTCGTTTTCATCATCAGATGAAGATACTGCATTGAGCTATTTGCACGATTTAGGATTTATTCCAAAAATTGTAGATGGTGTTCGTGGATTTAAAATCATGTTAGGAGGAGGACTAGGTTCGCAGCCTGCGCATGCCGAATTACTTTCGGAATTTGTACCTGCTAACCAGATTATCCCAACGGCAGAAGGTGTGATTCGTATTTTTGACAGATACGGAGAACGCGCCAAAAGAATGAAAGCGCGTATGAAATTTTTAATCAAAGAGATAGGAAGAGATACTTTCCTTGATTTGGTTGAACAAGAGAAAAAAGCAATTGCTTTTGAAACATACGAAATAGATACAACAGCTTTTGATGCGCCAATTCCAGAGCCATTATTAACCGTTCCATCGGTTACTATCGAAGATGAAGCAGCTTATGAAGCTTGGAAAAAATCAAACGTAATTGCTCAGAAACAAGATGGATATTACGCCATTGGAATCAAAGTATTACTAGGAGATTTTTATACTGATAAAGCTAGAATTTTAGCCGATTTGATTAAGAATTATGCAGCAAACGAATTGCGTTTTTCATTGCGTCAGAACATTGTAATACGTCATGTAAAAGAAGAGAATTTACCTTTCTTTTATCAAGAATTAGCTAAGTTAGGATTTGTGAATTTAGGATATAATTCTACAGCCGATATTACAGCTTGTCCAGGTACAGATACTTGTAACTTAGGAATTGCAAGCAGTACAGGAATTGCCGAAGAATTAGAAAAAGTGCTAAATGCCGAATATCCACAATACAGCAATAATCAAGAAATCGAAATAAAAATTAGTGGTTGTATGAACGCTTGTGGTCAACACAATATGTCAGCAATCGGATTTCAGGGAATGTCTATTAACTCAGGAAAACTGGTTGCGCCAGCGTTACAAGTTTTATTAGGGGGAGGAAGATTAGGAAACGGATCAGGTCGTTTTGCCGATAAAGTAATTAAAATTCCAAGTCGTAGAGGACCAGATGCATTACGTACGATCTTAAATGATTTTGATGCAAATGCAAACGGACAAAAATTCCTGAATTATTACGATGCAAAAGGAGAAAAATATTTCTATGAAATTTTAAAACCATTCGCAGATGTTACCAATTTAACTGAAGCTGATTTTGTAGATTGGGGTAATGCCGACAACTATGTAAAAGCTGTTGGAGTTGGAGAATGTGCTGGAGTTGTTATTGATTTAGTAGCTACTTTATTATTAGAAGCAAAAGATAAATTAACCTTCGCACAAGAGTCATTCGACGAAAACAAATGGTCAGATGCTATTTACCATGCTTACGCAGGATTTGTAAATGGAGCTAAAGCATTATTGCTTTCAGAAGATGAAAAGACAAACAATCATGCAGGAATTGTTGATTTGTTTGATACTGTTTTTGTAGCGACTTCTAAAATAGAATTGCCAACAACATTTAAAGAATTAGTATATCAAATCAATAAAGTGGAGCCTTCAGAAGTATTTGCAAAACAATATATCCAAGAAGGAATTTCATTTTTTGATACGATCGAAAAATATAGAGCCAAAGATTTAGCAAATGCTTAATACAGTAAAACCCAAGGTAACTTTAGTCGGAGCAGGCCCGGGAGATCCGGATTTGATGACTTTAAAAGGCGTAAAAGCACTTGCTGAAGCAAATGTGGTTTTGTATGATGCTTTGGCAAATGAAGAAATCTTAGAATATGCGCCTAAAAATGCGATTCGAATTTTTGTTGGCAAGCGAATAGCAAATCATGCCTATACACAAGACCAGATTAACCAATTAATAGTTGATAATGCATTGACTTATGGAAATGTGGTACGTTTAAAAGGAGGAGATCCGTTTGTATTTGGTCGTGGAAGCGAAGAAATAGAATATGTGGAGAGTTTCGGAATACCTACATTTGTGGTGCCTGGAATATCATCGGTCATTGCAGTTCCTGCTAATTTGGGAATTTCAATAACCAAAAGAGGAGTTTCTGAGAGTTTTTGGGCTATTACAGGAACAACTTCAGATAGAAAACTATCTTCGGATGTTGCACTTGCTGCTCAATCTTCTGCCACAGTAGTTATTTTGATGGGAATGAGTAAGCTGGCACAGATAGTTGCTTTGTTCCAAAAAGAATCGAAAGGAGAAACTCCAATTGCGATTATTCAAAACGGAACAACTCCGGATGAGAAAGTCGGAATTGGAACTATAAATACAATTCAGGAAATTGCTGCAGAAAATAAATTAGGTTCGCCAGCGATTATTATCATTGGAGAAGTAGTTAGAGAAAGTACTAAGTTAAAAGGGTTTTACGAGGAATTTATTTTAAGTAAGATCGCATAATATATTAAAAAAGATTAATTCCTTTTTTTTAAGGACTAGGAAGTAAAAATAAATTGTAATGGAAAGAAACGAATTGTATCCAATATTTTTAAAACTGCATAAGCTTAATGTGCTTATTGTTGGTGGCGGAAATGTAGGATTAGAAAAACTTTCTTTTCTGTTAAAATCTAGTCCCAATGCTAATGTTGAGGTTGTTGCAACTACCTTTTTGCCTGAAATTGAAATCTTGGCAGAGAAGTATAATCTGACGCTAACAAAAGCTAAGTTCAAGAAAAAGATGTTAAAGAAGCGGCATATGGTTATTGCTTGTACTGATGATTTATTGGTAAATAAAAGGATTTATGATCTATCGCAAGAGAGATACCTCATTTGCAATATTGCCGATACACCTGAATTATGTGATTATTATTTAGGCGGAATCGTAACTAAAGGAAATGTAAAAATTGCTATTTCGACAAATGGTAAGTCACCAACAACAGCCAAAAGGCTTCGAGAATTTTTTGAAGAAGTTATTCCTGAAGATATTAATAAAATGGTCGAAAACCTCAATGAATACAGGAAAACACTAAAAGGTAACTTTGAAGATAAGGTTAAAAGGATGAACGAAATTACCGCTTCATTGAAAAATAAAGAGTAAAAAATTCCACAAAGAAATCAATGATAAAAATCATTGACATTAGAATAAATTATTCGTTTCTTTGTATTATTAAGAATGATTATAAACAACATCATAATGATTAAAACAGACATACTTATAATAGGAGCCGGACCAACTGGTTTATTTGCCGTTTTTGAGGCAGGATTATTAAAATTAAAATGCCATATACTAGATGCTTTACCACAAGCAGGTGGGCAACTTTCAGAATTATATCCAAAGAAACCTATCTATGATATCCCTGGATTTCCAGAAGTGTTAGCAGGAGATTTAATTGATAACCTACAAGAGCAAATTAAACAATTTGAACCAGGTTATACATTAGGAGAGCGTGCTGAAACAATCGAGAAACAAGAAGATGGAAGTTTTATTGTGACCTCAAATAAAGGAACTAGATTTCATGCACCAGTTATTGCTATTGCAGGAGGTTTAGGAAGTTTTGAGCCACGTAAGCCACTTATTGAAGATATTGAGTTTTATGAAAATAAAGGAGTAAAATACTTTATCAAAAATCCTGAAAAATTCAGAGACAAAAGAGTTGTTATTGCAGGAGGAGGAGATTCAGCTTTAGACTGGAGTATATTCCTTGCAAATGTAGCTTCAGAAGTAACTTTAATTCACCGTAGAAATGAATTTAGAGGAGCTTTAGATTCTGTAGAAAAAGTACAAGAATTAAAAACAGCTGGAAAAATTAAATTAATTACACCAGCAGAAGTTATCGGAATCAATGGTGCTGAGCATATTGAGTCGCTTGTTATCGAAGAAAACGGGGCAACTCGTATAATTCAAACAGATTATTTTATTCCACTTTTCGGATTAACACCAAAGTTAGGACCAATCGGAGACTGGGGATTAGAAATCGAGAAAAATGCAATTAAAGTAAATAATGCATTAGATTATCAAACTAATATTCCAGGAATCTTTGCAATTGGAGACGTAAATACCTACCCAGGAAAATTAAAATTGATCCTTTGTGGATTCCACGAAGCAACTTTAATGTGTCAGGCTGCATACCAAATTATCAATCCAGGTAAAAAATATGTGCTTAAATATACAACTGTTTCAGGAGTAGACGGATTTGACGGAACTCGTAAAGAAGCTCCAAAAGCTGTTGTTAAGGCGATTGTCTAAGACGCTATGGTTCTGAGGGACTAAGTTCTCTAAGATTTTATATAGTAAAGTCCAAACTAGTAATAGTTTGGGCTTTTTTTATGCTAAGGCGCTTAGCAACTTAGCATATCAGAACCTAAAAAAAAAACGTACCTTTGTGATTATTAATTTTGATTATCATGGATTTAGAAGCTAGAAAATATCAATTTATTCAAAAGTTGGTTAAAGTGGAAGACGAGAGTATTTTGGAGAAACTAGAATTGGTTTTGAGAGAAAATCAAAATGATTGGTTTGATGATTTATCAGAGTTAGAAAAAGCTGAAATTCAAGTTGGATTAGATCAGGCTAAAAAAGGTGAATTTACAAGCCATGAAGATGTGATGAAAAGATTTTCAAAATGGCATTAAAATTAATCTGGACTTCACAAGCTATAAAAGGATTTGATAAGGTTATTGATTATTTGGAAGCGAATTGGACAGCAAAAGAAATTTTGAATTTAGAAAATAAAATTAAACAGGTTATTAATCAAATTAGCCTTAATCCAGAACAATTTCCAAAATCAATAAAAAGCGAATCTTTGTATAAAGCAATTATAGACAAAAATAATTACTTAGTTTATAGAGTAAATAAGGAATCCAATTGTATTGAGATTATCAATTTTAGAGGAACTAAACAAAAGGGGAAACACTAATAAAGTTTTAAACTTAGTCCCAAGATTTCGGGATAGCAACTTAGAATCTCAGATTCTTAAAAAAAACTTGCAATTGTTAAGGTTATGTCTTTACTTTGCACTGTTCATATATTTATTGAAAGTTATCACGAAAGGCGGAGGGATAGACCCATTGAAACCTTAGCAACCCTTTATCATAAAGAAGGTGCTACATTCTACTTTATACATTCATTGTATTAAAGATAGATAACACATAATACAGCAATGTATTTCTCAAAACTTTTCTTGAAAAACTTATCGATATTAACTGAATGTAATTTCAGTATCAGCAGCGAATTATCGGCGCATTTTTGCCTATAACATTCCCGCTTTCCGCTATATTTTTTTTCTGAACCCCAGAAAAAAAGCATACCGCTACAAACGTAGTTCACTGAACTCCTATGAAAATAGAAATTAAGTGAAGTAATCGGGGCTAAAGAGCTATGATAGTGAATTTTTGGTACTATTTAATAAAAGCTTTTACGTCTAAGCGTCATTGCAAGAAAAGAAAAAACATGTCAACAATTCAAGAAGCAATAAAAAAAAATATTCTAATCCTAGATGGAGCAATGGGAACCATGTTGCAACGCTATAATTTCTCAGAGGAAGATTTTCGAGGAGAGCGTTTCAAAGATTTTCCACATCCCCTAAAAGGAAACAACGATTTACTATCCATAACACAACCACAAGCAATTCGCGATGTCCACGCCGCTTACTATGAAGCGGGTGCCGACATCGTAGAGACAAACACATTCTCGGGAACAACAATCGGTATGGCCGATTATTTCCTAGAGGAGTACGTTTACGAATTAAACTACGAGTCTGCTAAACTTGCAAGAGCAGTAGCTGATGAGTTTACAGCCAAAAATCCAGACAAACCACGTTTTGTTGCAGGTTCAATCGGGCCAACAAACCGTACAGCGAGTATGTCACCAGATGTAAACGATCCGGGATACAGAGCTGTAACGTTTGATGATTTACGTATTGCCTACAAACAACAAGTAGAAGCTTTAATGGATGGAGGTTGTGATTTATTATTGGTAGAAACCATCTTTGATACCTTAAATGCTAAAGCAGCACTTTTTGCAATCGAAGAAGTAAAAGAAGAACGTAATATTGAAATTCCAATCATGGTTTCAGGAACAATTACCGATGCTTCAGGAAGAACACTTTCTGGGCAAACGGTAGAAGCTTTCTTGATTTCAGTATCACATATTCCGTTATTAAGCGTAGGATTTAATTGTGCTCTAGGAGCCGATTTGTTGAAACCGTACCTTAAAACATTAGCACAACATACTAGTTTTAATGTTTCGGCACACCCCAATGCAGGATTACCAAACGCATTCGGGCAATATGACGAAACACCGGAACAAACACAAGCATTCATTAAAGAATATCTAGAGGATAATTTAATAAATATCATCGGAGGTTGTTGCGGAACAACTCCAGATCATATCAGGTTAATTGCTGAAGTGGCGAAGGATTATAAGCCGAGAGTAGCACCTGTTTTTGCATAAATGTTCCCTACTAAGAATTCAAAAAACTGTAATTAATTTTTATTTTTTTCTGATTAGAAAAAGTTTACAACAATGATAAAATATCTAGGATTTATAATTGTGTTTGTCACAATCTCATGTAATAAAGTACAAAGCCAGAAAATAACAATTTTTAAAAATGATGGAGAGGATATTGAAAATTTTGAGGACTATCCATTAAATGAAATTGTACTGAATATTCCGGCAAATGAAAAATATAATTATGTTAAGATAAAAAGTATAGAAAAAGTAATTAATGAGAAGAATCAGAATCTAGTTTACGAACGAGATTCTATTAATAGAACCAGACTTTCATTTCCTTCTGGCGAATTTGTGCAAGTTAATAAAGAAGATGCAAAGTTGAATTTTTGGATTAAAGGGGGGGAAAACAAAAACATAAAGTTGATAAAAGGAGTTTTATCATATTTGAAAAAAATTAATGAAACAGAAGTTAGTTTTAGTTTAAAAGAAGATGTTGATAAAAATTTAGTTTCTGATCAATTACCTTTTAAAATATTCAGAGTTAATAAATCAGTTGTTGAAAAATATCGTAAAAAGGGACAAGAAAATGAAGCAATAGAATCTGGCAGATTAGTAGATGTCGTTGAAAAAGATGATAAATTCATGACTGACACTTTTGGATCACAAGTTATCGATTTCACTACAAATCAAATTGTATTTTGGATTGAAGCCAATATGGTTAATTTAATTGATATTAAGTTTTTTGATAAGGATGATAATGAGATTAAACTTAGTGAAGACCAAAATGATGCAATAATTACTGAGAGAGGATTGTATGCTTTTTATTTTGATCAGAAACCACAAAAAGATTGGAAAATAAAAATATATCATTCAAATAAAGGAACATTGGTTGAAGTTCCATTTGAAGTAAAATGATAATAATAAGGTTTTCAATCTGAATCTATTAAAGTTGATAAAATAAATTATGTTTTTTATAAAGTATAATTAAAGAGAATTAAACTTATAAGGAGTTCAAAGCATTGAAGAAAAAATAGAATAAAAATAATCGAGCTAAAGGCTCTTTAAAGAGTTCCAGAGGAACGACATATTTGTAGCTACGGAATTTATTCCGTTGAAAATTAAAAAAAGAAAATGGCAGAAAATAGAAGAGACCTTGTATTAGCAGGATTAGAACCATTAATTATTACGCCAACAAGTGTTTTTGTAAACATAGGTGAACGTACCAATGTTACGGGTTCAAGAAAATTCCTTCGCTTAATCAAGGAAGAGAAGTATGACGAAGCACTTGATATTGCAAGACAACAAGTAGAAGGAGGAGCACAAATCATCGATATCAATATGGATGAAGGAATGCTTGATGGAGTTCAGGCAATGACAAAATTCCTGAATTTAATAGCATCTGAACCCGATATTTCGAGAGTGCCAATTATGATTGACAGTTCGAAATGGGAAATCATCGAAGCAGGTCTAAAAGTAGTACAAGGAAAAAGCGTAGTAAACTCAATCTCTTTGAAAGAAGGCGAAGAAGCCTTTATTCACCATGCCAAATTAATTAAACGATACGGTGCGGCGGCTATTATTATGGCTTTTGACGAAGTAGGTCAGGCAGATAATTTTGATCGAAGAGTCGAAATTTGTCAGCGTTCGTATGATATTCTGGTTAACAAAGTAGGCTTTCCTCCACAGGATATTATTTTCGATTTAAATATTTTCCCAGTTGCAACCGGAATGGAAGAACATCGCTTAAATGCTTTGGACTTTTTTAGAGGTACAAAATGGGTTCGTGATAACTTGCCACATGCACATATTAGTGGTGGAGTAAGTAATGTTTCGTTCTCTTTTAGAGGAAACGATACCGTTCGTGAAGCGATGCACTCGGTGTTTTTATACCACGCAATCAAGAACGGAATGACAATGGGAATTGTAAATCCGGAAATGCTTTCGATTTACGATGATATCCCTAAAGATTTATTAGAACACGTTGAAGATGTAATCTTGAACAGACGTGATGATGCTACTGAACGACTTTTGGATTTTGCTGAGAACGTAAAAGGTGAAGTAAAATCAGATGAAAAAGCGATTCAGGAGTGGCGTTTAGGAACGGTCCAAGAACGTATTACGCACTCGTTAGTAAAAGGTATTGATGCTTTTATTGAAGAAGATGTTGAAGAAGCTCGTCTGGCAGCAACAAAACCTATTGAAGTTATTGAAATTAACTTAATGACAGGAATGAATGTCGTTGGAGATTTATTCGGAAGCGGAAAAATGTTCTTGCCCCAGGTAGTAAAATCGGCACGTGTAATGAAAAAAGCTGTAGCATATTTATTGCCTTATATTGAAGCTAGCAAACAGGCTGGAGACAAGCAAGGGAACGGAAAAATATTGATGGCAACTGTAAAAGGTGACGTTCACGATATTGGTAAAAATATTGTTTCGGTTGTTTTGGCATGTAATAATTACGAGATTGTAGATCTTGGTGTTATGGTGCCTCCAGAAAAAATTATTGCCGCGGCGATAGAACATAATGTTGATATTATCGGTCTAAGCGGACTGATAACACCTTCGCTTGACGAAATGGTTTATTTGGCAAAAGAATTAGACAAACAAGGAATCAAAATTCCGATTATGATAGGTGGAGCAACAACTTCGCGTGCACATACAGCCGTGAAAATTGCACCGCAATATAGAGAAACTGTAATTCACGTAAACGATGCTTCGAGAGCCGTAACAGTTGCAGGAAATTTGTTAGATCATAACCGTAAAATATATGCTAGTGATATTCGTGCTGATTATGATGCATTTAGAGAAACGTTTTTAAATCGTTCAAGAGATAAAAACTTCCTGACGATAGAGCAAGCACGCAAAAACAAATTACAATTGGATTGGGCTGAATATACACCAACCAAGCCAAAATTTGTTGGAGCAAAAGTAATCGAAGTAGAGTTAGATGTTTTGGTTCCGTATATCGACTGGACACCGTTTTTTAGAACATGGGAATTGTTCGGGAAATATCCAGCAATCTTAACCGATGAGGTTGTGGGTAAAGAAGCCACTTCTGTTTTTGCAGATGCTCAAGCTATGCTGAAAGTAATCCTGGAAGAGAAAAAACTATCGGCAAAAGGAATTTACGGTATTTTCCCTGCGAATCAGGTAGATGATGATGATATCGAATTGCGTGATGAAAACGGAAAAGTGTTGGAGAAATTTTTAACACTTCGTCAGCAATCACAAAAAACAAAAGGAGCACCAAATATAGCATTGTCTGATTTTATTTTGCCAAAAGATAGCGGAATTACAGATTATATTGGAGCGTTTTGTGTAACAACAGGTTTTGGTGTTGACGAATGGGCAGCTGAATTCGAAAAAGATTTAGACGATTACAACTCGATTATGGTAAAAGCATTAGCCGATCGTTTTGCTGAGGCTTTCGCTGAATATTTGCACGAAGAAGTTCGTAAAGATTTCTGGGGCTACGATGCCGAAGAATCCTTGTCAACTGAAGATTTAATCGAAGAAAATTATAAAGGGATTCGTCCTGCGCCAGGATATCCTGCTTGTCCAGATCACTTAGAGAAACCTACAATCTGGAAACTCTTAAATGTAGAAGAAGAAATAGGAGTAACCTTGACCGAAAGTATGGCAATGTGGCCTGCATCATCGGTATCAGGATATTATTTCGGAAATCCAAAAAGTAAATATTTTGGACTAGGGAAAATAAAAGAAGACCAAGTTGTAGATTATGCCAAACGCCGAAGTATTTCAACTGATAAAGCCATGAAATGGCTAAATCCAAATATAGCAGACTAAAAAGAAAAGGTTCCAAGTTTCAGGTTTCAAGTTGCATTAAACTTATACCTGAAACTAAAAAAACTTGAAACAAGAAATCAAAATGAAAGTAACCAAACATATAGAAAAGGCAAAAGGGAATACATTATTCTCATTCGAAATTATCCCGCCTCAAAAAGGAAAAAGTATTCAGGAATTATACGCTAATATTGATCCATTGATGGAGTTTAATCCACCATTTATTGATGTAACAACTTCTCGAGAAGAGTATATTTATATTGATAAAGGAAATGGACTTTTAGATAAGAAATTAACGAGAATGCGTCCAGGTACGTTAGGGATCTGTGCTTCTATAAAACATAAATACAACGTAGATACAGTTCCTCATGTGCTTTGTGGAGGATTTACCAAAGAAGAAACTGAGTATCTTTTGGTAGATTGTAACTATTTAGGAATCGATAATGTTATGGCTTTGCGTGGAGATGCCATGAAAGATGAACAATATTTTATTCCAAAAGCGGGAGGAAACGATTATGCTGTAGATTTAGTGAAGCAAATCAGTTTATTGAATCAAGGAAAATACCTTCATGAGGTAATGGATGTCGATAACAAAGCTGATTTTTGTATTGGTGTTGCTGGTTATCCAGAGAAACATTTAGAATCTCCATCGCTGCAATCAGACTTAAAAAGACTGAAAGAAAAAGTAGATGCTGGAGCAGATTATGTTGTAACTCAGATGTTCTTTGATAATTCTAAGTATTTTAATTTTGTTGAGAAAGCTAGAGAAATAGGAATTACAATTCCTATCATTCCGGGAATTAAGCCAATAGCTGTTCAAAGACATTTACAGGTTTTGCCTCAAATTTTCCGTATCGATTTACCCGAAGATTTAATTCACGAAGTAGATAAGTGTAAAAACAATGCAGAGATACGCCAAGTCGGAATCGAATGGGCGATTCAGCAATCATTAGAATTAAAAGCTGCTGGTGTTCCAGTTTTGCATTATTATTCTATGGGGAAATCTGAAAATATTCGTCAAATAGCAAGTAAAGTTTTCTAACTTTACTTTTTGAAAAGTGCATTTTCTTTCAATCTTGTCATTCCGACAGAGGAAGAATCTCAGAGAGTAACTCTACATAGCTTGGGGATTAACTTGTGGAGATTCTTCGTTTCATAGAATGACAATTTTGTGAAAGCAATAAAAGGATGCCACTCTTTTCAAAACTAAAATAGTAGGTTTTTTAAATTGAAATAATTTCTGTTAGTTATGAAAAAAGAAGAATTACAATCGATCGCATCTCAATTAAAAAAACCTGAAGGAGAAAAAGGAATTGAAATGGCAAATATGATGCATGAAACAAACATCAATATGACGTTAAGTTCAATTCGAAATCTACATATATCAGAAGGGGACAGTATACTGGAATTAGGTCATGGGAATGCAGCTCATTTGGAATATTTAATGCAACAAAGTACCCATTTAAAGTACTATGGGCTTGAAATGTCAGAACTTATGTTTCAAGAAGCACGTCAGATCAATAGAAATTATGTTTCTCAAAAACAAGCTTTCTTTCTGTTGTATGACGGGAATAAAATTCCGTTTCCAGACGCACAGTTCAATAAAATATTTACGGTGAATACCTTATATTTTTGGCAAGAACCTGTAAAATTACTTATGGAAATATACCGAGTGTTGGATAATAAAGGAATCTTTAGTCTCACATTTGCACAGGAAAGTTTTATGAAAAAACTTCCGTTTACTGAATTTGAATTTGAGCTTTATGATACCAAAAAAGTAGAAAATTTGATCAGTCAGACGCCATTTAAAATTAGTAGCTCAGAAACTCAGACTGAAAAAGTAAAAAGTAAGACAGGGGAGTTCGTTGATAGAGAGTTTACTACAGTTGTTCTAGAGAAATAAAAAATGTAGCAATATTAATTTTGAATTCTTTTTAACGTAATTTAATTGATTTTTAAAACACTAATGCTTTTTAATTATGGAGACTAAAAAAATCAATTTTATAAAAAATTATAGTAGCATTCTTTTACTCCTTGGAGGTATTATTGCAGGAAGTATTTTAGGATTAGTTTTTGGTAAAGATGTTGAGATTATAAAGCCATTAGGAGATATTTTCTTGAATTTACTATTTACTGCAATTATACCATTAATCTTTTTTACAATCACTTCTTCTATTGCCAATTTAGAAAAAACAGAAAAACTAGGAAGACTATTTGTTGTAATGGTTGCCGTTTTTCTAGGAACACTTCTTATTTCGGCTATAGTAATGATTATAGCGGTTAATCTTTTTCCTATTCATCAGAATATCATAGTCTCTAAAGTTCCGCTAGAGAATATTGCGACTGGAAATGTTGGAAACCAGATTACGCAGTTACTTACCACAAACGATTTTTACGAATTATTGTCAAGAAAAAGTATGTTGGCACTAATTATCTTTTCATTTTTAATTGGTTTTGCAACTTTGCAATCAGGAGAAAAAGGTAATAGTTTTAGGAGTTTTCTAGATTCTGGAAATGAAGTAATGAAACAGCTGTTAACTATTATTATGAAAATGGCTCCAATAGGGTTGGGGGCTTATTTTGCCTATCAGGTTAGTTTTTATGGCCCACAATTATTTGGTGTGTATGCTAAACCATTAGGAATTTATTATGGAGCATGTGTGTTTTATTTCTTTGTGTTTTTTAGTCTATATGCTTTAGTAGCAGGTGGTAAAAGAGCTTTTGTTGTATTTTGGAGTAATAATGTTACGCCAGCCCTTACTGCAATCGGTACTTGTAGCAGTATTGCAACAATTCCAGCAAATTTATTGGCTGCCGAAAAAATGAAAATTCCAGCTCATGTCCGGAATGTTGTTATTCCGTTAGGAGCACCATTGCATAAAGATGGGTCGAGTATGTCATCTATTTTGAAAATTACAGTATTGTTTACCATGTTTGGTAAAGATTTTACAGAGCCCAGCACCATACTTTTGGCATTGGGAATAACGGTAATTGTTTCTATTGTAGAAGGGGGAATTCCAAATGGAGGTTATATCGGAGAAGTCTTGGCGATAACCGTTTACGGCTTTCCAATGGCTGAAGCTTTGCCTGTCGCTATGATTTTGGGTACACTAGTAGATCCAATTGCCACTTTGTTAAATGCTAATGGCGATGTGATTTCGTCGATGATGGTCTCTCGATTTTCTGAAAAGACAAAATGGTAGGAATGTAATTCTCGCTTTATTTTAAACCATACAAGACATTTAAGAAAATATAAGTTTTAAAACTTTTCTTAAGTGAACTTACATCACTGATATGGTTCGTTTTCTTATTACAATCACAAATTAAAATAGCAAACTTCTAATTTTATTTTAAATTATACTATCTAAAATGAATACAACACTTCAACAAGATTTAAACAATATTGAAAATATACTTGAAAAAGTAAAACAACAAGGAATAGAGTTTTTAAATTCTCTGGATTCTATTCCAACATCCAACTCAAATAGCATGACAACCGACCGAAATCTGAATCAAACAGGATTAGGTGCATTATCTGTTTTGGAAGAATTTAATCAGCGATTAGCACCATTAATGATTGCATCGCCAGGGCCAAGATATTTAGGTTTTGTTACAGGTGGGAGTACACCAGCTTCGATAGTTGGCGATTGGTTGACGACTATTTACGATCAAAATACACAAGCAGTAAAAGCACAAGGAGGTGTTTCGGCTTTAATAGAAATTGAGACTATTAATTTATTATTGCAATTGCTTGATTTGCCAAAATCATTTCTTGGCGGATTTGTAACAGGAGCAACAATGTCCAATTTTACTTCATTGGCAGTGGCAAGACAATGGTTTGGAAAACAACTAGGAAAGGATTTTGCTAAAAATGGAGTTTCTGAACCTATTACGATTTTTTCAGCTACACCACATTCTTCTTCTATAAAATGTTTGTCGATGTTAGGGATTGGAAGTCAGAATTTCACTAAAATAAAAACAATCGAAGGAAATCGTGAAGCTATAGATGTAGCTGATTTAGAAAAAAATATTGAAGCCTTAAAAGGGAAACCATTTATTGTAATAACTAGCGCAGCAACAGTAAATACTGCCGATTTTGATGATTTTGTGGCAATAAATGAACTGAAAAAGAAATATACATTCTGGTGGCATATTGATGCCGCGTTTGGCGGATTTGCAGCTTGTTCTTCTAAATACAAACATTGGGTTAACGGCTGGGAAAATGCCGATAGTATTACGATCGATTGTCATAAATGGCTTAATGTACCTTACGAAAGTGCTTTTTATTTGATAAAAGAAGAACATAAAATATTGCAGATAGAAACATTCCAAAATTCTAATGCACCGTATTTGGGTAATCCATTAGAGAATTTTAGCTTCTTAAATTTTTTACCTGAAAACTCTAGAAGACTAAAAGCTTTACCAGTTTGGTTTTCTTTATTAGCATACGGAAAAGAAGGATATCAGGATATAGTCGAGAACAGTGTTGATCTTGCTTTGCAATTTGATGCCTTTATCACAGGGAATGAAAACTTTGAGTTATTAGCGCCAACAAGACTAAATAATGTTTGCTTTACCTTATCGGGAGAACATAATCAGGAAAAAGTAAATTCATTTCTGACATACCTTAATGATACAGGGAAAGTATTTATGACACCTACTGTATATCAAAACCGTAAAGGAATCCGTGCTTCATTTGTAAATTTGAGAACAAGCAAAAAAGATATTGAAATCATTATTGAAGAAATGAAAAATACAATTCAGGAGCTCAAAATATAAGCTTAATGATATAGATTATTTTAAAAGTAGCCCGTTCAATTTTTTAAACGGGCTACTTTTTTTATGCTTTAAAAAGTTTGTTGTAATGTGATTCTTTTACTATTTTAATGAAATCTGCCATTTTATTTTGAATTTTTTAGGTTTTAAATTTATAATAACACTGCTAAATATTTCTTTTATTGAATTAAAGCCATTATTAAAGTTAAATATTATATTTATTTAGAATAATTAAAAATAGACTTGATTTTTTTAGATGTAAGAGTTAATTTTGTCATAAATTAATCTTCATATCAATTGTTCATTTTTAATTAAAAGTTAATGCGACTACATAAAACAGGAATTCTATTACTGATTTTAATGACCACAATTCAGGTCTTTTCACAGAAAAACAAATCAACTATATCGGGAATTGTTATAATAAACAATCAAAAACCAGGCGAAGCGGTTTCGGTAGCGTTAAAAGGAACAGCTTATGCTACACTTACAAATAGCAAGGGAGAGTATAAGATTAGTGCTGAGCCTGGGGATTATATTCTGGCAGTTACTTATGTAGGATACAAAACCATCTATACTTCAATTACCTTACTGAAAGGCGGAAAAGTAGTTCCAAATATTACGATGGAAGAGGATATGGCGACTTTAAATGAAGTAGCTGTAAAAGGAAAATCTAAAGTGCAGCGTGTAAGAGAGCAGGCTTACAATATTACGGCTGTCGATCTTAAAAAAATTCATAATACCTCTGCCGATTTAAATCAGGTTCTTAATAAAACAACAGGGATACGTATTCGTGAATCTGGCGGAATGGGTTCTGATTTTAACTTCACATTGAATGGGTTTTCTGGTAATCAGGTTAAGTTTTTTTTAGATGGAATTCCTATGGATAGTTATGGTTCTTCGCTTACTCTGAATAATATTCCAGTAAACATGGCTGAAAGAATTGATGTCTATAAAGGTGTTGTACCTATCGAATTAGGAGCGGATGCTTTGGGGGGTGCAATTAATATTATCACTAATAAAAATGTGAATAGATATATTGATGCCTCTTATAGTTATGGTTCTTTTAATACACACAGAGCAGCAATAAATACAAGGTTTTCGGGTAAAGATGGATTTATTGCTAATATAAACGCCTTTACAAACTACTCGGATAATGATTATAAAGTTGATGTGAGTATTGTTGATAAAAACACTTCAAAGTATTTACCAGAAGAAAAGTTTAAACATTTTCACGACGCCTATAAGTCGGGAACGATAATGGCAGAAGCTGGATTTAAAAATAAAAAATATGCCGATTATTTACTTGTTGGTTTCGGTATGTCTGGGAACAAAAAAGATATTCAACAAGGTAAAACTATGGATAAAGTTGTTGGACAAGCTTTTACTGATAGTCAAAGTTTTATTTCTTCTTTAAAATATAAAAAAGACAACCTTTTTACGAAAGGATTATCATTTAACTTTAATACTACTTACGCTTTGGTAAATAATCGTGCTGTAGATACTTCTTCAAGAGTTTATGACTGGTCAGGGAATTATACCTACAGACAATTTGCAGGAAATAACGATAGAGGAGAGTTGGGAAATAAAACAATTTTTGTTTTCGATGAAGAAAATTTACAGGTTGTCTCAAATTTGAGATATCAAATTCAAGAACAACATTCTGTAAGTTTAAATTATTCATATTTAGGATATAGTCGAAAAGAAACTGATGAGTATAAAGAAAATCTTTCGTTAGGAAAACCTTCAATTAATAAAAACATTATCGGGTTAGGTTATACTTTTAGTGGATTAGACAATAGACTTGCGATTTCTGCATTTGGTAAAATCTTCACTTTAGATACAAAAGTGATTACTAGTGATAAGACATTGTCTACCTCATCAACGGATTATGGTTATGGTGCTACAGCCGCATATCATTTATTTGATGAATTACAGATAAAAGCATCTTATGAGCATGCATATAGATTGCCTTTAGGCGTAGAAATGTTAGGAGATGGAATAGCAATAAAGAACAATATAGGATTGCGACCAGAAAGCAGCGATAATGCCAATTTTGGATTAGCTTTTCACACTCAAAAAAACAAACATCAGTTTAGTGCCGAAACTAGTTTAATTTACAGACAAGCTAAAGATTTTATACAAGAAAGAATATCTGGTAATGTAAGTGTTTATGAAAATATTCAAAGCGTACAAGTAACGGGTATTGATGGTGTATTGCGATATGGATACGATGACTTACTTACATTCGAAATAAATAGTACCTATCAAAAAAGTCTTAACAAGAATAAATTTAAAACAGGGACTAGTATTCCTGATGAATTATACGATGCACAACTACCTAACGTACCTATTTTTTATGGTAATGCTGATTTAACTTTTAACTTTAAAAACATTAAATATAAACACGACCGACTTTCTGTAAATGTTAGTTCTAATTATATTGATGCTTTTTACTTGACTTGGCCAATATTAGGTGAACTAGAAACTAAAAAAGCCATTCCGGAGCAATTCACTCAAAATGCAATGGTTTCCTATTCTTTTTTAAACGGCAAATACAACTTCGCATTTGAATGTAGAAATATTACTGATGTCAAGGTGTACGACTATTTTAAAGTTCAAAAGCCAGGACGTGCTTTCTCAGTTAAGTTCAGGTACTTCCTTCAGTAGTAATTAATTTCAATAATAACCCTTTAATAATAAATCATGTTTATAAACAAATTTCAAAAAGGTTTTGCTTTGGCATTCCTATCGTTATCTATTTTTTCTTGTAGCAGTGATGATACAGCTCCAAAAGACGAAACAGTTTTTACAGGTTCTAAGTATGTTGCTTCTTATTGGCTAGCAGATTATACGCAGTATATATTAGATTTTAATTCTATCGATCAATTAATGACAGGAGAAATAAGTGCAAGAGGTGTTGGTAAAGAACAGGGGGGGAGTTGCTTTCCTGTAGAGAATACTTTTTTTGCTTTAAGTACTAGTGATGAAGGATCTGTTTCATTTTTTCTTAATGATGCAGGAAAGTTAACAGCAGGATCTAAGCTTGCTTTAGAATCATCTTATGCTGTTGGTTACACAGACGATAAAAAACTAATTAATATTGCAGCTACTTGGGATGGTAGTTCTTCTGAGTGTGAATTAATGATTTACAATCCAGCAAAAGTTGCCATTGAAAACCGCAAGACTAACGATTTTAGTGTTACTCCTGGAAATAAAGATATATTGTATTGGCCAACAGGAGCTGCAGTTTCTGGAGATAAACTTTTTGTACCAGTTTACATGAAAAATGTTAAAGACAAAAAAAATGTAGTGCTTTCATCTGATGCAGTTATTAAAGTTTATAAGTATCCTTCGTTGGAATATATAAATACAATTAAAGATACTAGAACAGCTGCTATTGGTATTTATTATGAGAATACTGGAATTGTGCAGACAGCATCTGGAGATATCTATACATTTTCTTCTAACGCTCATGCTGGAGGTTATCCTCCTACTGCTGTTTCTTCGGGAATATTGCGTATTAAAAAAGGAGAAGATAAATTTGATGCAAATTATTTCTTCAATATTCAGGAAAGCTCTCTTAATGGAAAAGTTCTAGCTGCATATCCATTAGGAGGAGAAAAGGTTTTTATATCTTATATACCTAATAGTATAGATTCAGAGGATACATATTATAATTTTTTGGGTACAAAAACTATATTCAAATCTGCAATTCTTGATTTAGCTTCTAAAACAATTTTACCAGTTACAGGATTACCTGATCATGGTGGAGATGAGTTTTTTGGATTAGGGAGCATGTTTGTAGAAAATGGAAAAGCATATAAGAGTTTTGTAATTGGCGAGGTAGCTCGTGTATATCAAATAGATATTGCAACTGGTGCTGCTAAAGCTGGTGCTGTTATCAAAGAAGGTCTTTACTTGCCTGCAATTGGAAAACTTACTCGCTAAATTAATATGATTTAAATGGCTTGAGAGATTAATCATTATAATTCTCAAGCCATTTTATATATGGGCTTCTGCCTCCTAAAATACTATTACTTATTAAAATATATTCCCAATGACTACTATTAAAAGCCATTCAAATAAGCCACCAAATAAAGGAAAATCACGTTTTAGTAAAATTAATGCTTGGTTGCATTTATGGCTAGGACTTGCTTCAGGAATCGTGGTATTTATAATGGGAATTACAGGTTGTATTTTAGTCTTTGAACAAGAAATAAAAAATATGACATCGCCTTGGTTAAGTGTAGAAGCCCAAGAACCAGATAAAGTATTGCCACCTTCTAAAATATACAAAGCAGTTAGTAAAGCATTACCTGATAAAGAGATTCATGGGTTTTGGTATAATGGTTTAGATAAAACAATTAAAGTTGATATCGAATCGGATTCTTTGGTATATGTAAATCCATACAATGGAGTTATTACAGGAATGGTTGATCACGAAGATCTTTTTCATATTATGGATGAAGGACATCGTTATTTATGGTTGGGTCGGGATGTTGGTTCGCAAGTAACAGCATGGGGAACGCTAATTTTCTTTTTTTTACTTATAAGCGGACTCATACTTTGGTTTCCTAAAAAATGGAATAAAACAACTAGAAATGCTAGTTTTAAGATAAAATGGAATGCTAAGTTTAAACGTATAAATTATGATCTGCATAATGTGATGGGATTTTATACTATTATATTGGCTTTGCTTATCTCTTTTACAGGACTAATAATGAGTTTTCATTGGGTCAGGTCAAGTACGTATTGGATAGCTGGTGGTTGGGCAGATGAAAAAGAGAAAAAAGAACTAGTTACTACGGCTACAAAAGATACTTTATCAAAAAAACAAATAGATATGCTTACTGCGGCTGATATTATTTGGAACAAAGTAAGGAAAGAAATTGCTATAGAAAACAAAGAAGCTGTTATTATCCATCTACCAGATGAGCCAAAAGAAGATTTTTATGCTTGTACAGATATGAACAAGGGGATTTGGAGGGATTTATATTTTGATTCAACAACATTAGAGTTATTGCCAAAGTCACAAAAGTATATTGCCAACGAACGTTTTTCAAGATGGCTTATGCGATCTAATTATAGTCTCCACATTGGAGCTATTGGAGGAATACCAACTAAGATTCTATATTTTATTGCCAGTTTGATATGTGCTAGTTTACCAGTTACAGGTTTTTATATTTGGTGGGGAAGAAAGAAAAAAGCAAAACCTGGAGTTAAAAATTAAGATTGTTTTTGTGTATTTTTAGTTAGTTAAAGTCTTTTGATAGAGTTCATATTCTTCAAAAGACTTTTTTGTTTATATAGCGAAGTGAAAGATTGAATTATTTTACCACAAAACTACCATAATATTGTCTTTCTGCATCAGAATGAAAATATAGAGGAACAGCTTTGTGAACTTTGCGTAAATCATTGCGCGCTTTGCGGTTAATTTTTCGCCACAAATTACACGAATTTCCACAAACTTGTCTTCGTTTCTCAGAGTGGTAAGATTGTGTAAGTAAGATAGGCTAAATTATTTTCTACGTTCCATTTAATACACGCCCGAAACCCATATAAAACAAAGAAAGCCCATGAAATTTCATGGGCTTTCTTATTAAAGAGTGTAGTTTTTTTAAATTCTGTAAGTAAAGGAGATTGTTGCTACACGGCTATCAAGATTATATCTTTTATCAATACTAGTTTGTCCGATAACTGAATTGATATTGTATTTATTGGTATTAAAAATATCGGTAACATTAAACTTTATACTGCCTTTGTTAGCAAGAACTTGTTTTGATAATCCGATGCTAAAATCAAAGAAACTATCTCTTTCGTAAATTCCAACATTCGATTTTGATTGATATTGAGCATTGGCCTCAGCTTTCCAAGTGTCAGTAATTGTAAATGAGTTTTGAACATTTAAGTTTAATGTCACTATCGGGTCAATTTTATTTGTATTAATCATGTTTCCTTCAAATTTATTCTCAAAAACATTCATTAAGGTATTTACAGACCACCATTTATAGATATCGGTTGTATTCGTGATATTTACGCCATAATTAAAAGATTTTTTGGCATTGATTTGAGAGGTTACAGTTGTATTATCTGCAGGGTTGTAAACATAAATTTCTGTAAAAACATCTTTGGTTTGGTTAAAATATACAGAAGCCATAAATGCGCTTTTCCAAGAGTAACCTATCTCTGTTGAATGAGTAATTTCAGGAACTAGATCTGGGTTTCCTTGTGAATAATTAAATGAGTCGTCATAAAAACGGAAAGGATTTAAATCAAACTGGCTTGGTCTGTTGATTCGCTTGCTATAAGAAGCGTGTACCGAATGATTACTGCTCATCTCGTATTTTAATGCAAGGCTTGGAAACCATTTTAAGTAATCATCTTTATGTTTTTCATTCAGCGTTTTTTGGTTAATATCAATTGCAGTATATTCAGTTCTTATTCCTCCTTGAATACTAAGATTCTCTAGTTTGTATTTATAGTTAGCGTAAGCGGCATAAATCTGTTCATCGTATACAAAATGATTTGTCGAATTAAGATCAATTATCCATTGATTGTTATAATATTCATAAACCGAGGGATTATCATTATTCTTTACACTTGCTTTAAATCCCCATTCCAAAGTTTGTTTTTCTTTTATAGGGTTTGTGAAATCTACTTTACCAGTAAAAACTTTTAAATGCGAAGGAATATAACCTCTTCGGTCATTAATTGGGGCACCAGCGATTAAATTTTGTGCACTTTGAAATTGATTAGATCTAAATTTAGACGTCTCATATTCAAAATCAAAAGTCATATTTTTGCCTTCAGTATTAAATTTATGAACACCAGAAAAAGCATAGGTATAATCAAACCACTTTTCTTTACTGTCATTATAAGTTAAAGCATCAAATTCTAATTGATTTAAATTGTTAAATAAAGCATTACCTCCATTGGCAATATTTTCGTAGCGGCCAATTTTTGCGTCAAGCGAAACTTCCAAATTCGTTTTTGAAGAAACTTCATAGGAAGTTCCAATTTTAAAATTGTTTGAAGTAAGAGGTTCGCTTGTTGTCGAATGTTGATAGTTTGTTGTCGAGATTTCTTGTCTGCTATCGTCTTTGTACTGAATTTGTTCAAATTTTTTGCGTTCTTCTTCACCTCTAAAAGTATAACTGTAATTTCCAAAAACACCAAATTTGTCTTTGTTGTAGCTTAAATTCATACCAGAGTTAGTTCTGTTTTTTCTACCCCTTCCATAACTAGAGAATACAGTTCCTTTTATTCCTGATGCACTTGGTTTTTTTAATATAATATTAATCATTCCTGCTTTACCAGTTGCATCATATTTAGCTGAAGGATTAGTAATGACTTCTATTTGTTTAATATTAGATGAGGTAGTTGATTTTAAATAATTAGCAAGTTCTTTTTGAGAAAGTTGCGTTAATTTGCCATTAATCATTACGCCAACACCTTGTTGTCCTCTAATAGATAATTCTCCATCCTGAGACACTACAACACCAGGAGCACGCATTAATACATCTAGTGCAGTTCCGCCTTCAGCAACAATACTGTTCTCAACATTAAAAACCATACGATCTGATTTTTGAGTATAAAGAACTTTCTTTTTTACAATTATAATTTCATCTAATGCATTTACTGATGTTTCGATAATACTATCTTTTTCTTTTTCTGTTTGCGAAAAGGCATAAACAGAAAATGCAAGCATAAGGGATGTTATAATATTTTTCATATTATTTGTTTTAATTTATGAGAATAATAAAATGGCCTCTAAATTGAGCCTAAAGTATAATTGGTCTATAATAATCTTTGTTTTGAAATGAAATCTGAAATAAACAAATTGAGTTTTTAATAGAAATGAAATCCATTTTAACAAATTTCATCAGTGTATTTTTTTTCAAGAAAAAATAAGTTACTTGAATGCGTATGCGCAGAGGAGAAGACTTTTGAGGAATAAAATAAAAACATGATTGTATATTATTTAAATTTTTAAACTTCAAATATAGTATTATTTATAACAAGTCTAAATAAAAATAAATACAAATTTCATGATGAAGGATAAATTATTGGTAATTAGTTGTTATCCAGTTTTAAATTGAATTTAAATCACAGTAAAACTCCAGTTTCTAAGCTTTTTGGGAAAGGTATTAAGGTGAGAATACTCGAATAGGGTTTGCTTTTTTTAGTATTGTCTAATAAAAAAATCCAATTCGCTCTATAAATAATAGAAGGAATTGGATTTTTTATAAGTGAACAGATTTATTACTGCCGAAATGTAAAGTGTAAGTTAAATACTGAGACTGTAGATTTATTTAGTGATTTCTCTAAATACAGCTTCTAAGTTTTTATTTTTTTGATTAAGCTGTAATGTTTTTAATCCATTGGCAGTCGCAAAGTCAAAGATAGCCGGGCGCATGTCTTTTTCAGTAACAAATGTTAGTTCCCAAATCATGTCATGCGTGTTTTTATATGAACTGATGTTTTCTAGTTTGGCAAGTAATTGTTCTTCTACCTGATAATCAAA
The DNA here is from genome assembly GCF_020991525.1 of Flavobacterium sp. EDS. NCBI lineage: Bacteria > Pseudomonadati > Bacteroidota > Flavobacteriia > Flavobacteriales > Flavobacteriaceae > Flavobacterium > Flavobacterium sp. EDS. Next base: position 155,350 of record NZ_JAJMOZ010000002.1, read on the forward strand.
CTCTACTTCAATAATTTGTTCTTTATCTTCAGAAATTAATTTGTCTAGTTTCTTGTCAGTAACAATTTTCCCATTGTTAATAATGATAACTCTGTCACAAATGGCTTCAACCTCTTGCATAATGTGAGTTGATAAAAAAACAGTTTTGTTTTTGCCTACATTCTTAATTACATTTCTAATTTCTATTAACTGATTCGGGTCCAGTCCAGTTGTCGGTTCGTCAAGAATTAAAACATCAGGATTATGTAATAATGCATTTGCCAATCCTACACGCTGGCGATATCCTTTAGATAGCTGTCCTATTTTTTTATGACTTTCGGCAGACAGTCCTGTCAGTTGAATAACTTCTTCAATACGGAATTTTGCCACTTTATAAACATCGGCATTAAAAGCCAAATACTCACGAACATACAAATCTAAATACAATGGATTATGCTCTGGTAAATAACCAATAGATAGTTGCACTGCTTTGGTGTCTGTCATGACATCATGACTATTTACAAGGGCTGAGCCGCTATCGGCAAGTAAATAAGTAGTCAAAATTTTCATTAGAGTAGATTTTCCTGCTCCATTAGGACCAAGAAATCCAACGATTTCTCCTTTTTTAATCGAAAAAGAAATTTCGTCTAAAGCTTTTTGAGTACCGTAACTTTTTGATATGCTGTTTACTTCTATTGACATGGCTTTTTTGTTTGTTGCAAAAGTAAACAGAAATCCCATTGATTGCTAAAAATTATCTTTTAAAGAACTCTTAAAATTAATATAAATTCTAAGCTAAGACGGCATTGTTATTGTTAAATGGAATCTGAATTTTAAAAAACAAACAAATAAAATGAAAAAATTTTTACTTATTGCTACATTAGCTATCTGTAGCTTTGCAAATGCTCAAAAAGGATCAATCTTAGTTGGTGGAAACATCTCTTACACTTCTGAAAAATCAGAATTCAAATTTGGTGAAGAAAAAGAAAATACTTTTAGCTTTTCTCCTAAAGTAGGTTATCAATTTAACGACAACTGGACTGTTGGGGGTGAATTTACAGTAGCATCATCTAATCAAGATAATGGAATTGAAGAAGTAAAAAACAATGCTTTCAAAATCGGAGCATTTGTACGTTATTCTGTGCCATTAAACCAGACTTTTTCTGTTTTTGCTGATATGGGTGCAGGTTTCCAAAATTTTAAAAACAAAGAATACGGTCCTGGAAATGCTTATTCAAAATCTAAAGCAGATGGTATGTACGTAGGTGTAACTCCAGCTCTTTTCATCAACATGAAAAATGGTTTTGGTTTAAACTTTAATATTGGTGGTTTAGGTTATGAAACATTAAGTTTTGATAACAACGGTGCTGATTACAGTAGATTCTTCTTTAATTTCGGTAAAGAAGTTGGTATTGGAATTTCTAAAAACTTCTAATCTTAGATTAGTTTTCAATTTTAAAAGCACCCAAATAAGGGTGCTTTTTTTGTGCTTAGAAGTAAGGTTTTAGTTTCTTATATTATTAAATTATGATTTCAAGAGCTTTGCTTAATGTTCTTTTTAAACAAATTGTTAATAAATCTGTTAGAGTTAAATGATGGTATTTTTGTTGTTGTGTGTTTGTAATAACTTAATAAACATTAATATGAAAAAAATGCTACTTATTCTTGCATTAGCTACGTTAAGCTATGCAAATGCTCAAAAAGGAACAATCTTAGTTGGTGGAAATATCGGATATTCCTCTGAAAAAACTGATCAACAAGCCGAGAACAGAAAATCAAATTCGTTTACTTTTTCTCCAAAAGTAGGTTACCAATTTAACGATAACTGGACAGTTGGGGGCGAATTTGCATTGTCTTCATCAAAAGGGACAGTTTCTTTACCAAATAATGCTATAGAGGATTCAGAATCGAAATATAATGCTTTAAAAATAGGAGCATTTGTACGTTATTCGGTTCCCTTGAGTGAAACGTTTTCTGTATTTGCTGATTTAGGAGTTGGCTTCCAAAATCAAAAAAACAAAAATTATATTAATGAATCACTTATTTCAAAAACTAAAGCAGACGGTATGTACGCAGGAATAACTCCAGCTCTTTTTATTAATATGAAAAAAGGCTTTGGTTTAAACTTTAGTATAGGTGGTTTAGGGTATGAAACATTAAATTTTGATACTAGTGATACCGATGTTCGTAAATTCTACTTTAATTTTGGTAAAACAGTTAACATTGGAATTTCTAAAAACTTCTAGTATTAAATAGATTAAAAAATTAAAAAGCATTCGTCAATAGCGAATGCTTTTTTTGCTTTTGGTTAAAGTGTTTCAAAAAATAAAGTCAACTAAAGTGAAATCGAAAATAATCATAACTACAAGAATTTCGACTCCACGTAGTTGACACAAATAACAAAAAATAGATTTAAATAAAAATTATAGGCTTACTGCATTTTCAACAGTTGCTCTCATTTCTTGAGCTGCAGCTACCATTTCAATCAGTGCTTTTTTTGTTTCATCCCAATGACGAGTTTTTAAACCACAATCAGGATTAACCCAAAGCTGATTTACAGGAATAACTGCGGATGCTTTTTCTAACAATTTCACCATTTCATGGCTAGAAGGAACGCGGGGAGAGTGGATGTCATAAACTCCAGGGCCTATTTCGTTAGGATATTTAAAATCGGCAAAGGCATCAAGTAATTCCATTTGCGAACGCGAACATTCGATAGTGATTACATCGGCATCCATATCGGCAATATTTTGGATAATATCATTGAATTCGCTGTAACACATATGTGTGTGTATTTGAGTATCATCTTTAACACCACTAGCTGAAATTCGGAATGCTTTAACAGCCCAATCCAAATAAGTAGCCCATTCTTCTTTACGTAATGGCAATCCTTCACGAATAGCAGGTTCGTCAATTTGGATGATTTTAATTCCCGCATTTTCAAGATCTACAACTTCATCTCGTATTGCCAATGCAATTTGTGTACAAGTTTGAGAACGTGGTTGATCATTACGAACAAATGACCATTGCAGAATTGTTACAGGACCAGTTAACATCCCTTTTAGCCATTTAGGAGTTAGTGATTGTGCATATTTTGACCATTTTACAGTCATAGGTTTTGGTCTGGAAACATCACCATAAATTACAGGAGGTTTTACACAGCGGCTGCCATAACTCTGTACCCAGCCATTTTTGGTAAAAGTAAACCCAGCTAATTGTTCTCCAAAATATTCCACCATATCATTACGCTCAAATTCACCATGAACAAGAACATCTATTCCGGTTTCTTCTTGAAAACGAATTGTTTCTTCCGTTTCTTTCTTTATTAAATCATCGTATTGCTGTTGTGATAATTCGCCTTTTTTGAATTTAGCTCTCCAACTTCTCACTTCAGGAGTTTGCGGGAAAGATCCAATCGTAGTAGTTGGGAACAAAGGAAGATCTAAAGCATCTATTTGTTTTTCGCGACGAATGGCAAAAGTATTTTTTCGCTGATCATCACCTGGAGCAATGTCTGCTACACGATTTTTAACCGATTCGTTATGGATTAATTTTGATGTTTTTCTGTTTTCGTTTGCCAAAGTATTTTCTGCAAATTGGATAGAGTTTGCGATATCTATTTCTTTCGTAGCAAACTGTTTCACTAAAACAACTTCTTGTATTTTTTGTTTAGCAAAAGCCAGCCATTGTTTAATTTCCGGAGTAAGGGTTTTATTGTTAGTTTCTAATTCTAAATCGCAAGGACTATGAATTAATGAGCAAGATGGAGCGATTAATATTCTGTTTTCGCCAAGAGCTTTAGTCGCTTTTTCGATAATTGCCAATGAATTTTTAAAGTCATTTTTCCAGATATTTCTTCCATCTACTAGACCAAGTGAAAGATTTACGTTTGGAGATAATAAATTTGATTCTAAAATATCATCTAATTGTAACGGACAGCGTACTAGATCTAAGTGCAAGATGTCAACAGGCAAAGCCAATGCTGTAGTTAGGTTTTCTCCAAAGCAGTCAAAATAGTTTGCAAGGATAATTTTTATGTTAGGGAAACGGTTGTTGATTTCTGTATATACTTTCGTGAAAACATTTCTTTCTTTATCAGTTAAGTTTAAAGCCAGGAAAGGCTCGTCTAATTGAATATAAGTTACGTTTTCAGTTTCTAATTTTTCGAAAATCTCAAAATATACAGGAAGTAAGGCTTCAATAAGGTCAATTCGGTGAAAACCTTCTTCCTTTTCTTTTCCTAAAAGTAAGTAAGAGATTGGTCCGATAAGGACAGGTTTTGTAGCAATACCTAAATCATTTGCTTCTTTAAATTCGTTGATTATCTTTTCTGAAAATAAAGTGAATTTTTGGTTTTTTGTGAATTCAGGAACAATATAATGATAATTGGTGTCAAACCATTTTGTCATTTCCATAGCAACAACATCTTGTCCGTTTTTTTGCGAGCCTCTTGCCATTGCAAAATATAGATCGATAGAAGTATTTGTTTTTGCAAAATCATTATAGCGCTCAGGAATTGCTCCCAAAGTCAATGTTAAGTCCAGAACCTGATCGTAAAATGAGAAATCATTTGACGGGATTAAATCAATGCCAGATTCAGCTTGCAATTGCCAGTTTTCTTTGCGGATGTTCTTTCCAACAGCCAAAAGTTCTTCAGCCGAAAGTTGTCCTGCCCAGTATAATTCACTAGCTTTTTTTAATTCTCTGTTGCTACCAATTCGAGGATAACCTAAATTATTTGTTTTCATTTTTGTTTCAGTATTTTTTACTGAACAAATTTATTGTATTGGTTTTTAAAACTTATATTTGGATTTTATTTAAGTAAATAAACTTTATTAAGTTGTTATTTGAAGATTATAATACTGATGAATCCTTTTAAAACGAACTTTAGCCGTAAAAATTACTATGGAAAATTTAGATAAAACCGATTTAGAGATCTTGAGACACCTTCAGGAGAACTCAAATATCAATACAAAAGACCTGGCAAGCAAATTATTCCTGACTGTTACGCCTGTTTACGAACGTATAAAAAGATTAGAACGAGACGGGTATATTACCAAATATGTTGCGCTGTTAGACAAGAAAAAAATGAATTGTGGTATGACTGTTTTTTGTAATGTTCGATTAAAAGAACATGCAAGAAATGTAGGGAGCAATTTTGTGAAAGATATTGTTGCGCTTCCCGAAATTATAGAGTGTTATAATATTGCAGGAGATTATGATTTTATGCTAAAAATCCTTGTTCAGGATATGACTAGTTATCAGGATTTTGTAATGAATAAATTGTCTACTATCGAAAACATAGGGAATACGAACAGTATTTTTGTGATGGGGGAAATTAAACACAGCACCGCATTAGAGTTTTAATCATTACAAAGTCCTGAAATAAAAATGTATTTTTGCCTTTCAAAACCTAAAATCGTTAATCTTCAATCTAAAACACACAATGAACTGGGAACAACTTTTATCACTCAAACGCCAAGGCGATACTAGCAAAAGATTACGTGTAGAACAAGATGATACGCGATTGGGATTTGAAGTAGATTACGACCGAATAATATTTTCATCGGCATTTAGAAGTCTACAAGATAAAACGCAAGTAATTCCTCTTTCTAAAACAGATTTTGTACACACCAGATTAACGCACAGTTTAGAAGTTTCGGTTGTAGGCCGTTCTATAGGTCGTTTGGTAGGAAAAAAAATAATCGAAAAATATCCATATCTAAAAGAAGTTCACGGATACCACATGAACGATTTTGGTGCTATAGTTGCAGCCGCATCTTTGGCACATGATATTGGGAATCCACCTTTTGGACATTCGGGAGAAAAAGCTATTGGAGAATATTTTTCTATAGGAAAAGGACAACAGTACAAAGAACATTTGACGGATAAAGAATGGCAGGATTTAATAGATTTTGAAGGTAATGCTAATGGGTTTTCTGTTTTAACAGCAAGTAGACCAGGAATAGAAGGAGGACTTAGAATTTCATATGCTACGTTAGGAGCATTTATGAAATATCCAAAAGAAAGCCTGCCTAAAAAACCGACCAAAAATATAGCCGATAAAAAATATGGTTTCTTTCAGACTGATAAAGACTTTTTTAATAAAGTAGCTGTCGATATGGGCATGTTACCTAATAAATCTGGAAATGATATTGGTTTCGAAAGACACCCTCTAGCTTATTTAGTAGAAGCTGCCGATGATATTTGTTATACTATTATTGATTTTGAAGATGGAATAAACCTAGGGCTAGTTTCAGAGGATTATGCATTAGAATACCTGATTAAACTTGTAAAAGATAATATTGGCGTAGCCAAATATAAAACGCTAACAACTAAAGAAGACAGGATTAGTTATTTACGAGCTCTAGCAATTGGAAGCTTGATAAATGATGCTGTTAAAGTTTTTATTGATAATGAAGATGCCATCCTTGCGGGTAAATTTCCTTATGCATTAATGGATAAAAGTCAATATAAAGCACAGATGAACGATATTATAAATTTGAGTGTTCAAAATATATATCAGAGTCGTGAAGTGATCGAAAAAGAAATAGTTGGTTATCAGATTATCCAGACACTTCTAGATAAATTTATAACGGCTTTTAATAATAAATACAACGGAGAAACATCAAACTACGATACCTTAATTTTAAAGATGTTGCCAGAAAAACATCATTTAGAAAAAGAAGGATTGTATGAAAGATTACTTCATATATGTCATTATGTTTCATTATTAACCGATGGAAATGCCTTAGAATTGTATGAAACTATAAATGGAAGAAAAACAAGTTAGTTGTTAAAAAGCATAAACAACTCCAACTCCTAGAACTTGTTTTAATTGTGCTTTCGGACCTTGAGTAACTTGTACTCCGTCTATTTCTTTTTTAGATTTGATGTCATCATCATAAACAAAATGTATGCCGACATTGGCTTTTACATATTGGTTTACAACAAGATCTAGACGGGTATCATAATCGATGTCAACATTTCCGAATCGATTAAGGTAATCGGTATAAAGACTAAGACGGTTTTCAAAAAATATATTTTTGAAAATCTCATTTTTTGTATAAGCTGTAAATAAAATACCAAATTCAGCCTTTATTTTTTGGCCATTTTCAACAAGAATCTTATTGTTAGGATCTAGAGGGTCATCAATATAAATGGCTTTTCTAACACCAAATGCTCCCTGATTTGCCAAGGTTTGATCTAAAACCAAAGTGGTTTTTAATGTAATTGGTGAGAAATAGAAAGCACGATTTTTTTGTTTATTAGCGTTTTCAGCCCCTGCTCCTAAGAATACATAAGCTGGAGCAAAAAGTTTGGAAATAGGAATGTCTGTATTTGGATAAGAATATCCATTAGTAAACTGTGAGTTTAAATTAAATTTTGCAGAATAATACCAGTTTGAAAGTGTGTCTCTTCTAAAACCATAAGTTGAGTTAAACTGAAAAGCATCATCAGTTTTACGTAACTCAATACCATCTTGTTTGTTTAGTCCATATTTTAGTAGAAGTTCATTTGCCCATTTATGATTGTCTTTTGTGTATACTCTTGAAAACTCACCTTTAAATAGCCCCGAAATTGAGCTAGTTCCCCCAGCGCTCCAGTTAACAAAAGCAATTTGGGTAATATCAAAACCTAATTTATTTTTCTTAGTCCAATTAGAATGTACATCTGGTAATTGAGTTTGGATTACTGGATTTAATTGAGTTTGAATTAAAGATTTCTGAGCGAAATTTTTAGATGAACAAAATAAAAAAAGTATTAAAATAGGGAAATGGAATAATTTCATTATGGCATTTTTTGTTTTGGGTCTGCAAAATAATTATTTTTAACCAAGAGAAAAAAGAATTTCTAAACTTTTAACGTCAATATTGCATAATTGTTGTAATTCGGTAACAGTTCCATGTTCAATAAAAGCATCAGGAATACCTAATGTTGTTATTTTAGGAGTATACTTATGAAGGGCTGAAAACTCTAAAATAGCCGTTCCAAAACCACCAGTTATAGCCCCATCTTCGATAGTAATTACATTTGTGAACTTTCCAAAAATAGAGTGTAATAATTTGTTGTCTAATGGTTTGATAAAAGGAAAATCGTAATGAGCAATAGTGTTTGGATTACCATTGTTTTTTAGTGCATTTATTACGTTGTTTCCAATTGTTCCAGTAGATAAAACGGCGGTTCGATTACCCTCTTTAAGACAAGTTGCTTTTCCGATTTCGATTGTAGCATAATTCTTAAAATTATTTTTTTGCCAATCGGTAATTACGCCACGACCTCGAGGATATCGAATAGCAATAGGATGATTTAATCCTAATTGTGCAGTATATAAAATGTTTTGTAATGCTATTTCATTTAAAGGAGCATATACGGTCATGTTGGGAATGCAACGCAAATACGAGATATCAAAAACACCATGATGAGTGGCACCATCTTCTCCAACCAAACCAGCTCTGTCAAGACAAAATATAACAGGTAAATTTTGTAAAGCTACATCGTGTATGACTTGATCGTAAGCACGTTGCAGGAATGTAGAGTAAATATTACAATAGACAATCATTCCCTGAGTGGCCATGCCAGCGGCTAGTGTTACAGCATGTTGCTCGGCAATCCCCACATCAAAAGCACGTTTAGGAAAAGCATCCATCATAAATTTCAGCGAACTTCCAGAAGGCATTGCAGGAGTGATACCAACAATTTTTTCATTTTTTTGAGCCAGATTCAAAATAGTTAAACCAAATACGTCTTGATATTTAGGAGGAAGATTGTCTTCAATTTTAGGGATAATCTCTCCAGTCGAAGCATTAAATTTCCCTGGAGCATGATATTGAACCTGATTTTCTTCGGCTTGTTGTAATCCCTTTCCTTTGGTAGTAACAATATGAAGGAATTTAGGCCCTTTTATATTTTTTAAACGTTTTAATTCTTTGATCAAAGCATAAATATCATGACCATCGATAGGACCTGAATAATCGAAATTCAAGGATTTGATCATGTTATTCTTCTTCGGATTTTTTCCTTCTTTTACAGCAGTGAGATATTTTTTAAGCGCACCTACACTTGGATCAATCCCGATAGCATTGTCATTTAATATAACCAATAAATTTGCATCGGTTACTCCAGCATGATTTAAGCCTTCAAAAGCCATTCCCGATGCAATCGAAGCATCGCCAATTACAGCAATATGATGTTTATCGAAATCGCCTTTTAAGTTAGAAGCAATTGCCATTCCTAATGCTGCAGAAATAGAAGTAGAGGAGTGGCCTACACCAAAAGTATCATACTTGCTTTCAGCTATTTTAGGGAAGCCAGAAATACCATGAAGCTGCCGATTGGTATGGAAAATCTCTCTTCTTTCAGTCAATATTTTATGCCCGTAAGCTTGATGACCAACATCCCAAACCAATAAATCGTCGGGTGTATTAAATACATAATGTAAGGCAATAGTAAGTTCGGTAACGCCAAGGCTTGCGCCCAAATGGCCTTCTTTTACAGAAACAATATCAATAATAAAATTACGTAATTCTTGAGCAACTTGAGGAAGTTGCGCTTCGGAGAGTAAGCGTAAATCGGCAGGATTGTATATGTTGGAAAGTAAATTGCTTTTCATTGTAAGGTAAAAAGCAAATTTACGGTTTTAAATTTAAACTTTATCTGAGATCTTATTCCAATACAATTGGTAAGGAATATTGCATTCTTATTTTTTTTCCATTAGATTCTCCCGGCTCCCATTTTGGGGATAAACTTAAAACTCTAATGATTTCATTTTCTATTGTTTTATCAATAGCAGGTACAGATTCAAGATATGATAACGTTCCGTTTTTTTCTACTGCAAAGGAGATTCTAATCTTGAGATTTTTGGTATCTGTATTTTCGGGCATTTTAAATTCATTAGTAAAAAAGGTATAAAATGGGTCAATACCTCCAGGGAATTCTGCATTTGTTTGCGTTACCGCTCCTGTAGTAAATACAGAATTATCTTTTTTAACTTGATTTGAAGATTGTGTTTTGTCTTTAGTAGTTTCACCGGAACTTTTAGTAGTTGGTTTTACAAATTTAACCTGTTTGATTTTTGGAGGTGGAGGTGGTGGAACTTGAGATGATTCATTACCACTAACTTTAATGTCTCCAACCATGGTTCTTTCTTCAGTTGATGAACTACCAACTATTTCTATTTTATTTATTTTTTGCTTGTCACCATTTTTATCTTGGCAACTAAATAATGTGGTACCCATAGCAATGAATAAAGCTAATAAAAACATTCTATGATATTGAGTCTGCTTGTATAAAACTTTGGCAGGAATTTGAATTATTATGTTTTCTAATTGAGAATTTTTAAATCTGCCACAAACACTTTTGTTCTGATTTGCTATGAAAAAATGCTGTACTTCCTCTGGTAACATGGTTGTGAAATCAATAACAGTTTTATAACAACTAAGACAAAAACGTCCGTTTTCAACAGGAGTCATTTTATCCCATTTTTCGTGGCAAGACTCAGGAATGCTTATTTTGTGTTTTGTTGGCATATTTTAAAAATCAAAAAAATAAATGTAATAAAAATTACTTCTTAAAAATGTATTTTTGTTTTATGATAGATATTTTTACCGACGAGTATTTTATGAAAAAGGCTTTACAAGAAGCCGAAATGGCATTTGATAAAGATGAAATTCCTGTAGGAGCCATTATTGTAATTGATAATAAGGTCATTGCAAGAAGCCATAATTTAACCGAATTATTAAATGATGTTACTGCTCATGCCGAAATGCAAGCAATAACAGCCGCGGCTAATTTTTTAGGCGGGAAATATCTAAAAGACTGTACGCTTTATGTAACATTAGAACCTTGCCAGATGTGTGCAGGTGCTTTATATTGGAGTCAGATTTCAAAAATTGTTTTCGGAGCAAGCGATGAACATCGAGGTTACGAAAAAATGGGGACACAATTACATCCTAAAACAGTTGTTGTTCGTGGTGTTATGGCAAATGAAGCTTCAGATTTAATGAAACGTTTCTTTGCTAAAAGGCGAAGATAATTTTATCGCTGTTTCATTCTTACTAAAAAGTTATTATGACTGATTTTTCAATAATAAAAAAGCTATTTCATATTACAGAACCTAATGGGTTTACTAATGATGAAATTAAAAGTGTTAAAAATATCTTCGGGCAACTACCTGAAGTATTTGTTGATTACTATAGTGAATTAGGTAGAATACAAAGTTTAAATCAAACACAAGATTTATTAATTATACCAGAGCGATTTCAATATTATAAACAGAATGATTATTTGATATTTTATTCTGAAAATCAAAAAGCATGTGTTTGGGGAATTCATAAAGATGATTTATTAAAACCCAATCCGCCAGTTTTTATGAGTACCGATGAAAAAGAATGGAACTTGGAAACAGAAACCTTAACGGAGTTTTTTACCGCAATGGCTTTTCTTCAGGCTGGTTATGCATTAGAATTTCCATGCTACACATTTTATGAATTAGAGCAACATGAATTGGATTTTGTTGTCGAAAATTTCCGAAATAAAGGAGTTTCATTCAGGAAATGGCTAGAAGGAATAAATTTTTATGGTAATTATGAGGATGATGTAATTGTGATAATGGCTAATAATCAACTGTTTTATGCTGCAAATACAAAGGAACATTTTACGGAATTAGATAATGTATTGTCTAAGCTTGGAGTGGAATTTTAAAAGTTAAAAAGAAAGATTATCTAAATAAAGATGTTTTCGTTTAATACAGATATGTCATGTAAACACATAGGAATATCATAAATAAATTAAAGCAAATTATATTGTAAAATGTGTTTTCAGAAAAACTCTTTTTCGAAAGAAGTATTTTTAAACTTATCGCTATAGAAATAAGTAATACTCCACAAAAATAAAACTGAATTCCGTTACTATTCAAACCATTACAAAGAAGATTAGTGTAATCATTCTTCTCTGATTTTACTTTTGTTATAGATTTAAATAACAAAGAATACTCAAGTTCTACATCATTTTCTTCAATATCATCTCTGATCGTCGAAAAAGTAAATTCCTTCTGCGTATAATAATGAACAGAAACTTTTTCTGGGTTAGATCCTCTTCCTGTAGTTATCACCGCATAGTGTGTTATTACATCTGTTGTTTTTGAGGCTGGTAGAACATAATAATCCGCAAAACACAACAAAATAATAAAAGTTACTACCATCAGGAGGTATACGATAACTGATTTGTTTTTTATAATGAATTCGTTTTCAGTAGAATCTTTACGCAAACTATTTGATATTTTTTCACAATATTAAAAAGAACGAAATATAGTACATTTAATAATTGGTTTTTCATAGCCTTCAAAAAAAGTTAAAAAAAAATAGGGATACTGGATTTTCTTCTTAAAAGTAATTAAAATTTACAGTACTTTTATTACATATAAAGAGCACTTAATCAATCGTAATCTTGATTGTAAAATGTTTTAATCTTTATATAGTATATTATTTTGTAACCATTAATTTGATACTAAATTGAGAACAAGAGGATTAGTTTACGTGTTGTTTGTGTTTTTTATTTTTCAGGCTTGTGGAAGGAAATCTGCTGCTGATTTTAATTCTGATTTTTCATTATTCAAAGATTATATAACAAGTTTTACCGGAGGGATTGTTTCGTCTCAATCGGATATACGCGTTGTTTTGGCTTTTGAGAAAAAAGATTGGAAAATAAATCAGGAATTGGATAGTGATTTATTTGATATTTCACCTAGTGTAGATGGTAAAGTTGTAGCGCTTTCTAGTAATACGATTGCTTTTATCCCCAAAAAAAAGCTGAAAGCGGGAACAGAATATCAAGTAACCCTAAATTTAGATAAACTAATTACGCTCCCGAAAAAAGGAGATGATGATAAAGATTTATCTAAATTCAATTTTACTGTTAAAACAGTTAAACAAGATTTTATTGTAAATACGCTGGACGTTCAATCGTATAGTAAAGAATATCAATACTTAAATTGTGTATTAAAAACGGCTGATATTATAGATGTAGAAACAGCAAAAAAACTGGTTTTAGCTAGCCATAACGGAAAAAATCTTACTATTAAATTTGATAAAGCGGCAAGTTCTGGAAAAGAATTTAAGTTTATCATAGATAGTATTCAGCGTTTATCTGAAGCAAGTAATCTTGAGATTTCTTATGATGGAAGCGATTTTGACATTGATCAAAAAGGGAAAATGGATTTTCCAATAACATCAATAAATGAGTTTAAAATTATAAAAGTTGAGATTCCAGATGAAAACAATCAATCCGTATTAATTAACTTTTCGGAACCACTAGAAAAAGGACAAGATTTTAAGGGATTGGTGGCGATACAAAATACAAACAACTTAAAGTTTTCAACTCAAGGAAATATTTTAAAAGTTTATTTCAGTAATGAAAAACCAGTTGAGGAAGTTGTACATGAGGTTGCTGTTGCAGTTGTTGATACAGCAAGTGTAGCAGTAGATTCTACAAGTATATCTGTAGATAGTGCTGCGGTAGCTGTACAAGAAGTAGTAGAAGAACCAGAGGCTGAGTCAGTATCTGATCAAACGGTTACTGGGGAACTATTATTAGAAGTCTTTCAGGGAATAGAAAGCCAGTATGGTCGAAAGATGAGCGAAAATTATTCGGAGAAGATTTCTTTCGATCAGATAAAACCAAATATTAAGTTTATAAAAAATGGAACAATATTGCCAAGTTCAAATAATTTGAAATTGAATTTTGGAGCAGTAAATCTTAGTGCAGTAGATGTAAAAGTATATAAGATTTATAAAAATAATATATTGCAATTTCTTCAGAACAATGAATTAAACGGAGCACAAAACTTAAAAAGAGTAGCACAGCCCGTTGCAAAAAGCACAATTAATCTTAAAGAAAATACACTTGTTAATCTTACTAAGTGGAATACATATGCTTTGGATTTGTCTAAGATAATTACACCAGAACCAGGAGCAATTTACAGAGTGGAGTTCTCGTATAAAAAAGCATATTCATTATATAAATGTGAAACTAGTGAAGCAGATACAGATCAAACCGAAGAAGAAGAAGTAGATGAAAATGATGTAAACTACAGTGGTAACTCATACGACGACTATTATTATGATGATTACGAATGGAGAGAAAGTCAAGATCCTTGTACAGGTTCCTATTATTATAATGCAAAAATAGGAACTAATATTTTAGCTTCAGATCTGGGAGTAATTGCTAAACGAGGGGAGAATAAATCGTATTTATTTGTAGTAAATAACATAATCACCACAGAACCAGTTTCGAATGCAAGAGTAGATTTATACAGTTTTCAGCAACAAAAACTAACAACAGGAACAACAAGCAGTGAAGGAATTGCTTCTTTTCAATTAGATAAATTTGCCTATTTTGCTATTGTTACTTTAGGAACGCAATCAACTTATGTAAAACTTGATGATGGAAATTCATTGTCGGTAAGTAACTTTGATGTAGCGGGGGAAACCTTGCAGAAAGGTTTAAAAGGATATATTTATGGTGAGCGTGGAGTTTGGCGCCCAGGAGACAATTTGTATTTATCATTTATATTTAATGATGCGGCAAATAAATTACCAAAAGCACATCCGATAAAATTTAGATTAACTGATCCTAACGGAAAAGTTACGTATCAAACGGTTCAGAAATCGAATGATCTAAATCATTATGCGTTTACAGTTCCTACAGATGCAGAAGCGCCTACAGGAAATTGGGAAGCTATGGTAAGTGTAGGAGGAGCCAAATATTACAAGAGCATAAAAATTGAGACGATTAAACCGAATCGTTTAAAAATAAAAAATACTTTTAGAAGAGCAATATTATCTTCATCATATCCAAATACAAGTAATCTTGAAGTTACATGGCTTCATGGAGCGATTGCTAAAAACTTGAATGTAGAAATGCAAGCAAAATTTTCTCAGCAAAGCACTACTTTTAAAGGATACGAAAAATATGTTTTTGATGATTTGGTACGTCAATTTAGTACAGAGGAAATTAATATCTTCTCAGGGAAACTAGATGCAAACGGAAGAGCAACCGTAAACATTGAGCCTAAATTACAAGGGCAGGCACCAGGAATGTTAAGAGCAGCTTTTATTACCAAGGTTTTCGAAGAAGGTGGTGATTTTAGTACAGATGTTATCTCAACAACCTATTCGCCATATAACACTTATGTGGGAGTAAAATCGCCAGAACCTACAAAATACGGAATGCTTGAAACCCGTAAAATGAATCGATTTGATGTTGTAACTGTTGATGAAAATGGAAGACCAAAATCTGTAAGAGATCTAGAGGTAAAAGTGTATAAAACAGAATGGCGCTGGTGGTGGGATGCTTCGAGTGATAATTTGTCCAATTACAATTCATCAAATGCTACCACATCTTACAAAACATTTAGAGTAAATACAGATGCAAGCGGAAAAGGAAGTTTTCAATTTGCATTGACAGATGAAGAATGGGGACGTTATTTGATTCGTGTTTCGGATGAAGTTGGAGGACATGCATCAGCAATAACCGTAAATATAGATTGGCCAATATGGTCTGGGAAAACAAGAAATACAGATGCTTCTACAGCCAATATGCTTGTTTTTTCTACAGATAAAAAGAATTATGCAGTAGGCGAAAAAGCACAAATATCTTTCCCTTCGAGTGAAGGCGGGCGTGCTTTAGTTTCCATAGAAAATGGCTCGAAAGTAGTACAGACACTTTGGGTGAAAACTCAAAAAGGAGAAACTAAAATTGAAGTTCCGATTACAGGAGCGATGGCACCAAATGTGTATTTTAATATTACACTTTTGCAGCCCCATGCATCAACCAAAAATGATTCACCAATTCGTATGTACGGAATTGTTCCAATCGAAGTAATTGATAAAACGACGATTCTAGCTCCAAGTATAGTAATGCCAGATGTACTGAAACCAGAACAAACCTTTCCTGTAAAAGTAAGTGAGAAATCAGGAAAAGAAATGACCTATACAATTGCAGTTGTTGATGAAGGATTACTCGATTTAACCCGATTTAAAACGCCAAATGCATGGGACAGTTTTTATGTTAGAGAAGCTTTAGGTGTAAAAACTTGGGATGTATATGATGATGTAATTGGTGCATATGGCGGTAAAGTAAATCAGATTTTTAGTATTGGTGGAGATCAGGACTTAGGTGGAGGAAAAGCGAAGAAAGCCAATCGTTTTAAACCAGTAGTTGTTTACCTCGGACCATTTAAATTAGGAAAAGGAGAAACTAAAACACATCAGATAAAATTGCCTAAATATATTGGTTCAGTAAGAACAATGGTAGTTGCTGGAGATGCAAATACAAGTGCATACGGAAGTGTAGAGAAAGCAACTCCTGTTCGTAGTCCGTTAATGGTATTGGCTTCATTGCCAAGAAAAATTTCGCCATCAGAAAAAGTAACTATCCCAGTTACGATTTTTGCAATGGAAAAAAACATCAAAAACGTTACTGTACAAATTAAAACAAGCAATGGATTAAGAGTTGTGGGAAGTCCAGCTCAAAGATTGACATTTACACAGCCAGACGAAAAAATGGCCTATTTTAATCTAGAGGTGGGAAGCTTAACGGGAATTGCTAAAGTACAAGTTATTGCGACTTCAGGGAAAGAAAAATCAGTTTATGATGTCGAAATTGATATGACGAATCCAAATCCTGTTACTAATACATTTACAGATGTGGTTTTGGAACCAAATAGTTCAAAAACGATTGTTTGGAAAACATTTGGAGTGTCAGGAAGTAATAAAGCCAGGTTAGAAGTGTCGTCAATGCCAACTATTAATTTAAATGGAAGATTGCAATTTCTTATCCAGTATCCGCATGGATGTGTGGAGCAAACAACTTCGTCTGTATTTCCACAGTTATTCTTAAATGATGTGGCAGATATTGATGCAACACGCCAACAGCTTATTCAAAAGAATGTTACAGCAGGAATTACAAGATTGGGAAGTTTTCAATTGTCAAATGGAGGACTTCCGTATTGGCAAGGGAATTCAATTGCCGATGATTGGGGAACCTCTTATGCAGGACATTTTATGATTGAAGCAGAGAAGAAAGGATATGTATTGCCAATCAATTTTAAATCAAAATGGCTTTCGTATCAACAAAAAGAGGCCAAACAATGGCGATTTGAACCGCGTTATGGGAATGATATGGCACAATCATATCGCTTGTATACATTGGCTTTGGCTGGTTCGTCTGATTTGTCTTCAATGAATAGATTGCGTGAAACAAAAGGTATTTCTAACGAAAGCAAACTTAGACTTGCAGCAGCTTATGTTCTGGCAGGACAAAAAAGCGCCGCTTCGAGTTTGTTATTAAGTAGTAAAATCGATGAGGAGTCTTCAGCGTATAATTATTACTATTATGGTTCAAGCGATAGAAACCGTGCGATGGCTCTAGAAACAATGTTGTTATTAGGACAGAAACAAAAAGCATTTGCTATGGCTGTAAAACTGGCTAAAAGTATGGCAAGTGATCAATGGATGAGTACACAAACTACAGCTTATTCTTTGTATGCGATGGCTCAATTTTCATTGAACAATGGTGTAAAAGGAATAGATGTACAGTATAGTAAAGATGGAAAAAGTCAAGTTATAAAAACTTCAAAAACTGTTGCCGATAGAAGTTTGACAGTCAAAGCAGGTACAAATAGTATCACTTTAAAAAACAATAAAAAGAATACGATTTATGTTCGCGTATTGAATACTGGAATTTTACCGATAGGTCAGGAAAATGTAATTCAGAGTGATGTATCGGCTGGTATAGTCTTCAAAAACAGAAAAGGCGGAGTAATAAATGTTTCTAAGATAACACAAGGAACAGAATTTATCGCTGAGGTAACAGTTAGAAGCCTAAGAAATGAACGTGTCGAAAATGTAGCATTGACTCAAATTTTACCTTCAGGATTTGAAATTGTAAATACTCGCTTTACAGATTATGGGGACGCAACCAATAATGTCGCTGATTATATTGATATTCGTGATGATAGAACTAATTTCTATTTTGGACTAAAAGCAGGTGAAACCAAAGTGTTTAAAATTCTCTTGAATGCATCTTACCTAGGTAATTATTATTTGCCAGGATTGCAATGTGAAGCAATGTACGATAATACATTTTTGGCTAGAACGAAAGGATTTTGGGTTGAAGTGGTGAAGTAAAGTTTCACGCAGATTTTGCAGATAGAAATAAAATCTGCAGAATCAGCTAAATCTGCGAGCAAAAAAAACTTTACGAACTTTGCGGTTAAAATTACATTAGAAGATTTGAAAAATAAATTAAAAGCGTTCCTTCAACGCATTATAAATTGGATAAAACAGAATAAGATAAAATCACTGCTAGCATTTTTGTTAGTGGTGATTTATTATTTTTCATTACCACGAACATTATTTCAAGAACCCTATTCTACGGTTATTGAGAGTAAAGAAGGAGAGTTGTTAGGAGCGAAGATTGCTCGTGATGGACAATGGCGTTTTCCTGCACAAGATAGTGTTCCTGATAAGTTTAAGAAGTGTATAGTATATTTTGAAGATGAATATTTCTATAAGCATCCAGGTTTTAATCCTGTTGCTATGGTCAATGCTATTAAACAAAACAGAAAAGCGGGAAAGGTTGTTCGAGGAGGAAGTACACTTACACAGCAAGTAATCCGATTGTCGAGAAAAGGAAAAGGAAGGACTTATTTTGAAAAACTGATAGAAGTTGTTCTTGCGATAAGATTAGAATTAGGATATTCAAAAGATGAGATATTAGAGCTGTATGCAGCTCACGCTCCTTTTGGAGGAAATGTAGTTGGTCTAGAAATGGCTTCATGGAGGTATTTTGGAGTGAAATCAAATCAGTTATCGTGGGCAGAGAATGCGACTTTAGCAGTTTTACCAAACGCACCAAGTTTAATTTATCCAGGAAAGAACCAAATAAAATTATTAGAGAAGCGTAATCGCCTTTTGCGTAAGCTTAATCTGGAAGGAATTATTGATAGACAAACTTATGAACTATCTATAGAAGAGCCTTTACCTCGAAAACCATATGATCTGCCACAAATAGCACCTCATTTATTGCAACGAGTGGCTAAAAATCAAGAAGGAGTTAGAGTAAAAACTACGATAGGCTTTGATTTGCAAAATAGAGTAAATCAAATTGCAAAATACTATTACAATCAATACAAGCAGAATGAGGTTAGTAATTTGGCTATTTTGGTAATTGATGTATCCAATAGAAACGTAATAAGTTATGTAGGGAATTCTCCAACAAATAGTGATCATCAAAAAGATGTTGATATAATAGATGCACCAAGAAGTACAGGAAGTATTTTAAAGCCCTTATTGTATGCTGCAATGCTGGATGATGGAGAGTTATTGCCGAACACATTAGTTGCCGATGTACCAACGCAGATTGCGGGTTATACACCACAAAATTTCAACCTAACATTTGATGGGGCAGTGCCAGCGCATCGGGCATTATCAAGGTCGCTTAATATTCCTTCGGTTTTGATGTTACAAGATTTTGGAGTAAATAAATTTTATGAAGAACTGCAAAAATTTAAATTAAAAAATATTTCTAAACCGCCAGATCATTATGGGCTGTCACTTATTCTGGGAGGAGCTGAGAGTAATTTATGGGATTTATGCCGTAGTTATGCAGGGATGTCATCGACAGTAAATTATTTTAATAAAAGTAATGGAAAGTACCGAACAAATGAGTTTACAGAGCTAAATTATGAAAACGATTTTGAGCCTGATTTTGGAGACGAAAGTACGCAGAAGAATATCTTAGGTGCAGGTTCAATTTGGTTAACGTATAACGCCATGGAAGAGGTAAACAGGCCAGAAGGAGATGAAGCCTGGAAGTTTTATGACAGCTCACTTAAGATAGCTTGGAAAACAGGTACAAGTTTTGGTAATCGTGATGCATGGGCAATAGGAACAAATTCTAGATATGTAGTTGGAGTTTGGGTAGGAAATGCAACAGGAGAAGGAAGACCAACATTAACAGGAGTTACAAGTGCAGCTCCAATTTTATTTGATGTGTTTAATTTATTACCAAGGCAAAAATGGTTTGCAACTCCCTATAAGGATTTGGATGAGGTTGAAGTTTGTCGTTTAAGTGGATATTTAGCTAAAGAAGGCTGTCCGAAAATAAAGCAATGGGTTACGGTAAAAGGAAAAACGACTTCAATTTGCCCGTATCATAAAACAGTACATTTAGACCAAACCGAAAAGTTTCAGGTAAATAGTAGCTGTGAAAGTATCGAAAATATAGTTGTGAAGAATTGGTTTGTTTTGCCTCCTGTAATGGCATGGTATTATAAAAGTAAGCATATCGAATATATGCCATTACCGCCATTCAGAGATAATTGTACAGGCACTCAAACAGCTTCTATGGATTTTATTTATCCTAAAGCGAATAGTAAAATCTATTTAACCAAAAATTTCAATAGTGAAGTGCAACCTGTAATTTTTAGAGTGGCGTATTCACAAAGAGAAAGTCAATTGTTTTGGTATGTGGATAATGTTTACAAAGGAGTGACTAAAGTTTTTCATGAAAAACCAATTGTGATGACAGCTGGATTTCATTATATTACAGTTGTAGATGAATTTGGGAATGAAATAAGACGAAAAGTTGAGGTTGTGAGGGAATAAGTGAGGGTTACATTACTTTTAGTTTACCATAAGCATCGTTATTCCTGGTGAACCGAATAGTAATTCCAAAAGTAAAACCTTTAATTACAGGATTTTTTTCTCTGTTAAATGATACGGAATAACCAAAACCTAAATCGATCATGTTTAATAATGTTAAACCAGCCAATGCATAGGCATTTTTATCAGAACCGCCCGTTTTTATGAATAGGAATTCCTTTAAGTTATAGGATAAATGTAAGTCAGGTAAACCATAGTATTTACCATCATAACTGGTAATTCCATATCCTAAGCCCAAAAAAAGTTTGTTTTTGTCTTTGCAATCTAAGCAAAATTCTAAACCGCCAGTAAGCTGACTTTTTGTTGCAATCGAATAACTTGCATAAAAGATTGGCCACTGAGGGATTCTGAATCTTGAGTCGTTGTTGTTTTGTTTATAATTAAACTCTCTTGTGTAGGATTTACTATCGTCCTCATTGTACCATTTTGCATTACCAACTAAATATTCACCTTCAGGGTCTTTTGAATAACCTTCAAATTGTATTTTATTACTTTTTAAATAATAGTCATTAATTATATAAACAGAATCAATATTAGCTATTCTGTAACCAAGAACATTTTTTGCTTTTGTTTTTACAGGTTTGATTCTATAGTAAATAGCTAATTCTTTGTCGGTAGTTCTCCAATTTTTGTCAAAAAAAAGAGTGTCATTTTGAGCGAATGCTTTTGTAGAGAGTAAAACAAAAGCTACTATGAAATAATTTAAGTATTTTGTTAGATACATCTTTGATAATTTAAACAGATCTCAAATGTAAGAAAAATGCTTTTGTTTGAACGGTTTGTTTGAAATACTTAAAATATTCTAAACTTTAATTTATAGGTACAAAAAAACCGCCAATCTTTCGAAAGGCGGTTTCTTGTTTTATTCTTTAATAACATTTCCGTCTTTATCGTAGAAATGATATTCTAAGTACGTGTAAGCGTCACGAGGTATAATTTTCACCCATTTTTTATATTCAAAAAACCATTTTGAACGTATTGATGGAAAACCTTTACAGAGGTAAGCTGCCACAAATGGATGTGTGTTAAGCACAACTTTTTTGTGGGTTTTTAAATGTCTTTCTAAATCAGCAGTGATTCTGTCAATGATTAAAATTGGCGCTTCAATTTCGCCATTTTCATTGTTAGGATTTTCTTCTCTAGTTTTAATGTTTACTTCGGGTCTTACTCTTTGTCTTGTAATTTGAACTAATCCAAATTTGCTAGGCGGTAAGATTTTATGTTTTGCTTTATCGTCGCTCATTTCTTCTCGCAAGAAGTCGAACAAAATCTTCCTGTTTTCAGGATTAGACATATCAATAAAATCAACTACGATTATTCCACCCATATCACGCAAACGTAATTGTCTAGCGATTTCGGCAGCAGCAATCATATTAACTTCCATGGCTGTGTCTTCTTGATTAGTGGCCTTATTAGAACGGTTTCCGCTATTTACGTCTATAACGTGTAAAGCTTCAGTATGTTCGATAATAAGATAAGCCCCTTTACTCATAGAAACAGTTCTCCCAAAAGAAGTCTTGATTTGTCTCTCAATGTTGTATTTCTCGAAAATTGGAGTATCATTTGATTGATAAAACTTAACAATCGATTGTTTTGAAGGTGCAATTTCTTGCAGATAATCCTTCGTTTGATGGTACAACTCTTCGTCATCAATTTGAATACCACTAAAGGTATCATTAAATACATCTCTTAATATTGAAGAAGCTCTATTGAGTTCTCCTAATACTTTGGATGGATGATGAGCAGTTGGTAATTTTTTACACATTGCAGTCCATCTGCTAAGCAGGTTCTGCAAATCTTTTTCTAATTCGGCTACGTTTTTGCCTTCGGCTACTGTGCGAACAATAACACCAAATCCTTTAGGTTTGATCGATAATACAAGTTTTTTTAAGCGATCCTTTTCTTTTTTGTCTTCTATTTTTTGTGAAATAGAAACACGGTCAGAAAAAGGAACCAGAACAATAAAACGTCCAGCCAAAGATAGTTCTGCACTAATTCTTGGACCTTTAGTAGATATTGGTTCTTTTACGACTTGTACTAAAACAGATTGATTAGCACTTAAAATATCAGTAATGGTGCCGTCTTTATCAATCTCTTTTTCAAACTGAAAGGTTTTTAGGGAGAAATCTTTTAATTTACCTGCGCTTACAAGTTTTATGAATTTCAATTGAGAAGCTAAGTTAGGTCCTAAATCATGATAATGTAAAAAGGCATCTTTTTCAAAGCCAACATTTACAAAAGCAGCATTAAGTCCAGCAACTGGTTTTCTTATTTTGGCTATAAAAATATCGCCAACTTGAAAATTGCTTTTCTCTTCTTCTTTGTGTAATTCAATTAGTTTTCCATCTTTTAATAAGGCAAAATCTACGAAATCAGAACTTGATCTAATGATTAATTCTTTATTCATTTGTAAATTTTTATCCGAACTTTTTAGTTTTCAGTTCACAGTTTTCAGTTCATAGCTTTGCAACTCTTAAACTCATAACATATAACTCATAACTGAATTGTAAGGATGGATTAAACAATATTTTTAACAGGTATTGAACCCGGGGAAAATTAGCAGGCAGTAAGCAGTTTTATGTAATCAGTAGACTGAGTACTGTGTATTGATGACTGGTAACTAATTTTCAATTTCAATGAACGTTTAAAAAGAAAAAAGTAGTTTAAAACTACTTTTTCTTCTTGTGACGGTTAGCTCTCGCTCTTTTTTTACGTTTGTGCGTTGCTACCTTATGTCTCTTTCTTTTTTTACCACTTGGCATATCTTATCGATTTTATGATTAATTAATAGTATTATTTTGCTTCGTTATTTGTCTTTACTCCTTCTACGAAAACTTTTGCAGGTTTAAACGCAGGGATGTTGTGTGCTGGAATTTTAATAGTGGTATTTTTAGAAATGTTTCTTCCAGTCTTCTCAGCTCTGGTTTTTACAATAAAACTACCGAACCCTCTTAAATAAACATTGTCTCCAGTTTCTAATGAAGTTTTTACTTCATTCATAAAAGTCTCTACAGTTGCTTGAACGTCACCTTTTTCAAGACCTAATTTTTCTGAAATCTTCGCTACGATATCTGCTTTCGTCATTTTCTTTCCTATTTATAATGGTATACTATTTTTTGAGTTTGCAAATATAGGAATTAAAAAAACAAATATTCAAGCTAATTCGTTAAATTTTAATTACATAAACTTTTACTTTTGTTGTCTAATATTTAATGATGAATTTTTCTAAACAATTGATAAAATGGTATTTACAAAATAAACGCGATTTGCCATGGCGAAATACTACCGATTCTTACCCTATTTGGCTATCAGAAATAATGCTACAACAGACCCGAGTAGCGCAAGGAATGCCTTATTTTTTGTCTTTTACAAAAGCATTTCCTACTGTTTTTGATTTGGCTAACGCCAATGAAGAGCAGGTTTTGAAACTTTGGCAAGGATTAGGATATTATTCGAGAGCTAGAAATTTGCATCAAACAGCACAGTTTGTAGCAAATGAATTAAACGGAGTGTTTCCTGGAACTTATGCTGAATTATTAAAATTAAAAGGAGTAGGAGAATATACAGCAGCTGCTATAGCATCGTTTTCTTATAATGAAGCTGTTCCTGTTGTGGATGGAAATGTGTTTCGTGTTTTATCACGTTACTTCGATGTTGAAACAGATATTGCTCTAGCTTCGACTAAAAAAGAATTTGCTGCTTTGGCATATGAATTAATGCCGAAAGATAATCCCGCAATTTTTAATCAGGCTATAATGGAGTTTGGAGCGTTACAATGTGTACCCAAAAGTCCAAATTGTTTGGTCTGTGTGTTTAATGATAGTTGTGCAGCTTTACAGCGGAAAAAAGTTGATGTGTTGCCGGTTAAATCTAAAAAACTAAAAGTAACGGCTCGATATTTTAATTATCTGGTTGTTGAGGATGAAATAGGTAATACTGTTTTGCAAAAACGAACAGCAAAAGGAATCTGGCACAATTTGTATGAGTTTCCACTGTTGGAAACAGATGCTGAAAAAGATTTTGATTTTATAGCAGCTTATATTAAAGAAGAGTTTTTTGTTGCGTACTCTATTATAGGAATAGAAGAATGTAATCCAAAAAGTATTATTCATAAATTATCACACCAGCATTTGTATATTAAATTTTGGAAAATAAAAATTAATGAGACAATTATAAATGGGATTAATGCGCAGGATTTAAAAACATATCCTTTTCCTATAGTGATTCATAATTTTATTGAAACAGAATAAAATAATTTTCTAAAAAAATGTATCTTTGATAGAAATACAATAGTAAGTCATGAACGGAACATTAAATAAAGTGATGTTGATAGGTCATTTAGGTGACGATGTAAAAATGCATTATTTTGATGGTGGGAATTGCATTGGGCGATTTCAATTGGCAACTAATGAGGTTTATATAAATAAAACAACCAATGAGAAGATCACTTCAACAGAGTGGCATAATCTTGTTGTGCGTAATAAAGCCGCAGAAATTTGTGAAAAATATTTGTCAAAGGGAGATAAAATATATATCGAAGGAAGAATAAAGTCACGCCAATGGCAAGCCGAAGATGGCTCGACGAAACATACGACCGAGATACAAGTAACAGAGTTTACTTTCTTGACAACTAAAAAAGAGACTGAAGGGCAGAAGCAGAATCCTTCTTCAGAATCGTCAAAAAACACTAACTTTGACGCCTCGAATGATGGTTTACCAATAAATGATTTGCCATTCTGATTGTTTAACTAATTCTTTTTAATTTGGACCCAGAGCCCAGTTTATACGTTGCAAACATCTTAGATACCGACCTGATTGTTGGTTTTCTTGGAATATTTATTTTACTTTTTTGTTCGGCCATTGTTTCAGGCGCCGAAGTAGCACTTTTTTCGTTGTCTCAAAAAGATATTGATGAGGCATTACAACAAAACGTATCCAAAGGAAGAATAATTTCTAACCTGTTGGATAAACCCAAAAAGCTTTTAGCGACACTTCTTGTGGCCAATAATTTTATTAATATTGGAGTTGTTATTTTGTTCTCTTTTGTAGGTCGAGATATTTTTGGAGCAGTGATTTCTCCAGTGTTGAAATTTATTCTAGAAGTGATTTTGGTTACTGCTTTGATATTGTTTTTTGGTGAAATTTTGCCAAAGGTTTATGCAAGTCGTAATAATCTTAAATTTGCACAGCGAGTAGCATATCCATTAGCTTTGTTAGATAAATTGCTTTCTCCTATTAGTCTGCCAATGCGTTCAGCAACAATTTATTTGCATAATAAATTAGGGAAGCAAAAGACGAGTTTCTCAGTAGGGCAATTGTCTCAGGCTTTAGAACTTACTGATTCAGAAGATACATCAACTGAAGAACAAAAAATATTAGAAGGGATTGTTTCTTTTGGAAATACAGATACAAAACAGGTAATGAGTCCGAGGATTGATATTTTTGCATTAGAGATTTCAGAGTCTTTTGAAGCAATATATCCTAAAATTATCGAAAAAGGATATTCTAGAATTCCAGTTTACCGAGACAATATTGATCAGATTGAAGGGGTTTTGTTCGTTAAAGACTTGCTTCCATATATAGATAAAAAAGATTTTGACTGGGCTACACTTATTCGAGAGCCATTTTTTGTGCCAGAGAATAAGAAATTAGACAATTTACTGAAAGATTTTCAGAGTATGAAAAGCCATTTAGCAATTGTTGTTGATGAATACGGTGGAACCTCTGGGTTAGTTTCTTTAGAGGATGTTATAGAAGAAATAGTAGGAGATATAAGTGATGAGTTTGATGATGAACACATTAATTTTTCTCAAATTGATGATAAGAATTACCTGTTTGAAGGAAAGATAAATCTTAAAGATTTTTATAGAATTATAGATGTTGATGAGGACTTATTTGAAATACAAAAAGGAGAAGCCGAAACATTAGGAGGTTTTATTTTGGAAATCATAGGGAATTTTCCAAAGAAGAATCAAAAAATAACTTTTCAGAACTGTGTTTTTACGATAGAATCAGTGGATAGTAAAAGAATAAAACAAATAAAAGTAACAATAGAATAACAAAATGCTTAAAAAATCAATTGCCATAATCACGATTTTTATAATAACATTGACTGTAGTAAGTTGCAAAGATGATGTTGTGCCTAAGCCAGCAAGTTATTTGAGACTGGATTATGCAGAAGCTAAATATGTAAATTTTGAAAACCAATGTCCTTTTGCTTTTGAGATAAATGCAGATGCGGTTATAAAAGGGGAAAAAGATTGCGGGTTCATGATTTCATATCCAAAAATGAAAGCTACGATTTACCTTACTTATAAACCTGTCAATAATGATATTAATAAATTATTGAAAGATGCTCAGAAGCTAACTTACGAGCATGTTATAAAAGCGGATGATATATTAGAACAGCCGTATTTAAACCCTGATAAAAAAGCTTATGGTATGTTTTATCAAGTTGACGGAAATGCTGCTACAAACTCTCAATTTTATATCACAGACAGTATTAAGCATTTTGTGACGGGTTCAGTTTATTTTTATGCTAAGCCAAATTTTGATTCAATCATGCCTGCAGCGAGTTATATTAAAAATGATATGCAACATCTGATGGAAACTATTAAATGGAAGTAATTATAAGAAATACAGATACAAAAAAAGAGCATTCGTTATGAATGCTCTTTTTTTTGTATCATTAAAATCGTTTGAATTACGATTTCATGTTTGAAACTTTATATGTTTTACCGTCACCAGTAGCTTGAACTATTTTAGTTAAGTTTTCAGGATTTTGAACAGTTTTGTCAAAAGTTACAGTAGCAGTTTTTTTGTCAAAATCTACTTTAGCATCTTGTACACCATCAAGGTCAGCTAACTCGCTTTCGATAGTTTTTGCACATCCCATTGCACAAGTCATTCCTTCAATCTCAAAACTTGCGGTTTGTACATTTTGAGCAGCAATTTCTTTATTTGCTTTTGGAGCAACAGTTTCAGTTGTAGTTACTTCTTTAGTTTCTGTTTCATTCTTTTTGCAACTTATAAATAAAAGGCTTGCAATTGCTAAAGTTGCGATTGATTTTACGATTTTCATATTGTTTTGTTTTAATAGTTTACGACAGGATTTGTTTGCAAAATTAATAAAAATCGAATGGAGAATTCATAAATTTATTACAATTTTGCTTTAAAAGAGGTGATATGGGTTTAAAAGAAGTAAAGTGGGTTTATTTAATAGGATTGGCTCTAATTTGGGGGAGTTCTTTTATATTGATAAAAAAAGGATTAATAGGTTTAACAGCGATTCAGTTGGGTTCTTTGCGAATTATTTTTGCTGCCTTATTTTTGCTATTGATTGGTTTTAAAAGCTTGGCTAAAATTCCGCAACGCCAATGGAAATTTATTGCGTTAACTTCTTTTTTTGGAACATTTACACCTGCCTATCTTTTTGCAATTGCCGAAACGGAAATTGATAGCTCGATTACGGCAATCTTAAATTCGTTAACTCCATTAAATACTTTGGTAATAGGAGTGTTTATTTTTGGAATGCAATCTCAGAGACGACAAATTTTTGGTGTTTTTATTGGTTTGGTAGGTTGTTTGCTTTTGGTTTTTAATGGAGCAATGAGTCATCCTGAGCAAAATTATTACTATGCCATTTTAGTAGTTGTAGCGTCACTTTGTTATGCAATAAATGTAAACTTGATAAAGAAGTACTTGTCAGACTTGAGTTCGCTGAGTATTACTACAGGGAATTTTATGGTGTTATTAATTCCTGCAATTGTAATATTAAGTTTTTCAGGATTTCATGAAGTAATGTATGACGAAAATGCCCAGTATTCTATTTTCTTTATTGTTGTTCTTGGAGTAGTTGGGACGGGTATTGCAAACGTTTTGTTTTTTAAATTAATACAAATGTCATCTCCTGTATTTGCAACTTCAGTGACCTATTTAATTCCGATAATAGCTTTCTTCTGGGGATTTTTGGATAATGAGATGCTTACGCCAATTCAGCTTCTGGGAGCTTTCATTGTTTTAGTAGGAGTTTATCTGTCGGCGAAGAAGTGAGTTTTAATTGTGGGCTGATATTCGTAAAAAGTAAGCTGGTTTTTTGTGAAAAGTAAAACACAAAAAAAAGCTTTGTCAAAGTTTAAACTTTGACAAAGCTTTTAAGAATTTTAGTATTTCAGCTTCTTCTATAAGAAATCAGCGTCAGAAACTCCTTCGTTGATTTTTACTTCCGACATTTTGATGTTTAATTCAAAGCCTACATTTTGAATAATATTAAAAGGTACCTTAACTCCTTTTACTTCTTTATAGTCACCAAAATTTGTAATTTGTGTTATTGATTTTCCTGCTTGTTCGGCTACTTTAGCTTCAGCAACTTTTAATCCGGATTTTGTGTCAAAAAAGTAGGTTGTTTTGCCGTCTACTATAGCATAAGCATCGTTATTATTAATTGGTTCGACACGGTCAATTACTAATCCATCTTTTTTAGAAAGCTGTAGTTCTTCAAAAGGAACAGCACTAGCTTTCATTTCAGCAAGATCTTTGCCTTCAAGATTTTTTCGTTGTCCTTGTTGTTCAATGTAAGCAGTTTTTTCATTGACAACTTGTTTCATTAAGTTCATAGGTCCCATAGCTAATGAAACCATCATTTTTCCTTTAGCATCCATTTTAGAAGTGAATGTTAATGGTGATGGTGCCTGAGGAATGGTTGTTGATCCTAGCATTGCAATAGTTTTTACAGAGGCAACAGCTTTTTCTCCACCAATAGCTTTTATGTAGTTATCGAATACATTTTTGGCAGTTACTCCTTTAGGAACCTCTTTTTTTAATGATGGTTTTTCAGTAGGATTAGCATACTTGTCAAAATAACTAATAGGAATATTTAGTTTTTCTAAACCTGGAATTACTTCAGATCCTTTTCCGGTAACTACAATTCTCATATTGTCAATTAGGAAATATTTATTGGCTACTCTAAGTATTTCATCAGGAGTTACATTGTTAATGTTTTGAATGTATTTTTCATAAAAATCTTTTGGGAGATTTTCAGTTTCTATATTCAATGCATATCTAGCTACTGTTTGAGGTTTCTCAACCTGCATTACAAATCTACCTATGTATCCTGCTTTAACAGTTTTTAAAATCTCGTCCGAAACTTTTTCACTTCTGATTCTTTTAATTTCTTTTACAAATTCTACTACAGCACTGTCCGTTACGGCATTTCTTACTGCAGAAGCGGCTTTGAATTTAGTAGTGTATTTTCCGCTTCCTAGACCTGAACTAGCGCCATATGTCCATCCGTGTGCTTCGCGTAAATTCATATTTAAATAACTGTTAAAATCTCCTCCTAAAATTTGATTAGCAATTACTGCAGGAAAGAAATCTGGATCATTCATTTTTAAATTTACGGTGTTAACTAATGCTATTTCTGATTGTACAGCATTTGGAACATCAACAAAGTTAATTTGAAGATTAGCTACGTTTATAGGAGCAGGATAAGTGTCTTTTGGTTGTGTTTTTTTCTCCCACTTTCCAAAAAGTTTTTCTACAGCTGCCTTAGTTTCTTTAAATTTTATATCTCCAATAACTACCAAATAGGCATTCTCAGGGACAAAATATTTTTTGTAATTCTCTTCTACATCAGCCAGTGTTATGTTTTTTAAGGTTTCTTCAGTGATGAATTCTCCAGAAGGATGATTTTTTCCAAATGCTAATGCGTCAACGACTCTTCTTTCGATAGCAGGTACGCTTTTTTCTTCAGCTTTAAGACCTTCGCTGAGTTTTGCTTTTTCTTTGTCAAATTCTACTTGAGTAAAATTAGGCTGTAAAGCACCTTCAGCTAATAATTCTAAGATTCTTCCTGAATATTTAGAAAGAGAGCTTGCGAAAGCACCACTTGAGCTGAAATTAATATTCGCTCCATAAAAATCTATCTCTTCGTTAAAAGCTTCTTTGTTTGTTTTTTTTGTTCCATCGCCAATCATATTACTTGTTAGCTCATCTACTCCTTTCTTGTTTCCTTCTGTAAAAGGAGCGTTGTCAAGGGTTAGGTTAAAGCTTACTCTAGGTAATTTGTGGTTTTCAACAACCAAAACTTTCATTCCGTTTGCCAAAACAAAGGTTTGTGGTTTTTTAATATTTACTATTGGTGATTTACCTGGTTTAGGTTGTGGACGATCTTGTGCTTGCATAATTCCTGTTACGAATAATAGGATTAAAATAATGTTTCTTTTTTTCATGATTCTAAGAGTCTTAATTTTGTGCCTTCGTAGTAGGAACATAGTCTAAAATTAAACGTTGATTAGGATTTAGATATTTTTTTGCAACATCTCTAATTTCTTCTCTTGTTATTGAGTGATAGAGATCGATCTCAGTGTTTATAAGATTTACATCGCCATAAAGTAGGTAGTAACTTGCTAGGTTTTCGGCAATTCCCTCAACAGTTGAGTTTGAGTTAACATAATTGTTGTCGAACTTGTTTTGTAATTTTTCGTAATCTTTCTCAGAAATCAAGTTGGTTTGAAGTTTTACAATTTCTTCATCAATTTCCTTTAATAAATCATCAGATGTGTAAGGGTTCATAGGTAGACCATATAAAATGTACATGCCGTAATCTTCTTGGCTAAAACCAACAGCTCCAATTTGTAAAGCCATTTTTTTGTCGTCAACTATTTTTTTGTAAAGTTTAGAGCTTTTTCCATCACTTAGGTAAGAAGAGATTAAATCTAGAACTCTTGCATCTCTGGTTTTCATAGATGGAGTACGGTATGAAGCAACAAGCATCGGAATTTGGATGTTTGGATCTTCGTATTTAGCTTTTATAGGTTGAGTGATTGGCTCTTCTGTAAAAGTTTGTTTTTGAAGTTTTTCTCCTTTTTTGATTGGTCCAAAGTATTTTTGAACCCATTCTTTTGTTTTTGTTTTATCAAAATCTCCTGCAATTACCAAAACAGCATTGTTTGGAATGTAGAATTTTTTATTAAAAGCTTTGAATTCGTCCAGAGTCGCCGCGTCAAGATCTTTCATGGATCCGATTGTTGTCCAGCGATATGGGTGGTTCTTAAACATATTTTTCTTTACCTCAGTAAGAATATTTCCGTAAGGACGGTTGTCATAGTTAGTTCTTTTTTCTTCTTTAACAACTTCGTTCTGTGTGTCAACTCCAATTTTATTTATAACAGGATGCATCAATCTTTCTGATTCCATCCATAGTGCTAATTCTAAGTTGTTAGATGGGAAAACCTCGTAATAATAAGTTCTGTCGTCAGATGTGTTAGCGTTATTGGTTCCGCCATTGGCAGTCACAATTTTCATCCATTCACCACGTTTAATATTTTCTGTTCCTTCAAATAATAAATGTTCAAAAAAATGTGCAAAACCAGTTCTGTCTGGAGTTTCGTCTTTTGATCCTACATGGTACATTACAGAAGTTATTACGACTGGTGCCGAGGAATCATTGTGTAAAATAACATGCAAGCCATTATCTAAATCGTATTCTTCAAAAGCTACTTTTTGAGCTGATGCCACTCCTCCTAACATAAGCGCCGCACTTAACATAATTATTGATTTTTTCATAAAGGTTAATAATTTTTTATTACACTTAATAGGTAATGATTAATTAGAAATAGTTACATCAAAAATAACTTATTTTGATTAAGAATGGCATAATAGATTTTTTTTTGATTAATTTTTAACAGTATTTTACTACAATGGTGTTTTAGGGTAAATTGAAAGCAATTGAAAAACAGGGATTAAAAAGAGTGGAATATTTTTGCATTAAGAAATTGCACAGTAAATTATTAATTGTATATTTGCAACCTTAAAAATCAATAAATCAATTTGGTATGTATGCAATCGTAGAGATAGCAGGGCAACAATTCAAAGTAAGCAAAGACTTAAAGGTTTATGTTCACAGATTAGCTAATGAAGAAGGTTCAAAAGTTTCTTTTGACAAAGTTCTTTTATTAGATGATAATGGGAATATTACTTTAGGCGCCCCAGCTATAGAAGGTGCTTCTGTAGAAGCTAAAGTGTTACAACACTTAAAAGGAGACAAAGTAATCGTTTTCAAAAAGAAAAGAAGAAAAGGTTACAAAAAGAGAAATGGTCACAGACAATATCTTACTCAAATTGTAATTGAAGGTATTACTGCAGCTGGAGGAACTAAAAAAGCAGCAGCTAAGAAAGCAGTTGTAGCAGAAGAAGTAGCTACTGAAGAAGCGGCTCCTAAAGCTAAAAAAGCGGCTCCAAAAGCAAAAAAAGAAGCTACTAAAGAATAATAACAATATTTAAACTCATACGTCATGGCTCACAAGAAAGGTGTCGGTAGTTCGAAGAATGGTAGAGAATCAGAATCAAAACGTTTAGGCGTTAAGATTTTTGGAGGACAAGCTGCTATTGCTGGGAACATCATCGTTAGACAAAGAGGTTCAAAACATAATCCAGGTGAAAACGTTTACATTAGTAAAGATCACACTCTACACGCAAGAGTAGATGGAGTTGTAAAGTTCCAAAAGAAAAGAGATAATAAATCATACGTTTCTATACTTCCATTCGAAGCATAATAACTAGATTATATATTATTACAAAACCCGTTCGCTTAGCGAACGGGTTTTTTGTTTTATGAAATTAATTGCATTCCAAAGCTTGTTTTTGTAGTCCTTTTATGTTAAAAGTTATTCTTGTTCTGATTTGTATAGATTTATTATTAGTATTTTTGATTGGATAAATTTACGTTAGTTTTGAAAAGAATAATATTGCTTCTGTTAATTTTTTGTACTGGTGTGTATGCAGGGAATGATCCTAAGAATGCTCCTAATGAGATTGTATTATTAAATGAAGCTCAAAAAAAAGTGCTGTATGAATTTGCAGTCTTGCAAAATAATGGTGTTGATGGAGAACTGTATTGGCTGAAACATAAAAGTGAATTCCCAGCTTTCGATAATCATGTAAGAGATGCATTGGCAAAGGAAATCTTTATGAATTCTCAGCTGTTGTATATTCCTGCGAAAAATTCTTCTATAGAATTATGGATGCAAGCACAATCGCTTACAAGTTGGATGTTGTATTTGGCCACATTTATTGCAGTATGTGCGGTAATTGCATTGATGCGTAATTATTGGGGTCTCATTATAAAGATTCTCATCAGGCAATTCCAGCCTTTGTTTAAAGTATTATTTTCAGAAGTTTTACTTACTTATGAATTGCTATTGATTGGTGTTGCTTGTGTTTTTATGACTTGCAAAGTTGATGATATGGTTTTGCGTACTGTTCTCGCGCATCTTGGAATCTTTTTGGTCTGGAGTCAATCAACAGCCTTGTTTACTAAAGAGTATCTTGTAAAGGGGTATATACATGAAATACGAGATAATTTCTGGGAGAACAATAAGTGGAAAGTGATAAAGACAATTTGCTTTCCTGCGATTATTGTAACTTCTGCTATTTTGTTTATTTTGTATAAAGTGCCTCAAGATAAACTGTATTATTATGAAGTTGTTATAACAAGTCTTGTGGCTGTTTATGCTTTGCCTATTTGGCGCCCGTTTGAAAAATATATATATCCAGTTCTGATTCCTTATAAGGATCCTCGTATTGAAAGAAGTATTTACTCGTTGGCAACTTGTACTGTTTTGGTTTTATTGATTGATGCAGTTTTTTTGTATCTGTCAAGTGAAGTCTTGTCATATTTTATAACGGCATTGACCTCTTTATTAATGGCGTCTTTTCTTATTCTGTCTCTAAAGGTTAATTATAAGCATAATTATAAAAATTATATTTATTTACAATTTGTTACAGTCCTTTTTTTACTTTCTGTTTTAATCTGTAGTTTTTATATCCAATCGGTAGAAATGATT
Organism: Flavobacterium sp. EDS; assembly: GCF_020991525.1. NCBI lineage: Bacteria > Pseudomonadati > Bacteroidota > Flavobacteriia > Flavobacteriales > Flavobacteriaceae > Flavobacterium > Flavobacterium sp. EDS. The sequence goes on from NZ_JAJMOZ010000002.1 coordinate 189,899, forward strand.
TGGGTGGGATTAATAGGTTTGTGTGTATTTGTAATTGTAAAATACTGGGAGGTTGTAATGTATTATTTTAGTTGGAACAGAAGAGCTGGTAAATGGGCATGGAGCTATCTAGGAATGGCAGTATTGTTATGGTTACTGGCTAAAGGTATTTTATTTCTTTTGAATTGCTATTATATATAACTCCAGTTATGTAAATTGTCTTTTTTCAATTATAGACAGAATATAATCAACTCTTTTCTTTGCGTCTAATTTTGGTACTTCGATTAATTGATAATCACAATTATTGTAAGTATTTGTTATTGCTTCATAGGTGTCAGTTGCTTCTTGATAAGTTTGTTTGCGTTCAGAATCTGTTTGGTATATTTCTTTCCAAGGGGGTAGGACAAACACAATTGGATTGTAACGATACATTTTAACGGCTTTTGTTAGTTGTGCAGAAGGCTGTAATTTGATTAGTTCTGTATAGGCTAGCGTGTCTGGGATTCCTCGATCAAAAAAAGTAATGAACGAATTATCTTTGTTTTCGATATAATTTTCAATCGAACGTTTTAGCATTAATAATGTGAACTTTTCTTTATCTGCCCAAGGTAAAGCTTCGCCATTTGATTTTGCTTGCTCTTTAATTATATTACGAGCAACTTCATTTATGCAATTGTAATTCCTTCTTTTTAATTCTCCGATTATAGTTGTTTTGCCAACTCCTGGTCCTCCAGTAATGATAAATAGAGGGATTGATTTGTTCATTTTAACTTATTTAATTTTATTGTTTGAGACGAAAAAATCACTGTTCTTGGAGTATAAGAAAATGATTCTGTTGAATTATTAGCTATTTTTTTATGTGCTTTGATACGTGTTAATATTAAAATAAAGTTTTATTTAAGAGAGAGGTTTGAATATAAAAATAAATAAAAACAGCTTAGTTTTTTTAGCGGTTTGTGAGTTCTTAAGGACTTGTTTATGAACTATTTTGTCTATGACTTATAGGGAATAAGTTTAAAGAGGTGGTTTTAATAAATGATTAAGATAATGACAAAATAGTAAATATAATGTAGTTTTTTACTGATTTTAGCGAAAAAAGTTATATATTGGGAATATAAAGCCAATTTATGATAAAATCTATTGGCGAAAAATTAATTTCAAGTATTTATATATTAAAAAAATGAAACAATTACTTCAGTGGACAATTATTATTCCAATACTATCCTGGGTTCTCTTTTTTAGCGGACTTGTAGAGAATAGCAGTATTTTTCAAATAGTAGCAAGTATACTACTAATCCTCAGTGTTATGTCGGCAGTACATCATTCCGAGATAATTGCAGAAAGAGTGGGAGAGCCTTATGGAACCATTATTTTGGCTATATCAATAACTGTTATTGAGGTTTCGATTATTATTTCGTTAATGATGTCAGAGGGTTCAGCAGCAGCTTCGCTCGCTCGAGATACAGTATTTGCAGCAACAATGCTTATTCTTAATGGTATTATTGGATTGTGCCTTTTAATCGGTGGATTGAAACATTATGAACAGAATTTTTCTGTTTCTTCAGTAACCATTGGTTTGGTATCGCTAGTATCGATTATAGTATTTACCTTGGTGTTTCCTACTTTTACAGAAAGTGTTTTGGGATCTTACTATTCAGTACCGCAATTAGTTTTTGCTTCAGCAGCCTGTCTTATTATTTATGCCTCTTTTTTGTTTGCACAAACGAGTCGCTACCGACAATATTTCCTGACAATTGGAGATGATGAAAATGAAGATGCAGCTGAGCCTATAGTTATTAATAACAAGGTGTTCTTTACAAGTCTTACTTTTCTTATTATAAGTTTAGGAATTGTTGTGTTGTTGGCAAAGACTCTTTCTCCTACAATCGAGAGCATTATTGTTAGTTATAGTTTGCCAAAAACTTTGGTAGGGGTAGTAATTGCAGCAATTATTTTATTGCCCGAAGCAATTGCGGCTATCATAGCAGCGAGAAAAAATAGACTTCAAACTAGTATAAACTTGGCCTTGGGATCTGCTTTGGCAAGTATTGGGTTAACTATTCCTAGTGTTGCAGCAGTTTGTATCATGATGGATATGCCTATTATCTTAGGTCTTGATATTAAATCTATTGTTTTGTTAGCATTATCGGTGTTTACTGTAATGTTGTCATTAAGTAAAGGAAAATCTAATATTGTTTATGGTGTAGTACTTTTGGTTAATTTATTTGCTTTTGTATTCCTTATGATTTATCCTTGATGGTAGATAAATTAGTAAAGTATTGAAATGACAGATAAAATATAAAAGAATGCTACAATTTCCAGTAATAAGTTCCGTACTTTCAGCTAGCAAGCTTGGTGAGTTATTGCAACAAGAATATGGTTTAAGTAAGCATACTGAATGTACTCTTTTTAGAACAGCAATGAATCATGTTTATATGGTTACAGATGTTGATGAAAAGTATGTTTTTCGTGTTTATAATTTTGATTGGAGAACAAAAACAGAGATAGCTGAAGAATTGAGGCTTTTGATTTATTTGTCGAAAAATAAGGCTTCGGTTTCGTATCCAATTGCAGACAATACAAATGAATATATACAGGAATTAAATGCTCCCGAAGGAAAAAGATTTGGGGTGTTGTTTTCTTTTGCTGATGGTGCAAAATCAGCAAGATTTAACGAAGAAACAAGTTTCTTTATTGGTCAGGCTTTAGCCAAAGTTCATGAGTCAGCTCAAAATTTTGAATTAAAAAGAGTGACCTATAACGAAAGTATTTTGCTGATAGATTCGATTAAGCGAACACAGGCGTTTTTTAAAAAAGAAACTGACGAAATCCTTTTTCTGAAAAATCTAGCTAATTTTCTTCAAAAGGAGTTTGCTAAAATAAAAAATAAAGAAGTTAGATTTGGAGCAGTTCATTTAGATGTATGGTTTGATAATATGCATTTTAATGAAGATAATAAAATAACGTTTTTTGATTTCGATTTCTGTGGTAATGGATGGTTATGTCTGGATATTTCATACTTTTTGTTTCAGCTGTATGTTACAAATCCAAATGAGAAGGATTACGAAATAAAAGCAGAAAGTTTCCTTAAAGGTTATGAATCCATAATTGAAATAAGTGAAGAAGAAAAACGAATATTGCCATTGGTTTGCTTGGGAGTTATGTTGTACTATATTAGTGTGCAGTGCGACAGATTTGATACTTGGACAAATATCTTTTTGAATGAGGATCATTTAAAAAGATTTACAGGTAATTTAAAACGATGGATTGATTACAATAAAATTAAAATTCAATAAGGTCTTCTAATAGCATTAGAGACAAGAAGAATTTTTTATATAAATCAAAAACTCCTTAAGAAATTAAGGAGTTTTTGTAGTTAATAATGGCTTGGTTTTATTCATATTTTAAATATTTTAAAACATCAACTTTTGTTACTTGATAGGCTTTGGCTAAAACGATTGTCAGCGTTAGAAACAATAATGATACAAAAGCGATTATAAACGGCAGAATAGGAATGCTGATACGATAAGCAAAATTTTCAAGCCATTTTTCTAATAAAAAATAGGCAGGAATAATTCCTATTGCAAAACCAATCACACAAAATATAATATATTGTTTTGATAATTCTTGAAGTAAAATATTGGTCTCTGCACCGAGTGTTTTTCGAATTGCAATTTCTCGTAATCGCCTTTCCATTGAGAAAGAGGCTAAAGCAAATAATCCAAATACAGCAATAAGAATAACAATGATATTTAGTAAAGAAAATAAAAGGCTTTGATTCTTGTATTGTTTGTACTTTCTAGCAAAATTTTTATCTACAAAATTGTATTCGAATGGATATTCTGCATCTACGTTTGTTCTCCAAAATTGATCAAGAGCAGCGATAGTTTTAGACATATCTTGTGGAGCTATTTTAAAAGAAATATTATGTAAGACCTCTTTTCTGATAGCATTGGTAGTTAAATGCATAAAAATCATTGGGCTTATTCTGTTTTCAAGTCCAAAATAATTGAAGTCTTTTACGACACCTACTATCTTATAGTTTTTTCCTCTCCAATTAATTACTTTGTCTATTGGGTTGGCTTCATGCATTGTTTTAACAGCCGTTTCATTAAGTAAAACGTTGGATATTGTATCCGAAGAAAATGTATCGGTTAAATCTCTTCCTTTTACTATTTTGATGCCTAATATATTCAACATTCCATAATCAACTCCCATTCGCTGAACTAAAACTCCCTTATTGCTTTTATATGAAAAGTTATCCCAGGAATTTTCATCACTACCAATAGAAAATAACCCTGCCGAAACTGCTTCGACACCTTTAATATTTAGTGCTTGTTGTTTAATTATTTTATATCTGTCGTATTGGTCTTTGCCTTCCTTGCTCTTAAAAATCACATCTATAACTTGTGCACCTTTAAAACCTAAATCTTTCTCAGTCATATATTTTACCTGTTGGTAAACTATAAATGAGCCAATAATGAAAAACGTAGCAATAGTAAATTGTAAAACTAGCATTCCATTTCGTAACCATATTCCATTTTTGCTACGAGAAAAATTTCCTTTTAAAACCTTTAATGGTTCAAAATTAGATACATATATTGCAGGTAAAACTCCGGCAACAACAATTACAATTGTAAAAATTAATACTAATTGAATGTAAAATTGGGATCCTTCGAGTATAAGATCTTTGTTTAAGAAAGAATTATAAAAAGGCAAGGTAAGTTCTACGATTACTAATGCTAATAAAAGAGAAAAAAGAGTAATTAATGCTGTTTCAAATACAAATTGAGTTATGATTTGTGATTTTCCTGCGCCAACAATTTTTCTGATTCCTACTTCCTTGGCTCTCTTTACCGCATTGGCTGTAGCTAAATTGATGTAATTTACAATCGAAAGCAATAAGATTAGAACAGATAGTCCCATCAATATTCTTAAGAATTGTAAATTTCCACTGTCTCCAGGAAAAGGATCGTTCCCTTTGTGCAGTCTGGTATTGGGTAGGGAAAGCAAACTTGATTTAACTGGTTCGCCATATTTTTTTATATAATTTTCAACAGATAAACCTTCTTGATTTGCCTGTATTTTTAGGCACTTGTCTATAAAGATGGTATTTAAATCTTTAATGATTGAAGTGGTATCACTTTCCTTCTTTAATTTGACCATCAATCCAAAATTGTAACTCCATTTATCTTTATTCTTCGCTAAATCTTCCTCTATTATAGTAGTTACTGCTGCAGGCATTACAGACGATTTATGATTTAATCGATATACTCCTCTAATGACAAATAGTTTGTCTAAATATTTTACGTGCTTGCCCGTAGGGTTTTCATTACCAAATAATCGAGAAGCAGTTTCTTCAGATAGAGCCATGCTATTGCGGTCCTTAAGAGCAGTCTTTCCGTTGCCATGAATAAATTCATAAGGGAAAAAAGTAAAAAAAGTACTTTGTGCAGTATAAATTTTGTCTAATAATTCCCGTTTTCCATTATATGTAATTGTCTCTTTATAGTATTCAACTTGGGTGTAGCAATAACTATCTAAAGCTGGAGAGGTTATTTTTAATATGGGTGCGATTGTTGCTGGATTTACTGACCAGATGTTGCCTTCTCCAATATCATTCATAACAGAAAAGATTTTATCCTTATCGGGATTCCATTGGTCATATGAATGCTCATTGTTCCAATACAAAATGGCAAAAATTAACCCAGAAATTCCAATGCTCAATCCCAAAACATTCAAAGCAGTAAAAAGTTTGTTGTTTTTGATATGGTAGATAAATATGTTGATCCAATTTTTTAGCATGATTCTAGTTTTTTAGGGTTAGCTATAAAAACATCAACATTTCTATTGTTTGTTTTTTCCGAAAGTATAATTCCGTCTTTCATTAAAATTGTTTTTTGAGAAAAAGAAGCATCATAATCAGAATGAGTTACCATTAAAATGGTTGCGCCATTAGCATGTAAATCGGTGAGTAGTTCCATTACTTCATTTCCGTTTTTACTGTCTAAATTTCCTGTAGGTTCATCGGCAAGAATTATTTTCGGATTATTAATTAAAGCTCTTGCTACTGCAACACGCTGTTGTTGCCCACCAGAAAGCTGTTGTGGATAATGCTTTAATCGATGTGCGATATTTAACTTATTGGCAATTTCCTGAACTTTTGTTTTTCTTTCGGATGCTGGGACGTTGTTATAGATTAATGGTAATTCGATATTGTCGTAAACTGATATTTCATCAATTAAATTAAAATTCTGAAAAATAAAACCAATATTTTCTTTTCTGGCTTTAGATCTTAATTTCTCTTTTAATCCGACCATTTCCTGATCAAGGAGTAAATAACTTCCACCAGAAGCGCTATCGAGTAAACCAACAATATTTAATAAAGTTGACTTTCCGCTCCCAGATGGCCCCATGATCGAAACAAAATCGCCTTGGTTAATCGTTAATGAAATTTCACTTAATGCGTTGGTTTCTAATTCCTCGGTTCTAAATATTTTTGAAAGTTTTTTAATAATGATCATGGTTGTTTTTTTAGTGTTTAAGTTTTTTATTTTTCATCAACGAAGCAAAAGAAACACATCTGAAAATTAAGATATTTCACAATGCAATTTATAGATGTTTATTTTGTTATTTTTACTTTTGAAAGGTGTTAATAATTAGTGATTTACAAACTCTAATGTGATTTTTATGCCAAAATTTTAAACATTGTAACTACCTTGTTTTTAAGTTTTTATTTTTTAAATAAAATCCATACTGTCCATAATTGGACATCTTTCGTCCAAAACTGAACAAAAATGAAAAAGACAACTGCTTCAATATTAATCATAGATGATCAAGAAGACATCCTTTTTGCGTCAAAATTGTACCTAAAAAAGTATTTTGAGAATATTTATACGCTCAATAATCCAAAAAACATTGTCGAATTATTAGCAAAAAATACAATTGATGTCGTTTTGCTTGATATGAATTATCGGATTGGTTTTGAGGACGGAAGAGAAGGGTTGTATTTACTGAAAGAAATAAATGCGCTTTCGCCAAAAACGGTAGTTATTTTAATGACAGCTTTTGGTAAAGTAGAAACAGCAGTTGAAGGATTAAAGTCTGGAGCTTTTGATTATATATTAAAGCCTTGGGAGAATAAGAAACTACTAGAATCTGTAAAGCAAGCTGTTGATAAAAGCCGTAAAAACCAAAGAAAGGTTAAGGATATTGAGGTTAATGATGACTTTTTTGTAGGCCATTCAGAAATTATAAAAAAAGCATATTCGTTGGCGGATAAAGTAGCTAAAACAGATGCTAATGTTTTGATACTTGGAGAAAACGGAACAGGTAAATTTGTTCTAGCACATCATATTTATAGTCAATCAGAAAGAAAAAACGCTCCCTTTGTGGCTGTTGACTTAGGATCTCTAAATTCTAATATTTTTGAGAGTGAATTATTTGGTTATGCAAAAGGTGCTTTTACTGATGCAAAAACAGATACTCCAGGACGTTTTGAAATGGCTCAAAACGGAACTATATTTTTGGATGAAATAGGAAATGTCCCTTTGCATCTACAATCTAAGCTGTTGCAGGTTATTCAAACAAAAACAGTAACCAGATTGGGAGAAACAAAAGCCAGGCCACTTAATGTACGGATTATCACTGCGACAAACTTAAATCTAAAACTAGAGGTAGAAGATAAAAACTTTAGGGAAGATTTGTATTATCGTATCAATACAATGGAAATAGTTTTGCCGCCTTTACGAGAACGCAACGAAGATAAAATTCCTCTAGCTGAATACCTGTTGGAAAAGATGAGTCGAAAATACGGAAGAGAAGCAGTTGTTTTTGATAAGAAAGTATTTGAGCAAATCGAGCGACATGCATGGAAAGGTAATATCCGTGAAATGGAGAATAAAATAGAACGAGCAATTATCCTTTGTGAAAACAATCGCATTACGGTTTCAGATTTGGATCTGGAGCACATAACAGTATATGATGAAAATGCAGATGATATTCAGCTATCAACAGTAGAGAAGGCCACAGTTGAAAAAGCATTGCTTAAAAATAATAATAACATTAGTAAAACAGCCGAAGAATTAGGGCTATCAAGAGGATCTTTATATCGACGTTTAGAGAAATATAACATTAGCATTAACTAATATGTTCAAATCATTTAAAATATACAATCTCCTTTTCTTAAGGTTAATCATCATATTGGCTGCAATTGAGATTACCATTTTGGTTTTTAAAAAGGAGTTGCTTTTTACTGCTATATTTAGTTTGTTTATTGTTTTCTTACTGATTCGTGAAATGTATTTTTATGTCAAAAATTTTGTTTTGCTTTATAATAAAACCATCGCATCGATAGTGCAGGATGATTTTTCTTCGGATTTTTCTAAGCATAGATTTAATAAGAATTATGATGATTTGTTTGATTTATATGATACACTAAAGACGAAACAAAAAGAAGAAGTTTCGCGAGATATTGTTTACCGTTCTATATTGAATAATATCGAAATGGGAATTTTTATTTTGCAAAAGGAAGGAGATGACTGGAATATTTTTTTGATGAATGATTATTTCTCTAAATATTTTGATGTTCCAAAAATTACTAAATGGAAGTATTTAAAAAACCATTTGCCAGCTTTATGTGACGTTATTGAAGAACAGGGTTTTCAGGAAGTCAAAACGGCGATAGAAATACGAGTAAATCAAGAGAATGTCCAAACATTTGTCATGCAGACATCTAGAACAGAGATTTGTGATTTAGATTATTTTATCGTTTTGCTAGATTCGATTCAAAATGTAGTTGAGAAAAAAGAGAAAGAAGCTTGGGTAAATTTAATGAAAGTAATCTCCCATGAGCTTTTAAATTCGATAACGCCAATTCGTTCGATTTCTCAAAATCTTCAAGAATTGGTAGAGCAAGATTCTATTTCTTCAGATGATTTAGAAGATATCAAAAATGGAGTAGGAACGATGTTGAGGAGGAGCGATCTTCTGCAGAAATTTGTAGAAGGATATCGTAAATTAGCCATGCTGCCTTCACCACAAAAAGAAAAAATCGATTTATTGCTGCTTATAGAATATTGTCTTCAAATTATGAATCCATTATTCAAAGAAAAAGGAATTGAAGTCATAAATACAATAGCTTTTAAGTATTGGTTGTTTGTTGATCAGCAACAAATAGAACAAGTACTGATTAATCTTTTGACCAATAGTATGCATGCTCTAGAAAATACTGAAAGCAAACAGATTTTAATTGTAGCTGAAATTAAAGAAAATAGGATTTTTATAAAGATTACAGATAATGGAAGCGGAATCGATGAAGAAATAGAAAACAAAGTATTTTTGCCTTTTTTTACCACACGAAAAGAAGGAGCGGGAATTGGGTTAACACTCTCCAAAAGCATTATCGAGGCTCATGGTGGTTATCTAGATTTTAAAGATCAAGACGGAAAAACCACTTTTGTGATTTGTTTGGTTGAAGGTTAAAGTTAAAAGATTAGGTGAAATTATAATTGATTTGAATATGATTATCAGAGAAGCAAAAATTGAGGATATAAAGCAAATTCAAGTAGTAAGAAATTCGGTAAAAGAAAATACGTTGTCTGATCCTAGATTGGTAACAGATAAAGATTGCGAGGATTTTATAATAACAAGAGGAAAAGGATGGGTTTGTGAAATTAATAATGAACTTGTTGGTTTTTCGATTGTAGATATGAATGACAATAATATTTGGGCATTATTTTTAAAACCAGAGTTTGAAAAAAGGGGAATTGGAAAACAGCTTCATGATATTATGCTTGACTGGTATTTTGAGCAAACAAAGGTTAGTGTTTGGCTAGGAACTTCTCCAAAAACAAGAGCTGAGTTATTTTATAGAAAAATGGGTTGGACAGAAATAGGTAAACATGGCAAGGGTGAAATTAAGTTTGAAATGACTTATGAAGCTTGGATGAAATAAAAGAGCAGACAAAAAAAACTCCTTAATTTCTTAAGGAGTTTTTTGGTGGGCGATGAGGGGTTCGAACCCCCGACCCCCTCGGTGTAAACGAGGTGCTCTGAACCAGCTGAGCTAATCGCCCTATTTTATTAGGTTGCTATCATTTTCTGATTGCGAGTGCAAATATAAGATTGTTTTCTGGATATCCTAAGCTTTTTTTTATTTAGATAAGAAGAATTTTTGATTTGTGTTTGCAATGATTTGATACATAGTGTTGTTTTAATTAAATATAAGGACAGAAAAATAATTTGGTTGCCTATTTGTAGTTCTATTCGTATAAGTAGCTTGAATGAAATCTCTGTAGGGTAGTGGTAAGAATATGCTTTTGTTTTAATTTGTATAATTTGACGATTGGTATTGTAATTTAAATTTTTTAGTTATTTTAGTAAAAAATGAAATTGGAGATATTACATAAATCTACGTCTAGTTATTTCAGCTCAAATAAATAATGGAAAATTAAAATATTAAATGAAAGTAAAAACCTTAAGCACTTCGTTTTTAGTGTTATCGTATGCAGTTTTTATATTAGTACAAATACTTATTTCGGTAGTTGTAAGATTTGAATTTTCATATTTTGGCATGTTGGTTTTTCATTTTATTTCTGTTTTTTTATTAGGATATATATCTACAGGGACATTAGTTGTTGATTTTCAAAATGAAAAAGACATAATTGTAATTGAGTGGGAAAAGAAGCCTGTGTATACGAGAATAGAAAATCAAACAATTAATTTGTCTGAAATTAAAAGTTGGAAAGTGTATGATGGGCGAGTTGCTGATAGATTAAAAATATACTTTAATAACAATAAATCTTTAACTATAGATTTTAATAATTTAACCGACTTTGGGGAAAACTCGAGAAAAATGGATAAATTATTAAATGTTTTAAGAGTTAAAAAAGGTTGATGGGTGAAATGTTATTTCTAGTCGTCTTTACTTTTGAAGTCTGTGGTAGTTTTTCCGTCATAACGATATACTCCCTTCATAGATCCAAACCAAATATTTCCATCACGAGTTTCTAAAATGCCAAAAAGGCCATTTCCTCCTGACTTAATTTCGGTTACAGTAGGCTTTTTGTTGGACAAGGAATTTCCGTCATAGCGTAAAAGTGCCCAAACTTGGCTATTATTTCTTTGTGAATTAGTCCAAATATTACCTTTTCTATCTTCGATTATATGACCGACAAAATTCTGTGTGAAATTAGTATACACTTTACTGTCATAGCGCCAAAGGCCATCAGGTCCACCAAGCCAGATATTACCTTTTTTATCTTCCATTATAGAACGAACATTTTTAAAGGGTTTGTCGTTATGGGCGAAAACAGAAAATATTTTTCCATCATACACAAAGGTGTTGCCTCTTGTAGCAAACCAAAAATTACCCTTTTTGTCTTCAATAATAGAATTAACCTCATAAGGACGTCTGTTTGGGAAAGTTTTTCCTGTTTGATCCTCGTTCATCTCATTTCCATCTATGATATAATTTCGAAAAGACTTTCCATCGTAACTACTTGCTCCTCCAGAAACACCGAACCAGATGTTGTCCTTTTTGTCTTCATAAATACTTGTTACTTCATTATTAAGGAGTCCTTCTTTAGTTGAGAAATTCTGAAAAGATTTACCATCATAATAATAAGCACCTGAGCCAATAGTGCCAAGCCAAAAGTTACCTTTTTTATCTTCTAAAATTGAAAAAAAGCGGAAAGGGATTGCTTTGCTTGTTATGTTGGTAAAAGAGTTCCCATCGTAACGGAAAACACCAGTAAACGATGCAATCCAAATATTGCCTTTTCTGTCTTGTATGATATTCCGAGATATCCATGGAGGGCCATCGGAGGTAATTACGCCATTGGTTTCGGAGTTGATAATTATTTTTTCTCCCTCGATTCGTTTTTGTTGACAGGAGGTGAGAAGAAAAAGTATTAATAGCAAAGAGTAAATCTGTGAGTATTTCTTCATTGTGTTTTGTATTAGCTCAGATTTTATGCTAATATAAAATAATTTCTACAGTTCTACAGGTTTTGGTATTGACGCTTAATAAGAGCTTTAAAAACAAAAAACCTGCGAATCCTAGGATTTGCAGGTTTTGCTACTTTTTTGAGGGTTTTTTGTAAAGAATGAAAAAGTGATCTTTTACTTCTTTTGCCCTTTTTGTGGGGAGAGCAGGATTCGAACCTGCGAAGTTCTCACAGCAGATTTACAGTCTGCCCTCGTTGGCCGCTTGAGTATCTCCCCGATACTCGGTAAAGTATAAAAAAACTCCTTAATTACTTAAGGAGTTTTGTGGGCGATGAGGGGTTCGAACCCCCGACCCCCTCGGTGTAAACGAGGTGCTCTGAACCAGCTGAGCTAATCGCCCTATTTTACTAGGTTGCTATCATTTTGTGATTGCGAGTGCAAATATAAGACTGTTTTCTGTATCTCCAAAGCTTTTTTAAATAAAATGTAAAATTAATTTTTAGCTTGTTGATTTTTAGTTATTTGTACTACTTGGTTTTTGCATTAAAAATCAAGTAGTACAAGTTTTGTTGTCTTTTGAATCTAATTTGTTTGGCCTTTTTTATTTCTCTTCACTAGATAAAGGTAGTTCGGCTACTACAAATGTGCTTCCGCCTACATAAATGAAATCATTTTTTGTTGTGTTTTTTTTAGCAGCAACAAAAGCATCAGAAACAGAATTGTACGTTTCACCAATTAATCCATGTTTTTTTGCGTTTTCTTGTAAAATAGAAGTAGCTAAACCACGAGAAGAATTAGGGCTACAGAAATAGTACTGCGCTTTTTTTGGGAATAGAGGTAGAATAGAATCTAAATCTTTATCGTTTACAACCCCCAGGACAATATGCAAGTTCTCGAAAGTTTCTTTTTTTATTTGGTTCATGACAATTGCCAGGCCATGTTTGTTATGGGCAGTATCACAAATGATTTTTGGATTCTCACCAAGTTGTTGCCATCTACCTTGTAAACCAGTGTTTTTTGTAACTTTTAATAAACCCGTTTTAAGGTTTTCATCAGTAACTTTAAATTCATTTTGAGAATTTAAAATATGAATTGTTTGCTGTACCGTCTTTTTATTATGCTGTTGGTAATCTCCTAATAAGTCCGAAGGATAAACCTCGGTAATCATATCGGAAGCAAAATAAATAGGTGCATTGTTTTCTTTAGCTTTGGCTAAAAAAACAGGCTGTGTCTCTGGAGTATATTCTCCAATTACTACAGGAGAGTTTGGTTTAATTATTCCCGCCTTTTCACCTGCAATTGCGGTAGGGGTATTTCCTAGAAATTGAGTGTGATCTAAATCTATATTGGTAATCACCGAAATTAGCGGTTTGATAATATTGGTAGCGTCTAATCTTCCGCCTAAGCCAACTTCAATAATAGCGATATCTACTTTTTGATTAGCAAAATAATCAAACGCCAAACCAACCGACATTTCGAAAAAACTCATATCATTAGATTCGAAAAAAGTTTTGTGTTTGCTTATAAACTCACAGACAAAATCTTCTGAAATTTCTTCACCGTTAATTTTAATGCGTTCTCGAAAGTCTTTTAAATGCGGCGAAGTATATAATCCAACTTTATAACCAGCTTCCTGTAAAATCGAAGCAAGCATATGTGAGGTTGAGCCTTTACCATTTGTTCCGCCAACATGAATACATTTTAATTGATTTTCAGGATTATCAAGATGAGAAGCCAGTAGCTTAATGTTGGTTAGATCTTCTTTATAAGCTGAAGCCCCCTGTAATTGATACATCGGGAGTTGATTAAACATCCAGTTTGTAGTTTCTTGATAGTTCATTTATTTCTTGTAAAATAGTTGCTGATTGAAATAATTTTCGTTTTTTTTAGTTTAATATAACAACGAAAAGTATCTTTATTGCAAAATTGGAATATTTTTTAGAATTAATTATTAAAAACAAGAATTAATATATGTTTAGCTTCATTCAATTACAAGCGGATACCATTGCAAACGCCGCATCTAACGTAGTTATCGAAAAAATTGCACCTAATACAGAGATTTCTGTTTTAGGATTTATTTTAAAAGGAGGGGTCTTCCTTATTCCAATTGCCATCTTATTGTTTTATACTTTTTACATAATAATCGAACGTTATTTATATATAAGTAAAGCTTCTAAAATTGATAATAGATTAATGATGGATGTTAGTGTGAATCTGAATTCTGGTAATTTAGATATGGCTAGAAGTATTGTTGAGAGAAGTGATACTGCAGCAGGTAATATTCTTAAGGAAGGTGTTCTTGTTATAGGTAGGCCAATTGCCGAAATTGAATCGAATATGGATCGTGCAGCCGATATTGAAATAGGGGAGATGGAAAGACGTCTTGGGCATTTAGGTCTTATTGCAGGTATTGCGCCAACTTTAGGTTTTATTGGAACTATTTCAGGGGTTATTAAAATATTTTATAGTATTTCTGTTACTGAGAATATTAGTATTGGTAATATTTCTGGAGGTTTATATGAAAAAATGATTAGTAGTGGTTCAGGATTAATTGTAGGTATTATTGCTTATAGTGCTTACCACCTTTTGAATGGTAAAATTGATGATTTTGCATTGAAAATTCAGAAACAAATACTAGAATTTGTAAATATCATTCAAAGATCATAAGCTATGTCTATTAAAAGAAAAAGAAGATTTCATGCCGAGGTGGCAACTTCATCGCTAAGTGACATTATGTTTTTCTTGCTTTTGTTTTTCTTGATTATATCGACATTGGCAAATCCTAATGTTATAAAAATGACATTACCAAAAGCCAAAGCAAACGAAAAAACAAACAAACAATTTATAAGTTTATCGGTTACAGAAGATAAAAAATTCTTTATCGATAAACAGCCTGTAGATTTTGAAGAGTTAGAAGCAACATTAATGTCAAAATTAGGAACAGATAAAGAGCAAACAGTAGTAGTAAGGATTCCGTTTAATCTTCAAGTACAAGACTTGGTAGATGTGCTTCAAATAGGAGTAAGGAATAATCTTAAGTTTGTTATTGCAACAAGTCCTAAGTAATAAAAAAGTTAAGACTATAAATAAAAAAGGCTTTCAGATTTTTTACACTGAAAGCCTTTTTTATTGTTCTTAATTCAAATCGAAATTGTAGATGATCTTACCTACTTGCTTTTCGGGAGCATCGCTACTTGCGGCCCATTTTGTATTCATTGCAGCTATTTTGGCTTGATCTAGTAAGCATTTTGCGGTATTTGTAGTTCCTTTAATTCCTGCAATTGCACTTATCGTTCTTCCGTTTCTGTCTACAGAAACTTCTACAACTACTCTTCCAACTTCATTGCAAGTATAGTTTGGAGCAGGTTTAGATAATGCTTTTCTGTTTCCAAGAGAATACCCTGATCCACCACCAGAGCCACTTCCTGAGCCGTATCCGCTTCCTGTTCCTATACCATTACCAGTTCCGTTTCCGCCACCAGTTCCACCGCCAGAACCGCCAGTTCCGTAATAACCATTAGAATTCAAGTTTCCGTTTGATTTTCCTTTGTTTCCTGCAACTTTATCATCTCCATCACCACCTTTATTTGAGCCTTTTAAAATACTCGATAAAGCATCATTAGTAGTGTTTGAAACTTTTGGTTTTTCAACTACAGGCTTTGGGTCAGGTTTTGTAACTGTTATTGGCTTTTTAGTTTTCTCTTTTTCAGGAATTACAACACTCTCTTCTGTTGAGTTTTCTTGTGATAGTATGGCTTCTTCGGGAGTTGATTTTACAGGAGTTTGTTTAGCATGGTTTTTTACGTCCAAAACTTCACTTTTGTAATTTGCACCTGAGCCCAAATCGCTATCGCCAAAGTTTACAGTAACGCCACCGCCACCTCCGCCTCCAGCTAGTTCGTTTATACCATTTGCAGGTGGCCAAAAACGAATGAAGAATAAAAGCAGTATGATTAGTCCATACAAAAGCACAGTAACGATGATTGATTTCTTTCTATCAGAACCAGGAGCATTTACAAACGTGTCGCTAGCTTTGCCTAGTAATCTAGATATTAGGCCAGTAGGGATTGCCATATTTTTATAAAATTAGTTTTAAATTTAAACGTTTAAAAGTACTAAAAATTGTTTACAATCAAAGGCTGGTACGGATTTTATGAAATGCTGGTTTTAGTATTTGTTTCTTGTATGCAGATTTGTATTGTGTCAATTCAAATACCTAATGGAATAGATATTATTGGTTCGATCTGGGAGTAAAGAACAAAAAAAACGGATCAAACAGGTAAAATACAAGTTTGATCCGTTTAGGATAAAGTATAAAAAAATTATACTAATTGTTTCAGTGCTATTTCAAATGCAGTTGCACTGATATTTGTTTTTGATTGGTTTAAAGCATGCGCTTTAACAATTGCATTTTTTATAATTTCTGAAGTATCATTAAAAATAGCTTCATCGGTCATTTGTACTTTCTTTTCCATGAAGTAAGCAAAAACACGTGCCATTCCACAGTTTGAAATAAAGTCAGGAATTAAACTCACTTTACTGTCAACTTGTTCCATTATAGAGCCAAAGAAAATTTCTTTGTCAGCAAAAGGTACATTTGCACCACAAGAAATTACTTCTAGACCATTAGTAATTAAAGCATCAATTTGATTTTGAGTTACCAATCTAGAAGCTGCACAAGGAGTGAAAATTTCAGCTCCAATTGTCCATATTTTTTCATTTATTTCTTCAAATGGAATCATATTATCAGCAACAAGTTTATTACCATCTTTGGCTAAAAATAATGCTTTGATTTCATCAAAAGAAAAACCTTCTTCTTTAATTAATCCGCCATCTCTATCGATAATTCCAATTACTTTAACTCCCATGTCTGCCAAATAAAAAGCAGCAGCAGATCCTACATTTCCGAATCCTTGTACGATAGCTTTTTTACCTTTTACCTCACCACCATAAGTAGCGTAAAAATGACGTACAGCTTGGGCAACACCAAAACCTGTAATCATATCAGCAACTGTATATTTTCTTGTTACATCAGGGGAGAATTTTGGATTTTCGATTACTTTGATAACTCCCTGACGCAATTGACCAATTCTGTTGATTTTATCTGCTTCAGTAGGTTTAAAGTGACCGTTAAAAACCCCTTCTTGCGGATGCCAAACACCACATTCTTCGGTCATTGGAATCACTTCGTGAATTTCATCAACATTTAAATCACCACCAGTTCCATAATAACTTTTTAGTAATGGAGAAACTGCTTTATACCAACGTTGTAAAACCCCTTTTTTTCTAGGATCATTTGGATCAAAATTGATACCAGATTTAGCACCGCCAATCGCAGGTCCAGAAACTGAAAATTTTACTTCCATTGTTTTTGCCAATGATAAAACTTCGTTTACATCTAAACCTTTTCGCATTCGAGTACCCCCACCAGCGGCTCCACCTCGAAGGGAATTAATTACTGTCCATCCTTCGGCTTCGGTTTCAGAATCTTTCCAGTTGAATACGATCTCAGGTTCCTTATTTTCAAATTTCTTTAATAAATCTTTCATTTTACTGCGATTAGTTTAATTTAGACAAATATAAAAAATAGGTTAATGCGAAATGTGTATTGTGAAAAAAAAATCGATTGCTTCACATAATGATGTTTTTTTAACCAAATTAGCTAAAAATTGTTATTTGCCTAATAATTGATTTTTTAATTTTTCATCAGCTGGTTTGTCTGCTAACCAGATACCAAAAAGAGCTTTCTTGAAATCTGTTCCTTCAATTTTTCCTTTTAAATTATTGTTTTTATATACCCAGATTGAAGCATCATAAGGTGAATATATAAGTTTAAAAACATCTTTTTTGGTTATGTTTTCGCTTAAGTAGCTTTTAAATTTTTCAATTCGAGGTAGCAATGATTGTAAATTATCTCCAGCAGTTTTTCGGAAACTATCATCCATTGCTTTTGTTAGCTTTTTAGAAGATACCATTGAAGAGGTGATTTCAATTCTAATTGCCATTTCAGTATCACTATCAAGAATAAACTTTGCGTCTTGACTTAATTGCGATAGATATAATGCCTGTACATATAAATCTGACCACATTGCTGTTCTTCCGCCTGCACCATTTAATGATAAAGTTTTGTTCTGAAATTCTATTGTTCTTGGAACCATTACACCTTCAATATTAAAAATTTTCTGAGCCGAAACGGTCGAAAATTGCAAAGTCATTATTATTGTAAGTGATAGAAATAAAGTTTTCATTAGTATTGTAATTTAAATTTTTCGCAAAAATACTTCTTATTTCTTTATTTTCTGGTTAAATAAGAAGTCTTTTTCCTTAAATACTTTATTAAACGTGCTTTAATTGAAAGTTAACACTTGAAAATATTACAATATTTATTTACCTAATAATTGATTTTTTAATTTTACATCAGCAGGTTTATCAGATAACCAAATTCCGAAAAGTGCTTTTTTGAAATCTTTTCCTTTAATCTTTCCTTTTAGAATATTGTTTTTATAAACCCAGACAGCAGGATCTACTGGAGAATAAATAAATTTAAAAACATCCTTTTGTTTTATTTCACCAGCTAGTAAATTAGTAAACCGTTCTAATCTTGGTCTTATGAGTTCGATATTATTTCCAGCAGATTTTTCGAAACGTTCGTATATAAGTTTTGTAAGTTTACTTGCTGGTTCAATTGTGGAAGTAATACTAATACGAATAGCCATTTCAGTGTCACTTTGCCTGATATAATCAGCATCTTGAGTTAATTGCGATAAGTATAATGATTGAACACATGAGTTTAACCATAATTTAGACCTGTTGCCACCACCATTTAATGATAAGGTTTTGTTCTGAAACTGAATCGTCCTTGGTAAAACAACTCCATCAACAGTAAAAGTTTTTTGTGCAGAAACATTGGTGAATTGTAAAGTTGAAATTACTGTCAATAGCATTAAAAATTTTTTCATCTTTTTGTAAATTTTGTGATTTTTACAAAAATACCCCTAATTTCTATATTCCATGGGTGATTAAGCTGTCTTTTTGATAAAAGTGACTTATTTAAGAATGTTTTTTGTTTTAGTTAAAGTTCATATTATTAGTTGGTTAGTTTTTTTAGATTATTGTTAAGTGAGGTTTTTTAGCCTCGGTTATTTAATTTATTGAACCCTTTTAATTTTCCATTTTAAGATATAACTCCTAAATGGGATAGTTGTGTTTTTTTGTTGTAATTATCTTGTTTTCAGTGTGTAATGTTGTTGGTTTTAGCGAATAAAACTGAAAAATTATTAGAAGTTTATAAGGAGTCATGTATTGCTATATTTGAAATAAGCTGCTTTTTTTGTGTTTGTGTATGTGATATGTCAAATCTACTTTAATTATTCTGTAATTAACTATTTATTTGTAAAATAAAAGCTACTAAATTTAATTTAACCTAATATGTTTTATCTTACAAATTTGAATTATGATTTTTTTTAGGATACTTTTAGATAAAATAATAAATCATTTGCTCTTGCTAAATGTTTTTGATTGTAATATATAAAGACACAATTTTTGAGTAATTAGACTTGTAATTTTGTTATAATAGAATCTTATTAGATTGATGTTTGTTTTGTCAGAAAGTGAGGATTATTTTCCTAATAATTGATTTTTTAATTTTTTATCAGCAGCTTCGTCAGATAGCCAAATTCCGAAAAAGGCTTTTTTGAAATGAGTCCCTTGAATTTCCCCTATTAATACATCGTTTTTATAGACAAATATAGTAGGATCAATAGGAGAGTAAATAAATTTAAAAACATCTTTTTGTCTCATTTCCCCACTAAGTATATTATCTAATTCTTCTAGTCTCGATCTCAAGAGTTCAAGATTATTTCCAGCAGATTTTTTAAAATGGTCATATATTAGTTTTGTTAATTTGGTTGAAGGTGATATCGTAGAGGTTATATCTATGCGGATTGCCATTTCAATATCACCATCTATAATATATTCAGGATCTTGAGTCAACTGTGATAAATACAATGATTGTACACATGATCCTAACCAGATTTTTGATTTTCCACCAGCACCATTCAATGATAAAGTTGTATTCTTAAATTGGATTGTTCTTGGTAGTACAACACTCTCTACGGTAAAAGTTTTTTGTGCGGAAATAGTTGCGAATTGCAAAGTAGAAATTAGTATAAGTAACGTTAAATTTTTTTTCATATTTTGTAATTTATCTTATTTCTTACAAAAATATGTTTAATTGTGTGTTTTTATGTGAATATACTTATTTTTAACTCAAATATCTTAACCTTTATAGAATTTTTAGTTTTGTTTAACTTACCAGTAATCAGTGTTTTATATAATTGTTGTTTTGCTAGTGAGAAGTTACTTTTTCTATATCATTTTTTTATTTAAATTTTTTTGTTTTGTAGATTGTGCATTAGAATATTGTTTTTTTTAGAATTAATATTCTTATTATCAGTAGTTAATGTACGGATTTAGATTTTTATCGTTAAATGAGTTTGTATTTAGGATTACTCTTTTAGCCATAAAAAAAGCTTCGCTAATAGGTAGCGAAGCCAGTTTTATTTTTGAACTTGGGTATATTTAAATTTAACAAATAATTTGTAATAAAAAAAATACGAAAAAAATATTTAATTGTTATTTTGTCTTACAAATATGGTTTTTGTCTTTTTGGAAATAATTTTAGATTAAAAATTAAAGCTGGTTAGTATAATTATTTTAGTTAGTATGTCTTAGAAAAATTTTCTTTACTGTTCTTTTTCTATTACAATATTGTTCAATAATTTGTTTGATATTTTAAACTAGATAGTATTGAAAATTATTTTCCTAATAATTGATTTTTCAATTTTTCATCAGCAGGTTTATCAGATAACCAAATTCCGAAGAGCGCTTTTTTGAAATCAAATCCTTCTACCTTTCCCTTTAAAATATCATTTTTGAATACCCATACAGACGAATCAATTGGAGAATATATAAGTTTAAAAACATCCTTTTGTGTTATTTCGTCACTTAAGTAACTTTTAAATTGTTCGATTCTGGGACGTAATGCTTCTAAATTGTCTCCAGCTGATTTTTCGAAACCACTATTCATTGCCTTTGTTAATTTGTTAGACGATACCATTGATGAAGTAATTTCGATTCGAATAGCCATTTCGGTGTCACTATCAATAATAAATTGGGGATCTTGACTCAATTGGGATAAATATAAAGCTTGAACATATACTTCTAACCACATTTTTGATCTACCACCAGCACCATTTAATGATAAGGTTTTACTTTGAAATTGCATTGTTCTAGGTACTACAACACCATCAATATTAAAAGATTTTTGAGCTGTAACGCTTGAAAATGGTAACACTAAAATTACAATAAGTAATAGTAAATAATTTCTCATATTTATGTTATTTGTGCAGTTTTAGCAAAAATACTTTTATTTCCTGTCTTTTTTAAAAAAAAATAGTGTTTTTATTGAGAAAATCTCTTGTGTAAGAAAATGTCCATTTGAAAACTACCTATTTGGTTATTAGTGGCTTACTAATATTGGTGTTTTAGTAATATAATCCTTCAGATCTACTTCTGTCTTTCTCCAAACTTATATTTCTATAAAGTATTGAATCGTATTTTTACTAATTACTTTCGATATGTTGTTACGAGAAAAATCATATTATTAATAAATTCTAGATTGGTTATGAAGTGGAATTATCTAGAGTAGTCTTTTGTTATTTTTGAATTGATGTGATTTTTGAGTATTTTTATAGAAAGGACGTAGTTTTTTTATGCAAAAAATGGTTGTGTTTTAAGTATTTCGAAAGCTAATTTGGCGCGTATTAACGTAAAATTAATTATTACTGAAAAGTTGTTTTGAAGCAAAGTCCTTGATATTATTACGATAACGATATAGTGAGCTGTTTTCCTTACTCAAAAATGCTTGCCAATATTGAAAATTTCAGTATAAAAAATTACCTTTGAATATATTTTTTTAACAAAAAGCAACTTTTATTTTATAATACTATGGATTTTAATCTTACCGAAGAGCACTTAATGATACAACAAGCCGCTAGAGATTTTGCTCAAAACGAATTATTGCCAGGTGTGATAGAAAGAGACGAAAAGCAAATTTTCCCTACGGAACAAATAAAAAAAATGGGACAACTAGGATTCATGGGAATGATGGTAGATCCTAAATACGGAGGAAGTGGTTTAGATACGACTTCGTACGTAATTGCAATGGAAGAGATTTCGAAAGTTGATGCTTCGGCTTCTGTAGTTATGTCGGTAAATAATTCATTAGTTTGTTGGGGACTTCAAGCTTTTGGTACCGAAGAACAAAAACAAAAATATTTACCAGGATTAGCTTCGGGAGAAATTCACGGTGCTTTTTGCTTAAGCGAGCCAGAAGCAGGAAGTGATGCTACATCACAAAAGACTTCAGGAATTGATATGGGTGACCATTATTTGGTAAACGGTACAAAAAACTGGATTACTAATGGTAACACTGCTTCAGTATATATTGTAATTGTACAAACTCATGCAGAATTGAAGCATAAAGGAATAAATGCTTTAATCATGACTAAAGATATGCCAGGTTTCTCTGTTGGTCCTAAGGAGCAAAAAATGGGAATTCGTGGTTCAGATACGCATTCATTAATGTTTAGTGATGTAAAAGTGCCAAAAGAAAACAGAATCGGTGAAGATGGATTTGGATTTAAGTTTGCTATGAAAACCTTAGCAGGTGGAAGAATCGGAATAGCTTCTCAAGCATTAGGAATAGCTTCTGGAGCTTATGAATTAGCACTTAAATATTCAAAAGAGCGTAAAGCTTTTGGAACTGAAATTTGCAACCACCAAACAATCGCTTTTAAATTAGCAGATATGGCGGTAAATATTGAAGCAGCCCGTCATCTTTGTATGAAAGCAGCTTGGGATAAAGATCAACATAACAATTACGATGTAAGCGGTGCTATGGCTAAATTATTTGCTTCGCAAGTGGCAATGGATACTGCAGTAGAGGCTGTGCAAATTCATGGTGGAAACGGATACGTAAAAGAATATCATGTAGAACGTTTTATGCGTGATGCAAAAATTACTCAGATTTATGAAGGAACTTCAGAAATTCAAAAAATAGTAATTTCAAGAGCAGTTATTGCTGGATAATCTTTTAATTTAATTAAGATCAACGACCCTTTCGATAATATGACTTCGAAAGGGTTTTGTTTTTAAAATTTAAAATTAATTACATTTACAATCCTAGATTGGATATTATGTACGAAGATTTAAAATATTGGTATTTGCGTGATCACAAATTGTTCCGGACATTAAGTTATGGACAAATAAAACAATTGTGTATCATTACAGGTTTTAAAAAAGCAGAAAAAGGGGAGATTATTTATTTCTCTTCTTCTGATTTGCCTCGTATTTTCTTATTGAAGAAAGGAAATATCAAAATTGTTGCAGTTGATGAACAAGGAAATGAAACTATAAAAGATATTATTCAGAAAGGAGATCTGTTTGGTGAACTGACTTTAGAGACTGATAAGGAAGCAAATGAATATGCAAAAGTGCTTTCAGAAGATGTTTCTATTTGTAGTTTTTTAATGTCGGATTTTGAGGATTTATTATTGCGAAATCCGAGTTTAGCACTATCATATACAAAATTTGTTGGGCTGAAGATGAAACGTATCAAAAATAACTACTCCAACTTAATTTCTAAAGATGCCAGAACGAGATTGATTCAGTTCTTAAAAGATTGGGCTGAAAAAGAAGGAGTGAAGGCTGGAAACTTAGTAACAATCGAGAATTATTTAACTCAAAACGATATTGCACAAATTATCTGTACTTCAAGACAAACGGCAACTCAATTGATTAATGAATTAGAAACAAATAAGCTTTTAATTTACAATCGAAAAGAAATTATAATACAGGATATTACTAAATTATAATTATTTTATTAGAACTGTAATCTAGCCGACATTTTGGTTTGCAATACCGAAGTAGCTTTACATTATTAAAATGTAAGACTATGAAAAAAATAATTTGCATTGCTTTAGTGGCAATAAGCTCAATAATACATGCTCAAAGCATGATGCCCAAATTGGCAACGGATATTTCACCTTTATTAATAGGTGAAAAAATTCCAAATACTACTTTAAAATCATCAGAGAATAAAGATATTATTCTTTTAGATTTATTTAAAAAGAAGAAAACAATTTTAGTTTTCTATCGTGGCGGGTGGTGTCCTTACTGCAATGCTCATTTATCAGCTTTGGCTGAAGCCGAAAAACAACTATTGGATTTAGGATATCAAATTATCGCTATAAGTTCTGACTCGTCTAATAATTTAAAAATCACTGAAGAAAAAGATAAACTGAATTATTTGTTGCTTTCTGATAGCAAAGGAGAATTAGCAAAGGCAATGGGAATTGTTTTTGAAGCTCCAGAAAACTATAAATTAATTTTAAACGTACATTCTAATGGAGGTAATAAGTTATTCTTACCAGTACCTTCAGTCTTTATTTTAAATAAAGAAGGAGAGATTCAATTTGAATATATAGCACCAGATTTTAAACACCGCATATCTACTGAATTATTGGTTGCAGTTGCAAAAAACTTAAAATAAAGTAAGATGAAAAAGATAGTTGCAATAGTGTTTGTTTTAGTATCGATTACTATGTTTTCACAAAATGATGCGAAAAGAATTACTCAGTTTAATTTAGATAATAAAGTTGCTATACAAGGTTATGATCCTGTGGCTTATTTTAAGCAAAATAAAGCTATAAAAGGTAAAGATGATTTTAAAACATCTTATATGGGAGTTACTTATAAATTCTCATCGGCTACAAATAAAGATGTTTTTATCAAAAATCCTACGGTATTTGAACCACAATTTGGTGGATGGTGCGCTTTTGCAATGGGAGATTCGGGAGATAAGGTTAAAATAAATCCTGAAACGTTTAAAATCATTGATGAGAAACTCTATTTATTTTACAATGCTTTTTTTAATAATACTTTGAAAAGATGGAATGAAGATGAAATAAATTTAAAAGCAAAAGCAGAGAATAATTGGAAGAGGATATATAAATAATTAAGGATGAAAACGAAACACATAGCTTGGATTCTAAGAATAATTGCTTCAGCAATTCTATTGCAGACTTTGTATTTTAAGTTTACCGGTGCACCTGAGAGTATTTATATTTTCTCGACTTTAGAGGTTGAACCTTATGGAAGAATTGGAACTGGAATTGCTGAATTGGTTGTTGCGATTCTAACTTTAATTCCTAAAACAACGTGGCTAGGAGCTTTAGGCGGATGTGGTATTATGATTGGTGCTATTCTTTCGCATTTATTTGTTTTAGGAATTGAAGTTAAAGGTGATGGAGGGCTCCTTTTTTGGCTTGCTCTAACTACATTAATTTGTTGTTTGGGATTACTTTATCTAAATAGAAATAAAATACTTACCCTTTTAAAATGAAATCGTCATGTTGTTAAAATCAATAAAGCACAGTTTAGATGAGTTAACAAATTTGTTAGATCAATTGTCGGATAAAGAATATTCAAAACCTTACGGAGTTCTAAGTGATTCAAGCATTGGAGAGCATATCCGACATATTCTTGAAATGTTTCAATGTCTTGAAAATAGTTACGATTCTGGTATTTTAAATTATGATAATAGAGAACGTGATAAAAGGATTGAGACGAAAATACAATTTGCGAAACAATTCGTTCTTGATGTAAAATCAGGTTTAAAAAGTGATAATAAAATAATTTATTTGGAACAGAATATTAACGGTCTTACGTTCAGAATCCAGAGTAATTATTATAGAGAGTTATTGTACAACTTAGAACATTGCATCCATCATCAAGCGTTGATAAAAGTGGCTCTTTTTCAGTGTGATAATGTTGTATTAGATAAAAATTTTGGTGTAGCACGTTCTACAATCGAATATAGAAAACAATGTGTACAGTAACTTTTGTAAATAGTAAAGGAAAAATTATTCTGACTTCTAATCGGGATGAAAAAGTGGTGCGACTTAGTGCGATTCCGCCTAAGAATTATATTAGAAAAGGGAAGCATTTGATTTTTCCAAAAGATTCAAAAGCAGGAGGTACTTGGTACGTATTAGACGATGAAGGAACAGCTTTGGTGCTCTTAAATGGTGCTTCAGTAAAACATGAAGTTAAATTACCTTATCGAAAAAGTCGTGGATTAATTGTTTTGGATATTATAGAACACAAATCACCAAAAGACTTTTGGAGTGTAATAAATTTAGAAAATATTGAACCTTTTACATTGGTTTTATATGAGAAAAACAAGCTTTTTCAGTTGCGTTGGGATGGTTTTCAAAAAGAAACGATAGAGTTGAATGCGAATGAAAATCATATTTGGTCTTCTGTTACTCTATATTCAGAAGAAATAAGAGAGAAAAGAGCCAGCTGGTTTGCTTCATTCTTAACAGGTAAAGATGAAATTTCAGCATTAGAAATGCTAGACTTTCATAGATACACTGAAAAAGATAATAAAGAAAACGGATTAGTTATTAATCGTGACAACAAATTAAAAACATTGAGTATTACTCAAACTGTAGTCGAAAAGAATAAAGTGACGCTAGGGTATTATGATTTAATTATAAATCTCGACTACCTAACATCATTTATTACAATTTAAAACTATAAAGGATGAAACTGTTTTTTCATAAAATCGGCAATTGGGAATATTGGCCATTTCAGATTTTGTATATACCTATTTATTTTCTTTGGGGTTTTTATGCCATCAAAGCAAAGTCAATATTTTTCTTTAATGCATCTAATCCGAGAATTAAAAACGGTGGATTTATGATGGAAAGCAAAAAAGCAATTTATGATTTGATTCCAAAAAAATATTATCCTAAAACTGTTTTAATTAAGGAGAAATCTGTTCTGTTAGATATTGTAGCTGCAATTGTAGAAAAAGAAATTCGGTTTCCATTAATCGCAAAACCAGATATAGGGTTACGAGGCTCAGGTGTGAAAAAAATTAAATCTGTTGAGGAGTTGAAGGAATATGCGACAAAAGCAAATTTTGATTTTTTATTGCAGGATATAATTCCATTTGAAAATGAAATTGGAATATTCTATGTTCGTCACCCCAATGATAAAACAGGTAAAATTACAGGAATTGTTTCTAAAGAATTTCTGATAGTCATTGGTAATGGCGTTGCAACTATCGAAGAGTTAATAAATGAAGTTCCTAGATATAAGCTACAACTTGATGCTTTAAGAAAAGAATACGGTACATCATTACAACGAGTTTTGCCTACAGGTGAACAGCTTAATTTAATGCCTTTTGGGAACCATGCCAGAGGGGCAAAATTTTTAGATGGAAGCCACTGGATTACTCCTAAACTTACTCAAACAATTAATGCTATTTGTATGCAAATTCCAGAGTTTTATTTTGGGAGATTTGATATCATGTACAATAGTTTAGAAGAATTAGAACGAGGAGAAAACTTTTCGATTGTTGAATTAAATGGAGCAGCGAGTGAACCAACGCATATTTATGACCCAAAGCATTCCTTATGGTTTGCATGGAAAGAACTCGCGAGACATATTACTTATATGTATGAAATAAGTATTGCAAATCACCAAAAAGGAGTGCCGTATTTGGCTTATAAAACTGGAATAAATGAATATCGATTGCACTTGGCACAAAGTAATAAAATCGTAAATTTTTGAAACGATGAAACGGATTAAGAATATTTCGGTAGGTTTTGTGGTTAGTTTTTTAGGCTCAATTCCGCTTGGATATCTAAACTTAGTTGGATTTGAAATCTATAATAAAACAGGATTTCATAATTTGTTTTTGTTTCTGTTAGGGATCATTTTTGTAGAATCATTCGTTATTTACTTTACGCTATTATTTGCAAAACAGCTGGTGAATAATAGAAAATTAATGAAAGGGATAGACTTTTTTGCAATTGCTTTCATGCTGATTCTGTCTTATTCATTTTATGCTCATGCTGATACAACTATAAATAACGATAGTTTCATAGAGAGAAATATAATGTATTCTCCTTTTGTTATTGGAGTTTTACTTAATTGTTTTAATTTTTTGCAATTGCCTTTCTGGACTGGGTGGAATTTGTATTTAATAAATGAGAATTTTATTTCTATAGAAAAGAATTATAAATATTATTATATTGCAGGAACTTTAATTGGAGTTTTTTTAGGAATGCTAAGCCTTATTTTAATATTGCAACTCATTTTTAAGAATACATTATATGTTTTTAACTATGTGATGTCAATTCTTATTCCGTTGTTTTTTATTGTCTTGGCAGGTGTTCAGACTTTTAAAGTGTATAATAAATATTTTAATGTAAAGCTTAAAACTTAGCTAAATCAAACCACAGTAATGAAAAAACTATTCTTTTTATTTCCGTTTATTTTTTTTGCGTGTAAAACCAATACACAAGTTGCAATCGAAGCAACGCAGTCAAATCCAAAATTAGTAATTGATTATAAAGTAAAAGAGAGTGAAGTATCTTCGGCTTTAAAATATCTCTCCTCAGATGAATTAGAAGGTAGGGAAACTGGAACAAAAGGAATTGAAAAAGCAGCTGTTTATCTAGAAGATTTTTTTAAGAGTAATAATGTGAAACCTTATTTTTCTTCTTATCGAGATACTTTATCTACGTTTAAAGCCCCAGCATATAATATAGTTGGATATTTAGAAGGAACAGATCCTAGTTTGAAAAAAGAATTTGTGATTTTAAGTGCACATTATGATCATATTGGTATTGATAAAAAAGGGCTTAATGGCGATTTTATAAATAATGGTGCTAATGATGATGCGTCTGGAGTTGTAGCAGTTGCTGAAATGGCTAAGTATTTTAGTCAAACGAAATCGAATAAAAGAAGTGTGTTATTTGTATTTTTTGCAGGAGAAGAAAAGGGACTTTTGGGTTCTAAACATTTGGCTAAAAAACTTAAAAGCCAAAACTTTAATTTATATACTCAGTTAAATATCGAAATGATTGGTGTGCCAATGAAGCGTGATTTTTTAGCTTATATTACAGGTTTTGATAAATCGAATATGGCAACAAAAATCAATGAATATACTGGAGATAAAACTATTGGGTTTTTACCCAAAGAAGCCGAATACAAATTGTTTTTCAGATCAGATAATTTTCCTTTTTACGAAGCATTTAATGCTCCTTGCCAATCTATAAGTACATTTGATTTCGAAAATTTTGAGTTCTACCATCATGTTTCGGATGAATTTAAAGTGATGGATGTACCACATATGACTTCATTTATTCAAGAATTTTTGCCTGCGGTGACGCATATGGCAAGTTCTCCAACAAAAGAGATTATCATGACTAAATAAGCTATGCTTTTTTATTGGTTTTCCTTATTTTTGCCAGATGAAAAATATTATTATCACAGGTACGAGCAGGGGGATAGGTTATGAATTGGCTTTGCAATTTGCAAATGCTGGACATCAGGTATTGGCAATTTCAAGAAAAATTCCTCAATTGCTTTTGGAACATTCTAATGTGACTTGTCTTTCTATTGATTTATCTGATGAGTCTGAATTATACAAAGTAGACGAATTTCTTTCTTCGACTTGGAAAAAAGTAGATGCATTGGTGCATAATGCTGGAGCTTTGCTTTTAAAGCCTTTTGCAGAAACTACTCAGGCCGATTTTGAAAATATTTATAAAGTAAATGTTTTTGCAGTAGCCAATTTAACTAGAGTTTGTTTGCCATATCTTCAAAAAGGAAGTCATGTGGTAACAATAAGTTCTATTGGAGGTGTTCGCGGTAGTCTTAAATTTGCAGGACTTGCAGCGTATAGTTCTAGTAAAGGAGCCGTAATTACACTCTCAGAATTATTGGCTGAAGAATACAAAGAAAAAGGAATCTCATTTAATGTTTTGGCATTAGGTTCTGTTCAAACAGAAATGTTGCAAGAAGCTTTTCCAGGATATCAGGCACCAATTTCGGCAGAGGGAATGGCAACATACATTTACGATTTTACCCTTAATGGGAATAAATATTTTAACGGAAAAGTGTTGGAGGTTTCTTCTACGAATCCGTAAACAAATTATAAGTTATAAGTTTTGAGTGAAAGTAATAAGCGATATATCGTAATCACAAATAAGAATTTATAACTAGTAATTTATAATTCATAATTAAATTGTTTTGAGCCAAACTTTAGCTAAATATATACCTGAACATGCAGTGAACCCTGTTTTTGATTTGATTGTTGCCAATCAAGTTCATCTGAAAATCGTAAATGAGCGTCAGACACGTCATGGTGATTATAGAAAAGGGCCAAGCGGTAAACATGAAATTACTGTGAATTCTAGCTTAAATAAATACAAGTTTTTGATTACACTAATTCATGAAATTTCTCATTTGGTAGCCTTCGAGAAATTTGGAAGAAATATTAAACCTCATGGAGATGAATGGAAATATTCTTTCCAGCGGTTAATGGTTCCATTTATACGACCGGAGATTTTTCCGAGTCATTTATTACCATTGTTAGCCAAACATTTTAAAAATCCTACAGCAAGTAGCGACACTGATGCAACATTGTCATTGGCTTTAAAACAATATGACAAAGAAAACGATAAGAATTATATTTTTGAAATACCATTTGGAAGCGTTTTTAGGATCCATAATGGGAAAGTTTTTAAGAAGATGGCCGTTAGGACCAAGCGTTTTGAATGTCTCGAAATAAGCTCCGGGAGGACTTATCTTTTTAATCCAAATGCTGAAGTAGAGTTATTGCCAGTAAAAAGCTAGTTTTATTGGTAAAAAAGAAAGCCATTTAGAAATTAAGTTTAAGAACTGAATCTTAAAATTATCTTAATTTCTAAATGGCTTGTAATTTATTTTAGAATTTTATCGAAAGGTTATCCTTTTAAATAAGCTTCTCTTACTTTTTTGAATAAATTTGATGAATAAACAAATTCTACAATAGCTTTATTATCAGTTATAAAAATCTCTTCTTTTGTTCCTTGCCATTCTTTTACACCATTTTTTAAGAATAAAATATTCTCTCCGATTTCCATCACCGAGTTCATATCATGCGTATTAATTACGGTTGTGATATTATATTCTTCGGTGATTTCTTTAATTAAGTTATCAATTAAAGTCGAAGTATTTGGATCTAAACCAGAGTTTGGTTCATCACAAAATAAGTATTTAGGGTTATTTACAATAGCACGAGCAATTGCGACACGTTTTTGCATTCCTCCAGAAATTTCCGACGGTAATTTTTTATGTGCATCAATTAGATTTACTCTTTTTAAAACGAAATCAACACGGTCTTGAATTTTAGATCCAGTATCTGTCGTGAACATTTTAAGAGGGAAAGCAACGTTTTCGGCAACCGTCATGGAATCAAATAAGGCACTTCCTTGAAATACCATTCCGATTTCGGTACGTAATTCTCTTTTTTCATCTGGATCTAGTTCTGAATAAACTCTACCATCAAACTCAATTGTTCCAGAATCTGGAGCATGAATACCTAATAAACTTTTTAATAACACCGTTTTTCCTGATCCACTTTGCCCAATGATTAGGTTTGTTTTTCCAGTTTCAAATACGGTCGAAACGCCTTTAAGTACTTTGCTGTCGCCAAATGATTTTTCTATATTTTTTACTTCTATCATGAGCCTAATAACAATTGTGTTAGTATATAATTAAAAAGGATAATAGATACAGATGTCCAAACGAATGCTACTGTACTTGCTTTTCCTACTTCTAGTGCACCACCTTTCATATAATAGCCATGAAAAGATGGAATAGTTGCCAATAGCATGGCGAATATTATCGTTTTAATAAAAGCATAAGTAATATGAAACGGAATAAATTCCATTTGTGCTCCCATTATAAAATCATCACTGGTCGTAAAACCGCCATAAACTCCAGCTAGCCAACCACCAAAAATTCCTAAGAACATACTAATTCCGATTACAAAAGGATATAGTAGTAAAGCAATTATTTTTGGAAAAACCAGGTAGTTTAATGAATTGACCCCCATAACTTCCAGCGCATCAATTTGCTCGGTTACTCGCATAGTTCCTATACTCGATGTGATGAAAGAGCCCATTTTTCCTGCCATAATAACAGAGATAAATGTTGGGGCAAATTCTAAAATAACGGATTGTCTGGTTGCGAAACCAATTAAGTATTTTGGAATTAATGGATTTGTTAAGTTTAATGCGGTTTGAATTGCAACAACTCCTCCTACGAAGAATGAAATGAAACAAACAATACCAAGGGAATCAATAATTAAGTCATCAATTTCTTTAAAGATTAGTTTCTTCATAACAGACCATTTGGTTTGTTTATTGAAAATTTCTTTAAGCATCAAGAAGTATCTTCCTATTTGGGATAAATAACGAATGAGCATCATAGTTTTTACGAATATGGGCTAAATTACGAAAATAGTTGCCAGTTTACGGTTTAGATTTTATAGTTTTTTTGATTGCTTGAACTAAAAAAGCTTTTCTTTCATTTTTTTCAAACGATAATTTCGAATGAATTTTGCTTGTGCATCGGTTACCAATAATGGTGTTTTTGCTTTTTTTGCTTTCAAAAATCCTTTAATGTAATCAAAGAATAGAAAAGGTCTTTTCTTCATCATTGCTAGTTTTGCAGATGCAATTGCAGTGATCCAAAAACCATAGCCTAAAGTATAAAAAGCTTCACCTTGTTTATAACGTGCTGTTTTGCTGTAATTAGCACCAGTTGGTTTAAGGTGTTTTACGTGTAAAGAAGAATCGGTAACTATTTTCCAATCGTAATATTTACAAAGCAATTCGTCTACTGTGTCCCAGCCCATTGAGGGTTTTAGGCCTCCAATTTGTTGAAAAGTTTCTTTTCGATAGGCTTTTAGTGCACCACGAATATGATCTTTGTCGGTTAGATTTTCTAATATCCAATCTCCATTTTTTTCTATGTAGCAAAAACCTCCTGCCATTCCGATTTTTGGATCGGATTGAAAGTGAGAAATAACAGTTTCGAAATAGTTTGGAGGAAAAATTAAATCTCCATCTAATTTTACAATGATATCATAATCCTCGTCGAGTGTTTCAAACCCTTTGTGAAATGCTTGGATTACTTTGCTTCCTGGCAAATGTATAGCACTCGAGGTTTTGTTAACCAATGAGATGTATGGATTTTCTTTGGCATAATTCAATACAATTTCTTCCGTTTTATCGGTAGAATTGTCATTGACTACAACAACTTTTTTTGGTAAAACGGTTTGCGAAATTAATGACTGCAACGTTAAACCAATATATTCTTGCTCGTTATGTGCCGGTATAACAATGTAATATTTCATATTTAATAAACTGAAAACTGATACTGAAAATTATTTTCTTTCTGCGTAAACAATATAGTATCTATTTGTAAAGCTTCGCAATAAAGGACGGATTCCGATTTTCTTTACTGGATTGGTCCATTTTTGTCTGTCGATTATTTTCCAGCCTGTTTTTTCAAGAAGCCAATCTAATTGCCAATCTTCAAATTCGTGGTAGTGCCTGTCCCACATATCTGTTTTACTACGATATGCTGGTGAGAACCATAAACGCATAGGAATCGAGATGAATAGTTTATCTGATTTTATTTCGTTTAAAATAGTGAATGGATTTAGCAAATGTTCGAAGATTTCGAAAGCGGTAACCACATCTTGTTTTTCGATAGAAAATACTGTCTGGTCGATATCTAAATCTTCTCCTGTGGTATTTTTTACCTTAAAACCTTCAGCTTTCATGATCTTTGAAAACGGATTTTCAACTCCTAAGTCTAAAACGGTTTCGGATGTTGTGATATGCTTTTTTAGAAATTCTAAAGTATGTTTGAATCGTTTATTCGGAAATGTTTTTTCGTACATAGTTATTGCGAGGAACGAAGCAATCTCTCGTTCTTAGTTTTAATTAGGGTGCAAATATACTAAAAAGTCCGCATTTTAAAATGCGGACTTTTTTAGTTTTCAGTCGAGTAATTAGTTTAGCATATTGTAAACTGTGACTGGTTAATTCATGAAAACGAATTAATGTCTGTATACAAATGCGTTAACATTCATTCCTGCTCCAACTGAAGCAAATATGATAACATCACCTTTGTTGATTTCATGATTTTCTATTTTTCCTTGCAATAGTAAATCGTAAAGGGTTGGAACTGTTGCTACACTGCTATTTCCTAAATCATGAATACACATAGGCATGATGTTTTCTGGAGGAGTTTTGCCATGTAGTTTATAAAAACGATGAATTATAGCTTCGTCCATTTTTTCGTTTGCTTGGTGAATCAGAATTTTTTTGACATCATCAATTGCAATACCGCTTTTGTCTAAACAGCTTTTCATAGCTGCAGGAACTTGGCTTAAAGCAAATTCATATATTTTACGGCCATACATTTTTATGTATTTGGTATCAGGATCTAAATCGGGATTGTATGATTTTCCGAAAAATAAATATCCGGCTTCATCATTTGCAAAAGTGGCACTTTCGTATGATAATAAACCAGTTTCATCATCAGAAGCTTCGATAACTGATGCGCCAGCTCCATCTGAATAAATCATAGAATCTCTGTCATGATCATCTACAACTCTAGAAAGCGTTTCGGCTCCAATTACTAAGCAACGTTTTGCCATGCCAGATTTAATGAAAGCATTAGCTTGTAACACGCCTTCAATCCATCCTGGACATCCAAAAAGAATGTCATATGCAACACATTTTGGATTCTTAATTCCTAATTTATTTTTTACGCGTGTCGCTAAACTCGGTAATATGTCAGATTGAGTTGTTCCGTATTTTACATCGCCAAAATTGTGTGCGAAAATGATGTAATCAAGCGTTTCTGGATCGATATTAGCATTCTCTATTGCTTTTTGTGAAGCAAAATAGGCTAAATCGGAAGATGTATATTTGTCTTCTGCATAACGTCTGTTTTCAATACCTGTTATTCCTTTGAACTTATTGATGACAACTTCATTTGGGTAACCAAAAGGAGTTCCGTCTTCATTTAAAAATACATGTTCGTTAAAATCTGTATTCCTTATTTCTTTTTGTGGAATATAACTTCCTATTCCAGTTATTTTTATTTTCATTACGCAGTTTTCCTAATAATTTAGGCTAATTTAGAAATAATATTATAATTACAACTATAATATTTACTATGCGTGCATATAATTATGAAATAATTTATCTTTCGTTAAAATATTTGTTTATATTCTGATTATTTGTGTTGTTTATTGTGTTTTTGTGAATTAATTTGTGCTGGCTTGAAAATTTATTTTTATAGGTATTTTACAGGATAAAAAAAAATGCCTCGATTAATCGAGGCATTTGTAAGATTTGTTTTTATTTTTATTCTTCCATATATGCTTCAATAGGAGCACAGCTACAAACCAAATTTCTATCTCCAAAAGCATCATCGGCTCTGCGTACAGTTGGCCAGAATTTGTTTTCAGCAATATAATCTAATGGAAAAGCCGCTTGTTCTCTTGTGTATGGAAAATCCCAAACATCTGTAGTAAGCATTGCTAATGTATGTGGTGAATTTTTTAAGACATTATTTTTATCTTCGATTGTTGAAGCTTCAATTTCTTTACGAATAGAAATCATAGCCTCACAAAAACGATCTAATTCTTCTAAGTTTTCACTTTCAGTAGGTTCAATCATTAAAGTTCCTGCTACTGGGAAAGAAACCGTTGGTGCATGGAAACCGTAATCCATTAGACGTTTTGCGATATCAGTAACCTCAATTCCTTTTTGTTTAAATGGACGACATTCTAGAATCATTTCGTGAGCTGCACGACCCATCTCTCCAGAGTATAAAGTATCGTAATGACCACTTAATTTTTCTTTGATGTAGTTAGCATTTAAAATAGCATGCTGAGTAGCGCTTTTTAAACCTTCAGCTCCTAACATAGAGATGTATCCATAAGAAATTAGACAAACTAAAGCTGAACCCCATGGAGCAGCAGAAATAGCTGTAATTGCATGATCTCCTCCTGTTGCAATAACTGGGTTCCCTGGTAAAAATGGAACTAATTGTGGAGCAACGCAAATTGGTCCAACTCCTGGTCCACCACCACCGTGAGGGATTGCAAAAGTTTTGTGTAAGTTTAGGTGACAAACGTCAGCTCCAATTGTAGCAGGATTTGTTAATCCTACTTGAGCATTCATATTTGCACCATCCATATAAACCTGACCACCGTTATCGTGGATTAATTGAGTAATTTCTTTAATAGCACTTTCGTAAACTCCATGTGTAGAAGGGTAAGTTACCATTAAACAAGATAGATTATCTTTATGTAGAATTGCTTTTTCACGTAAATCTTCTACGTCGATGTTACCGTTCTCCAAAGTTTTTGTAACAATAACTTTCATTCCAGCCATTGCAGCCGAAGCAGGATTTGTTCCGTGTGCCGATGATGGAATTAAAGCAATGTTTCTATGGTGATCTCCTTTTGATTGGTGGTACGCACGAATAACCATAAGTCCTGCATATTCTCCTTGTGCACCAGAGTTAGGTTGCAAAGTAGTTCCAGCAAATCCGGTAATAACGTTTAATTGCTGTTCTAGTTTTTTCAACATTTCTTGGTATCCTTGTGCTTGATCAAGAGGAGCAAAAGGGTGAATGTTGTTCCATTGTGGGTTACTTAATGGTAACATTTCAGCAGCTGCGTTTAGCTTCATCGTACAAGAACCTAGTGAAATCATCGAATGATTTAAAGCTAAATCTTTACGCTCTAACATTTTGATGTAACGCATCAAAGCTGTTTCTGAGTGGTATTTGTTGAAAACATCATGTTGTAAAAATGATGATGTTCTTTTTAAATGCTCTGGGAAATGATTTGTATTAGTTAAGCTATCAATTGCTGTTGCTTTTTGATTTGTAGCAGTAGCAAAAACTGAAATGATTTCGTTTACCTCAGCTACACTTACTGTTTCATTTAATGAAATAGAAATTGTGTTATCGTCGATGTAGTAAAAGTTAATTTCGTTTTGTTCTGCAATTGTACGTACTTTTTTAGCATCGGCTTTTACTACGATTGTATCAAAGAATGCAGTATTGGTTTGTTCTACTCCTAGCTTTTTTAATTCATTTGCAAGAGTTGCAGTTGCAGCATGAACTTTGTCTGCAATATATTGCAATCCTTTTGGTCCGTGATATACTGCATACATTCCTGCCATTACAGATAATAATACCTGTGCAGTACAAATGTTTGAAGTTGCTTTATCACGTTTTATATGTTGCTCACGTGTTTGTAATGCCATACGTAAAGCACGGTTTCCGTTAGTATCAATTGTTACTCCAATGATACGTCCTGGCATGCTTCGCTTGTATTCGTCTTTTGTTGCAAAATAAGCAGCGTGTGGTCCGCCATATCCTAACGGAATTCCAAAACGTTGTGTAGTTCCTACAACAACAGCTGCTCCAATTTCTCCTGGAGGAGTTAATTTTGCTAAACTTAAAATATCAGCTGCAACAGCAACTTTTATTTCATTTTCTTTTGCTTTAGCAATGAAAGCTGCATAATCATGAACTTGTCCGTGTTTTCCAGGATATTGAAGGATTGCTCCAAAATAAGCTGTTGAGAAATCGAATGTTTCGTGATTTCCTATAACTAGTTCAACTCCGATTGGTGTTGCACGAGTTTGTAAAACTGATAATGTTTGTGGTAAAATTTCTTCAGAAACGAAAAATTTATTGATTTCGTTTTTCTTTTGATCTCTTGATCTTACATCAAATAACAGAGCCATCGCTTCAGCAGCAGCAGTTGCTTCATCTAATAAAGATGCATTTGCAATTTCCATTCCAGTTAATTCAATAACTGTAGTTTGAAAATTAAGAATTGCTTCTAAACGACCTTGAGCAATTTCAGCTTGGTAAGGTGTATATGCTGTGTACCATCCTGGATTTTCGAAAACATTTCTTTGAATTACAGCTGGAACAATTGCTTGGTTGTATCCTAAACCAATATATGATTTAAAAACCTTATTTTTATTTCCTAATTGGTGTATGTGATTTGAAAACTCATATTCTGTCATTGCAGGATCTAAGTTTAATGGTGCTTTTAAACGAATGTCATCTGGAAGCGTTTCATAAACGAGTTGTTCAATAGATTCAACTCCGATTGTTTTCAACATATGTTGATGGTCCGTTTCTCTTGGCCCAATGTGTCTTAAAGCAAAAGCATCTGTTTTCATATAGTAGTAAAAGTGTTGTTTTTTAGTGCTGCAAAATTAAGTATTAATAATAATTTAATTGCTATTTTCAGTGGCAATTTTTGTGAAATTTACAACTAAAGGGTTGATTTCTTAATAATTGATTATTTTTGTTCTATGAGGGTAATTACGCAACTAATTAATTTTTACATCATAAGTAGTATTCATGTTGCTTTATCATGTTATGCATTAGTGCGTTTAACATTCCATATGTTTGGTATTGAGTATGATGAATCAATCTCTTTATTTGTTTTTTTTGGAACAATTGTCGGCTATAATTTTGTGAAATACGATGCCTTGGTTCGAGTAAAGAGATTACCAATAGGAAATCAATTAAAAATTATTGCAGTTTTTAGTTTTTGTTCTCTTATATTGGTTGGTTATTATTTTTTTCAATTAAAGAGGATTACTCAAATTGTTTCGGTTGGAATTCTGGCAATTACAGCACTTTATACACTTCCTTTTTTCCCAAATCGAAAAAATGCCCGAAATTGGGCAGGAGTTAAGATATATATTGTAGCGCTTTGTTGGGTTGGAGCTACTTTGGTTTTACCATTGATAAATGCCGAAATTGCTTTTACATCCGATTTTTATTTAAAATGTGTGCAGCGTCTCATTTTAGTCTTTGTACTTATATTGATTTTTGAGATTATCGATTTAGCAAATGATGATCCGCATTTGCAAACTGTTCCACAGCAAATAGGAGTAAAGCGAACTAAAGTTTTAGGATTACTACTTTTGATTCCATTTTATTTTTTGGAGTTTTTAAAATCTAATTTTGATAAAAATCAATTGGTGATTAATTTAATCATGGTTCTTGTTTTGTCGCTTTTTATTGTTTTTGCAAATGAAAAACGACCTAAATATTATACCTCTTTTTGGGTAGAAAGTATTCCGATTTTTTGGTGGTTGATGGTTGTGTTTTGTGGATAAAATAGCTGTAAACACAAAACCCGATGCATTAACATCGGGTCTTGGATATGTATGACAAATCTTATTT
This sequence comes from Flavobacterium sp. EDS, assembly GCF_020991525.1. Taxonomy (NCBI): domain Bacteria; kingdom Pseudomonadati; phylum Bacteroidota; class Flavobacteriia; order Flavobacteriales; family Flavobacteriaceae; genus Flavobacterium; species Flavobacterium sp. EDS. The sequence goes on from NZ_JAJMOZ010000002.1 coordinate 229,052, forward strand.
CGTTTTTTGATCCGCAAGAGCTTTATTTAATTCAGCTTTAGCTTCGTCTAATTTCTTCTTTTTCTTGTTGATTTTTTCTTTTGATTCTTGATTTTTAACCGCTTTGTTGTACTCATCGGTTCTTTCCTTAACTTCTTTTTGTTTTTCTTTTACTTTTTTGTCAAGGTCATTGGCAACTGTTTTTGTAGTACAGTTCTTTTTAGTTTGAGCTATTGCCTCTTCAACACCTTTAATTTGATTTTGATTTCCAGCTTTCTTAGCGTATTCTAATTTTGTGTTCAATTCACATAATTTTCTTTCGCATCCTTTCAATTCTTTACAATTAGTTTGTGCAAACCCCATAGATGTGATTGCAAAAAAGGCTACTGATAAAATTTTTGTTTTTACTGACATATATTTATTTTTAAAATTGTTTTAGTAATTATTCACACTACATAATAATTATAAAGGTAAGGAATTTACTTTAGTTGCCCTTGTTCAGATACTTCTTTTAGGATTTTGTTTCGTTCTAAAAGGAATTGAATTAAATGTTTCTTTAAAAATAAATCATCAAATAATTGTCCTAAGATCCCAAACGGAGTTTCATATTGTAATTTATCAGTCATGATTGTTTGCCTATTTTCTTCTTCAAAAAAATGTTCGTGTTTAAATGATTTAAATTTTCCTTCAACCATTTCATCTACAAAGTAGTCGTAAAAATTAATTGCAGTAATCCGGCTTTTGTGTGTTAAGTAAAACCCAAAGTGTTTTCCTCGCCAGGTTACAGTTTCATTATAACTTATTAATCCAGTTGTTACGCCTGCAATTGCTTTTTCATTTGATTTACTTGCAGATCGTAGGTGAACATCAATATCTCTGGAATTATCAAAGACGATTTGTTTTGGTGCTTTTATTTTTGTTGTAAGATGAATTGTTGTCATTGATTTATCGTGTGTTTTGCTCAATCTTGTCATTTCGACAAGGGAGAAATCTCCGTAAGTAACTCCCCAAAGATTAAAACTTTGAAAATAATATTTGACTTTGATTGTCGAGCTTCTTGAGAAGATTTCTCCCTTGTCGAAATGACAAGATTGTTGAAATTTGCATGTGGAAAAGCTTCATGTTTTGACAAAGTTTTAATTCAATAGGTTTCGAAAAGCAACTTCTATATTATCGAACTTAAATTTAAATCCACTTTCTATAAGCCTTTTCGGAATTACATTTCGACTTTTTAAAACTAATTCGGGTTGTGTTCGAATAAAGAAAGCTCCTATTTTAAGCAGAAATGTATTCAGTGGGATCCCGAAAGGAAAACCAATACTTCTTTGAAGTTTCTTCATAAAGTCTGCATCACGAATCGGTTTTGGAGAAACAAGATTAACAATCCCAATCATTTCTTTTTGGAGTATAAAATCTATTGCATTTGCAAAATCGTCTTCATGGATCCAACTAATAAATTGATTTCCTTTTCCTTGTTTCCCTCCGAATCCAATTTTGGCTAAGGTTTTAAGCGGAATTAAAGCACCGCCTTTCTTTCCTAAAACTATTGAGGTCCTTAAAGCAGTTTTTAATGTATTTGGAGTTTCTGTTTTAAAGAATGCTTTCTCCCAAGATAAAGCTACATTTATAGAAAAATCATTTCCAATTTCGCCAGTAGTTTCATCCATTTCTTTATCTAATGAAAATCGATAAATGGTAGCTGTTGATGAATTTAGCCAATGCTTAGGTGGAGTTACACAATTTAAAATAGCTTTGTTTAAAATTCGGGTACTTTCTATTCGAGATAATAGAATTTCTCTTTTGTTTTCTTTGGTATAACGACAATCTACAGATTTTCCTGCTAGATTAATTAAAGCCGTTGCGCCTTCAAGCTCATTTTCCCAACCAGAAAAAGTTTTTGCATTCCAGTTAACGTATTTAATTGCATCTATGGTTTGTGATTTTCCTCGGGTGAGAATTACAATTTCTTCAAATTTATTTTTGAAATGATTGACTAAAACTTGTCCTAGAAAACCTGTTCCAGCTGCGATAATAAGCTTACTCATTTTGTGAAGTATTAAACCTAACAGGTTTTTAAAACCTGCTAGGTTTGGTTATCAATTAAACTTTTAAAACTAATCTGTCTTCTTGTTGTGCTTCTCTGGCTTTTCTTTTTCCTCTAAAAAAGAAATACAAATTAAGGAATAACATTAAACCGAGGTAAATAGAAAAACTTCCTATTTTATAACTTAAAGCTTCAATTAAGATTTGATAGTTACTAATGTCTTCGCTTATTCTTAATATCATTAATGCAAAGCCAAGATTAAGTAGATAAAAACCTGTTTCAAAAAGTTTATTTGTTGCATCGGCAATTTCTTCTCTCCCTCTAAAAATGTCTAACATGTATATTTTTCCGTTTGCGAATAAAGTTTTAGAAACATAATAGGTAAGGAAAAGTGCTATTGGTAAATAGATTGCATAACCGACTAAAATTTTTGTAGTTTCCATGGTGTTTGATTTACTAGTTATTAATTAATTTCTGAACGTATTTAGTTATTATAATGATGTTTACATAATGTAATCCTGAGATTATAAATATGATAAGTGCGGTTTTGGTTGCTATTACTTCTATGAGTTGGTTGGTAGCTATTATTGTTTCCCACGAAATTAAAGTCATGGCACAATAACCAATATTTAATAGATAATACCCCAAAAGCAATATCTGGTTTATTCGAAGGCATAAATCTTCATGATCGGGTATAAGTTCAGAAACGAACACGTTACCATTTTTATAACAGGATTTTCCAACCCGAACAATAATGAAAATGGTAATTATTAAGTAAATGAAGTACCCAATAATATTAAGATTTGCATTCATGACTTTATTTTTTTCTTGTTTTCGACAGTAATCTTAGAGCCAATCGCTAAAAAAGTCGAAAGTGGTTTTGATTGATTCAGGAAAGCAAAATCTTTTCCGTAATTATCTTCAAAATCAACATCTATTTTATAATCGATTATTGCTAGTTGTTCCCATCTTGGATGAGTTACTTCATACTCAAAAGTGGTATTTTTATCGTATTTTGTATATCCAAAATAATGCTCAGTAATAAATTCGGCTTCAGAGTTTAATTCTATTTCCGTTTTTTGTTTTTCAGTTTGAACCTCAATTGAATTCCATTTGTTATGGTTTTCCCATTGGTAAACAAACGTTTTAGATGCTGCATTTTCGCTAACAGAATGTTCCATTTTATTGGTTTGGTAATGTTCATTGTATAATGTGTTTGCAATAAAAGTAATGGCAGTTTTCGGGACTATCTCTTTTATAAATACGACTCCGCGTTTCCATTGTCTATTTTCAAATCGTTTTACATAAAAGCGAAGGTTTACTTCTTCAAAATTGATATGAAAAGGAACTTTTATGCCTAATACTTTTGTATTCTCAAACATAAAACCAACTAGGCTCACATAACATTTGTTGTTCCATAAATCTATTTTGGTTCCTGGAGGAACATATTTTTCTAATGTTTTAGCATCAACTTCGTAATTAAATAATGCTAAATTTTTCCATTCGGCGGTTAAGAAGCTCATAGGTTTGCTTTTCTATAGATTATTACTGAAAGATAAATGGCAAGAAGTATTGGGATTAATATAAGACCGTGTTTTAGTATCGGTATATATTCGATTTTTGGGAATGCAAACCATGTTGCAAAATATATAATTACAGTTGTAATATAGATTTGGAGATTTCTGTCATATGGTTCATCTATTATCATTTTTATAGCTATAATAACTTGAAATATGCCTGTTATGATTGTTGCAAGGATACCTAAAATAGGGAATACTTCATGGATAATCCCTGCGATACCCAGTATAACTGGTAAACTGACAAAAAAGTAATTTAGATAGTTTATTGCTTTCATAGTTATTTATTATTTTAAACTTTCAGAAAAAAATGAAAGTTTTGATTAAATTTTTTTAGTTTTGAGGTTTTACTTCATAATCTTTAGAACCAAACGTCCCAACCAGTTTTCATTAAATTCTGTCATTTTATCAAGCATATTGTCTGCCTTTAATACAAAATCATACAACTTGGTGGTTTGCTCAACAAAGTGTTTTTCTTCTGCTGAATCTTTCGAGTCAATAGATGAAACTTCTTTTAATATTTTAAGAGCAGGTTTAATTTCGCGTTTACTTCTTTCTCTTGCGATTTTTACAGCAAGTTCGTCTAAATCTTTTTCGGCAGTAAAGAATTCTCTTCTTTCTCCCGATTTGTATTCTTTGTAAACAATTCCCCAATCCATCAAAGCACGTAAATTCATGCTGGCATTACCACGAGAAATTTGCAATTCTTCCATTACATCTTCCATAGAAACAGGTTCGTTGGATACCATTAATAAAGCATGGATTTGTGCCATGGTTTTATTAATACCCCATTGAGAACCTAATGCTCCCCATGTTTGAACGAATTTATTTTTTGCTTCTTTGAATTCCATATAGCAAATGTAAATAAAAGTTTTTAAACTTTCAAAAATAAATGAAAGTTTGTTTTCGTGAAGTATAATTTATTTTTCAATGAATTTAAAATTAGTTATTTATAGGTTTTTGTGTTCTATGTCATTTTTTGTTTGTTTCATGACCAAAATTTCCCGTTTGATACCATTTTGTTAAAAATGCCTATTTATTTATAATAGCTTTGAAATAGAAGTTAGCCCCAAATCTATCATTTATAATAGTTTTTTTGATATTTAAATGATTCAGCTAACTCATTAAATGAGTGGAGCAGAACCCACTAAAACAAACGGACTGTTTCGCACAGTACAAAGCGGAGGCGGATCTGAAAAGCCTTATGAGTAGGACAAAACTATTATTATGCAAGCAATACCTGTAAAAGTAAAAAATGTGAATGTGTATCCTTATGTTGAATGGAATGGTGGAGGCGTTGGGCCTGTTATTCTTCCTGTTATTGAAGGAGCTAGTGGAACCTATGGATTTGGTACACTTGGGAGATCTTTATTCTATAATCTTAATTTAGAAAGCCACAAACCAAAACTTAACATCCATCATAAATATGTAGCAACGGGAGAGAACGAAGATGGTACTCGTTTTACTACTGAGTGGATGTTTTGTACAAATGTTAGTGATGATTCACAATTTGGAAGAACTATAACATTGGGTAACTAGGCTACTACAATGATTTTTTCACATGACTAATAACTTATAAAAGTTATTAGTCATGAAGTAAAACAATAATTAGTATTAAAAACTATAACGATGGGAATAATTATGCCATACGGCGTCGCTATTAGAGAAGCTTTAGTATCAAATGATTTGGCTAAGATGGAGGCTGTCGCTAAACAAGCGAAGCAAACCATAAAAGATCAAGGAGATCTAACTGTAGCTCTGCTAGACTTGCTAGACGCAATAGATTCTTTAAAAAAGAAAAAATAAACTGACTTGTACAGAGAAACAAGGGGGTAACTGAAAAACCTAAAGAGTAAGAATAACTATAAACATAAGATATTATGTCAACAGTACTTTACGGAGTAGGAATCAGAGAAGCGATAGCTTCAAATGATTTAGAAAAAATGGTTGCAGTAGCTGAGCAAGCTAAGAAAACCATAAGAGATCAAAAAGATTTGCATGTAGCATTGGTAGAATTGCTTGATGCAATTGATGCTTTGAAAAAGAAAAAGTAATCGAAAAAAGACGGTTTATTAAGTTTTACTTTTTAAGCCGTTTTTTTAATCAATTATCAAACCATAAATAGAAAATTAAGATGGACAAGACTTCGGCACGATACAGAGTAAGAGATGATTATGAAACAGCTACTCCAGTTCATGTAGTGTGGGAAATTACTTTAGCATGTAATTTGAAATGCTCACATTGCGGATCTAGAGCTGGAAAAGTAAGACCTGGAGAATTAACTACGGAACAATGTTTTGGTGTTATTGATAGTCTTAAACGTCTTGGTACAAGAGAGATTTCTATTATTGGTGGAGAAGCTTTTTTGAGAAAAGACTGGCTTGAAATTATCGAAAGAATACATCAAAGTGGGATTGAATGTTCTATGCAGTCTGGTGCATATAATTTAAACGAAGAACGAATCATTGATGCAAAAAAAGCAGGAATAAATAATATAGGTGTTTCCATCGATGGGATGCCTGATACACATAATAAAATAAGAGGAAGAAGAGATTCTTTTGAACATGCTGTTAATTGCTTACAACTGCTAAAAAAACACAATATAACTTCTAGTGTAAATACAGTAATTACTAAAAGAAGCAAAAATGAGCTGAATGAACTCTTAGATGTTCTAATAGAAAATGATGTAAAGAACTGGCAAATACAACTTGCTGTTGCTATGGGTAATGCCGTGGATAATTCAGATGAGTTAATAGTTCAGCCTTATGAATTAATTGATTTTTACGATGACCTTATTGTAATATACAGAAAAGCCTTAGCACATAATATTTTAATACAGGCAGGAAATAACATTGGTTATTTTGGACCGTATGAACATATTTGGAGACAAGGTAATGAAAAATATTATACAGGATGTTCTGCAGGACATACAGGAATAGGAATTGAGGCTGATGGTAAAATTAAAGGTTGCCCTTCATTACCAACAAGCGCATATACAGGAGGGAATGTAAAAGATATGGAGTTGGAAGACATATGGAAGTATAGTGAAGAAATGGTTTTTTCAAGATATAGAAATAAAGAAGAATTGTGGGGTGGTTGTAAAGGCTGTTATTATGAATCTTCTTGTTTGGCTGGCTGTACATGGACAAGTCATGTGTTGTTTGGGAAGAGAGGTAATAATCCTTTTTGCCATCATCGCGCTTTAGAATTACAAAAGAAAGGCCTTAAGGAGCGAATAAGAAAAATACAAGAAGCACCAGGCGTATCTTTTGATATGGGGCTTTTTGAAATTATAGTTGAAGATGAAAATGGAGTAATAGTAGAGATACAATCACCAAATAGTGAAACTCCCATTCCAGTTCCTGATAATACAATTCGGGTTCCAAGAATCCCCAAAGCACTTAAGTTGTGCAGCGGATGTGATAATTATGTTTATGAAGAAGAAACTATTTGCAGTTTTTGTAATGCTGACGTTCAAAAAGTAAATGATGAATATGCAGTTAAAATGGAAAAAGCAAAGCAAACGTTGGAAAAGTTAGAAATGTTAATGATGAAATAATATCGAACTGTTTTTAGATTTAAGTTTTCATTCTTCCTATAGATTTTAAATACTGCAAAAAACTAATGTTGCTGCATTTTAGATGTTAGTTTTTTATAAAGTGTTCACTTTTAATTGGTTGCCCGGAATGGTTTTATTCCGATTATTGTTTGCTCTATGGATAAAAAAACCTGTCTTATGACATTTTTTTATTTATGACTTTGGATGTATTGTAATTTTAATAAAGAAAATAGAAAGAGATTGCTTAGAAAGGTTGTTTCTAATAAATCAAAAATTTTGGAGCAGAACCCAATAAAAAAAACGAGGCGGTACTGAAAAGCCTTACGAGTAAGGAAAAATTTAAATTAGAAAATTATGTCAAATTTATTAGTAGGTGCTTATTTAGCACAAGGCACAATCGGAAATGTTGGAATACCAGGTGCTCCAATCGCAAGATTTAGTTTAGTAGTAGTACCATCTCAACATTCTGTGACAGGTACTGTAGTAATTACTCAGGCTATACAAGGCCCTGATAGCCATATCGTTGTTCCGGTAACAGGAAAAATATATGCAACAGGGCTTGGAAAGTATACAAAAGTAGTTAGTCTTAATGGACAATATGTGCATCATGTAACTCCTCCAGCTATAGGTGCATTTTTAGCCAATTTTGATGCTGCATTTGCTATTGATAATAGTTGGAATGGAATTGGAGGATTTTCATACTATAATCATACAATTGAAGACGTACCAGTAAAAGCTTTAGCAGTTCTAAAAGAAGAATTGGCATAAATGCAAAAGCCTAAATTGAATAGGAAGTTAATTTATTCGAAAAGGTCGTCTGTTCAGATGGCCTTTTTTTGAAGCTTAGTTTTTATGAAATGTTAATTTGATTATTTTTTTTATTGAAAATCAGGTATTTATACGTTGTTTTGATTTGTTAGATTATTGTTTCTTTAGTCTTGAAAAACCAAATAGTTTTAATAAAATGAAATCAGCCCCAATGATTTTTAATACTTAACCTATAAAAAATTAAATATGTCGCACGATCCCCCAAATTTAGTTTCTGATACATGGAATTATCGAAGCCTGGACTATCATTCAGACTTATCTCTTAGTGAAAAACTTTTAAAAGAGGAAAGAGTTGCTGAGGTTATTAAAGTACCAAGAATTAATCAAGTCCCGATAAGAGGTTCTTTCTCGATTTCAGACTTTGCAACGATTGTAGGTAGAAACAGTTTACTTAACAGGAGTAGTGTAATGGAAATGTTTTGTTTAGAACCAGAGGAGAACCATGAATTATCTTAGATAAGGAAATAGTATAATACTTCATTCTAAATTCTAAAAAATAAATAAAACCAAGAAATTATGAAAAAAATATATATTATTAGCCTACTAGTTATTGTAATAATTGGAGGTATAGGATTCTACTTTTTTAATAAAAAAGGGCTGTCAACTGGGTATGCTGATGCTAAATCAGCTCCATGTGATTGCGAAACTAGTTGGTTTCCTCATGAACAGACTCCAGCTCCAAAAGAAGGTGATGGAAGTCCATTTGATAGCCAGACGACAACAAATTGTGATTTTCATCAATGGTCGTGGCAAAAATTTTTGTGGCTTACAAAGCCTTTACAAAGTGGGAATCCTTTGTTTTTGGATTCTCTTAGAGTGGTTGATCCTCAGATGGAGCGAGTTAATCCACAGTTTGGTTTAAAATTGGTTCTAAGTTCTTACAATCAAGCTGGTTTTGATGAAGGTATTTTAGTATCTAATCCTAAAGTTAATTCAGAGAAAAGAGCTGGTGGTGATACAGTATTTTATTCTATCCACATTAATGATATATTTATGAAGAAGGCTGTTTTAGCAGCATCTATGATTAATAGTGGAAAATTGCCTTATTCTAATTTGGAGGCATTTCCTGTTGGTTCCCTTGAGTTAAAAGTTTCGTGGATTAATGTAAATTCAATTGCGAAAGAGAAGCGTGCAGATTATTTCACAACTAAAGCAGCTGTTCAAAATAAGAAGAATAAATATGAGATAAAAACTATGGCACTATTGGGAATGCATGTTGTAGGAGTTGTAAAAAATCATCCTGAATTTATTTGGGCTACCTTTGAGCATAAAGAGATGGCCCCTGTTTATGATTGGAAAAATAATTCTGTAACTTCTGAAAAGGAGATGTTGTTTTATGAAAAAGGAACAACTTCAGGGGTGCAAGGCATAACGTTAAAAGGGCATAATCCATTAGTGCCAAATAAGGCATTTGTTCTCTATGAATATGGTGTTCCTAGAGTTTTAGATTCGAGCTCGTTTATGGTTACAAGCCAAACAGAACCAGTGAATTTTAATAACATTGATAATCTCAATAAATGTGTACAAGCAAATTTGAAAGATGTCTTTAAGAATTATTTTTATAACGGTGCTATTTGGTTAAATACTAGTGGTATGTCTCCTGAAAAGCAGGCTGATACAATTGTAAAAAGTGCAATAGCTAGCGTGTTACCAGGTTCATTAGCACGAGGTTCTTCGAATTTAGCTAATGTAACAATGGAAACATATACACAAACATTTCAAGATGATGTTCATACTATTAATGCTACTAATTTGGTAAATTGTTTTACATGTCATCAATCCCAAAATTCTGATACGATACGAGGTATAGGGAAATCCCCTTTGTATCTAAGTCATGTATTCGAGTCGTATTTGTTTATGACAAAACCTAATCTAAAAAATCAAAATAATGCAAAAATAAACCGCATTGAAGAAATACGATTATTAAAGATTGCTCAACTTAAAAAGATTGTTAAAGCTCAGGAATAAGAAGATTATTAATGCAAATCATGTCAAATTTAATGATAACTAAGGGCTAGTAAGAAGTAGAGTATCAAAACGGGAGGGCATTGGTCCCTTAAACAGCAAAATGAGAATAACCAAAAAGCAGCTAAAATTTAGTGTTTTAGCTGCTTTTATCTGTTATTAAGATACTATAAATCTTAGAAAATTAAATTTGAATAAAAAAGGGGGGAATAAATTTAAAGCCTTTTAATTTTTAAATCAATCCTGCTCTTTTTAATAAAGCTTCAGGTTTTGGTTCTTGACCTCTAAAACGTTTGTATAAAATCATTGGATGTTCCGTTCCTCCTTTTGAAAGGACATTGTCTTTAAACTTAGTTGCAACCTCCTTATTGAAAATCCCTTTTTCCTGAAAGTATTCAAATGCATCGGCATCTAGAACTTCTGCCCATTTGTAGCTGTAATATCCAGAAGAATATCCTCCTTGAAAAATATGTGAAAAAGCAGTACTCATTGCATTTTCTTTCACATCAGGATATAATTGAGTGTCTTTAAATTGCTCCGTTTCAAATGTTTTTAAATCAGTGATTGCAGTTGGATCTTGCCCGTGCCAAGCCATGTCTAATAGTCCAAAACTTAACTGACGTAACGTTGCTAAACCTTCTTGAAAACTTGCACTCTCTTTGATTTTATTTACATATTCCATCGGAATAATTTCTCCAGTTTCATAGTGGTTCGCAAATAAAGCTAAAGCCTCAGGCTCGTAGCACCAGTTTTCCATAATCTGACTTGGTAATTCTACAAAATCCCAATAAACTGATGTTCCAGATAAACTTGGGTAAGTTGTATCAGCTAACATTCCGTGTAATCCGTGACCAAATTCGTGAAACAAAGTTGTTACTTCATTAAAAGTCAATAATGAAGGTTTTGTTTCAGTTGGTTTTGTAAAATTACAAACGTTCGAAATATGCGGTCTTTCGTTTACGCCATCTTTTCTATATTGATGTTTAAACGATGTCATCCAGGCACCATTTCTCTTTCCTTTTCTTGGAAAAAAGTCGGCGTAGAAGATTGAAACTAATTCGTTTTTATCATTTGTAACTTCATAAGTCATTACCTCTTCATGGTATTTGTCAATATCAAATATTTCTGTAAAAGTAAGTCCGTATAGTTTTCCTGCAATTGTGAAAGCACCGTTAAGTACTTTCTCTAATTGAAAATATGGTTTTAGTTTTTCGTCATCCAGATTAAAAAGCTGTTGTTTTAATTTCTCCGAATAGTAAGCACCATCCCATTTTTCTAATTGCTCAATTCCGTCCAACTCTTTTGCAAAAGCAGTAAGTTGAGCAAATTCTTTTTTGGCAGCAGGTTTTGCTTTAGCCAATAAATCATTAGAAAAAGAGAATACTTTTTCAGGGTTTTCAGCCATACGTTCTTCGAGAACAAAATGAGCATGTGTTTTATATCCGAGCAAATTGGCTCTTTCAAAACGTAATTTTACGATTTTAAGCACAATTTCCTGATTGTCAAATTCATTATTCTGAAATGCTTTTGCTCCAAAAGCGATTGCTAGTTTTTTACGCAATTCACGATTATCAGCATAGGTCATAAACGGAACATAGCTTGGATGATCTAGAGTAAAAATCCACCCTTCTTTTTCTTGGCTTTTGGCCAATGAACGAGCTGCTTCGATAGTTCCTTCAGGTAATCCTGCAAGATCACTTTCATTTGTTAGATGCAATTCGAAAGCATTTGTCTCAGCTAAAACATTCTCGCCAAATTGCAAACTCAATTTAGATAATTCTTTGTCAATTTCTCTTAATTGATCTTTTTTATCTTCGGGTAAATTAGCTCCGTTTCTAGAAAAGCTCTTGTATTTTTTGTCAAGAAGTGTCGTTTGTTCAGGATTAAGATTTAGATTTTCTTTTTGGTCATAAACGGCTTTTATCTTGACAAATAATGCAGCGTTTAGTGTAATGTCATTTCCAAATTCAGATAATAATGGAGAAACTTCCTGAGCGATTTTTTGCATTTCGTCGCTCGTTTCCGCTGAGTTTAAGTTGAAAAAAACACTCGAAAGACGATCTAAAATGTCACCTGAAAAATCCATTGCTACAACTGTATTTTCAAAAGTTGGCGCTTCGGGATTGTTAACAATTGCATCAATTTCGGCTTTCGCCAAAGCAATTCCTTCCTGAAATGCAGGAACGTAGTCTTCGATTTTAATTTGCGAAAAAGGTGCTGTATTATGCTTGGTTGTAAATTTTGAAAGTAAGACGTTCATTATGATGTAATTATTTTATGAATTGAACTCAATGTTTTTGAATTCCAAAGATAACAATTTATAAAAATCTAATCGTTTAAACCAGATCGATTCTCGGCATAAAATCCTCTTAAATTGTGTTATAGATATGTTATTTATTTCTGTACACATTTTTAAAAGCGTAAATTGAAAAAATGTGATTAGAATTATAAAATGCTAATCAGAAATTATAAAATAGAAAAATGATGAATTATCAAATTGTAATAAAGAGAATAGATACTGTAAACGAAGTTGAAGGATATTGGTCAGATGAAGATCTTATTCAGTTATTAGAACGATTCAACTATCCAGATGGTGCATCGGCAGAAAAAAGTAGTTTGCCCGAGTTATTAGAAATGGCTATTTCCGATTACGAGCCTAATGAAGCAGCCGAGATAGTCTTAAAATATAAATTTGCTGATAGATTAAGCGATGGACAAATCGAGCAAATAGCGCATAATATGTTAATAGATAAGGTTTGTGAAGAATATCCAGAAATAGATATGCAAGGAACTTTATTCCATATAAATCAATTACTGTTTAAAGCATATAACGGAAAATTTCCAAACGCAAAAGCTTCTATCGTTCATTTTTCAATGACACCAACTGATGGTGAAGTACAAAAATTGACAGCCGAAAACGTACTGAAATTATTGAATAATGGTTTGTCTGACAGAAATCTTATAAAAAGATTGTTTGAAAATCAAATGTCACAAAATATTTCATTTCCCGAAGCTGCGGCTATTGTTTGGGAATTGACTACTCAAGACGATATAAATTACAATTTGGTTACTTCAGAGAATTGGATAAACAACGAAGACATAAATGAATATGAATTTGAATCTGTTTTAGAGGAAATCGAAGATGAGGCGTAATTAAATAAACTATAAAAGAACAAAGGCTTCCGTAATGTGAAGCCTTTGTCGTTTTTATGTATGTTTTATTTTTTTAAACCTTCAGAAGATTTGTAAACTGCTTCTTTTAGACTTTCTTTATATGCTATAATTTTGTCTAGAACTACCTTATCATGGCTTCCTATAATTTGTGCTGCAAGGATTCCAGCATTTTTAGCTCCGTTTAAAGCAACCGTTGCTACAGGAACTCCGCCTGGCATTTGTAGAATAGATAAAACCGAATCCCAACCATCGATAGAATTACTTGATTTTACAGGAACTCCAATTACAGGAAGTGGTGACATAGAAGCAACCATTCCAGGTAAATGTGCTGCTCCACCTGCTCCAGCAATAATTACAGAAATACCACGAGTATGAGCATTGTTGCTGAAATCGAATAGTTTTTCTGGCGTTCTGTGAGCAGATACAATATCAACTTCAACTTCTATATCAAATCCTTTTAATATATCTATGGCATCTTGCATTACTGGCATGTCGGAGATGCTTCCCATGATTACGGCTACTTTGCTCATGTGTGTGTTTATTTTTTGTTTTTGGTTTAAAGTTTTTAGAGAGACTGAAAACTATATACTAATTACTTTAATAGTGTTCTTAACATCCTCAGCGATTCGTCTTGCTTCATTCATGTCACCATTTACGATTGTAACGTGACCCATTTTTCTGAAAGGGCGGGTTTGTTTTTTACCATAAATATGTGGTGTTACACCATTCCATCCTAAAATAGTTTCGATATTTTGATAAACTACATTACCAGAAAATCCTTCAGCTCCAACCAAGTTTACCATAACACCAGCTACTTTACTATCAGTATTCCCTAACGGAAGATCTAGAATGGCGCGTAAGTGGTTTTCGAATTGTGAAGTATAACTTGCTTCGATAGAATAATGTCCAGAATTGTGAGGGCGTGGAGCAACTTCGTTTACTAAGATTTCATCGTCTTGAGTTTGGAACATTTCAACTGCCAAAAGGCCAACATGATTAAATTTCTCCGAAACATTAAGCGCAATTGTTCTTGCTTTTTGAGCTACTTTCTCGTCTATTCGAGCAGGACAAATTACATATTCTACTTGATTTGCTTCCGGATGAAATTCCATTTCTACAACAGGATATGTTTTTATTTCTCCCGATGGATTGCGGCAAACAATAACAGCAAGTTCATTCTTGAACGGAACCATTGTTTCAGCAATACATTCTACATTAGGCAGATTATCTAAATCAGAAGCTTGACGAATAACTTTTACACCATTTCCATCATATCCAAACTCCGTACATTTCCATACAAAAGGCATCTCGATTCCGCTCGATGTGACAGTAGATTTTAAACTTTCTAGATTTTCAAATCTTTGAAAAGGAGCAGTTGGGATATTATTTTTAATGTAAAAATCTTTTTGGATTCCTTTATTCTGGATTCCTCTTAAAGTTTTTGGCGAAGGATATACTTTGATGCCTTCGTTTTCTAATTTTTCAAGAGCTTCAAGGTTTACAAGCTCGATTTCGAAAGTTAAAACATCTACTTGTTTTCCGAAATTGTAAACAGTTTCAAAGTCCATTAGGTCACCTTGAAAGAATTTATTGCAGGCAATTTTGCTTGGAGCTTCATCGCTTGGGTCTAAAACATAGGTTTGTATGTCAAATTTACGTGTGTCAAAAAGAAGCATTTTGCCTAATTGGCCACCGCCTAATATTCCTAATTTAAAATCAGAAGAAAAATAATTCATTGTTGTGTGTTTGTGATGCGCAAAGATACTTTATAATGATTGAATAGGAAAATGCTATTTTATTTTCTTGAGAATTTCTCGGGCAACTGCTTTATAAGCAGCAGTATGATTTCCGTAATCCTTGGTTAATATGATTTGTAATTCGGGATGAATCCAATCGAAATGTTTGCCTAATATATGTAAGGTTCTAATGGAGTAGGCTTTTGCTGCGACTTTGGTATCGGTTATTAACCAATCAAAACTAGTCTCGATGATATCCTGAAGTTGAGTTTCAGAAAGATTAATATTTGTTTCTGATTTTTTATAATGAGCTGTGACTAGAAGTTGACAGATTTTTGCGATAGGTCTAATAGAACTTTCGTCTTTTAAAACTTTAAGGTTCGAGCAAAAAAAATCGAGATGAGGTTGTAGCCATTCTAGCTTTTCATAAGATACAAATTCTAAAATCCAACAGGCTTTATGCGTGTTTTTGTTTGAAATGTCGAAGCAAATTGCAATTAACTCTGGAAAACAATCAGGATTTTCCAAAACACTTTGCGCACCTTTAAGTCTATTTTCTCTGTAAGCACTTACGTAATCAAGGTTTTTTTGTAATTCAGAGGGCATTGATCTTTTTTTTGATTTAAAAATACAAATTTTGGGTCAATTTTCAATTCTAAAACTCGAATTCTGTATCTTTGCCCATTATTTTAAATGTAAAAAATAATGATACAACTTCACGATAAACAATTTGTTCCGTTTATTTCGGCTAAAGAAATCGATTTTGCAATTACTAAAATGGTAGCCCAGGTACAAGATGATTTTGGAGATGAAATTCCAATTTTTATCGGTGTACTTAATGGTTCTTTTATGGTTGTTGCTGATTTTTTAAAAAAATATAAAAAACACTGCGAGGTTTCATTTATTAAAATGGCATCTTATGAAGGAACAGAAACATCTCACGATGTTAAACAATTGATAGGGTTAAATCAAGATTTAACTGGGAGATCAGTGGTTATTATTGAGGATATTGTTGACACAGGAAATACTGTAGTTGAACTTAAAGAAATGTTTAAAAAACAAAATGTTAAGCATTTAAAAATAGCTACTTTGTTCTTTAAACCTGAGGCTTATAAAAAAGATGTTAAAATTGATTATATCGGAATTCGAATTCCAAACAAATTTATCGTTGGTTACGGTTTAGACTATGATGGTTTGGGGAGAAATTTGTCTGAAGTATATCAATTAGCAGAATAAATTTAGAATCAAAACCAAAGAATTATAAATTAACTATTCACTTTAAACTTCTTTAAAGAATAAGGAAGTACGACACAACACACAAACTATGATTAATATTGTTTTATTTGGAAAACCTGGTGCAGGAAAAGGAACTCAGGCAGAATTTTTAAAAGAAAAATACAAATTAACCCATCTTTCAACTGGAGATATATTTCGTTTTAATTTAAAAAATGATACAGATTTAGGTAAGAAAGCTAGAGTTTTTATGGATAATGGTGAATTAGTGCCATGTGAAGTAACTACTGCAATGTTAATTGATGAGGTAAAAAAACATCCAGATACAGCAGGGTTTTTATTTGATGGTTATCCTAGAACACTAGATCAGGCAGCAGCATTAGATCAGTTTTTACCAACTATTGGTACAAGCGTTACTGCAACAATTGCTTTAGAAGCTGATGATGAAATTCTAGTAGCTCGTTTATTAGAAAGAGGAAAAACAAGTGGAAGAGCTGATGATCAGGATGAAGAAAAAATTCGCGTGAGATATCAGGAATATAACGAAAAAACGGCTCCATTAATTGGATATTATAAAGAGCAAAATAAATTTTACGCTGTAAATGGCATCGGGTCTATTGAAGAAATAACGGAGCGTTTGACTAGTGTAATTGATAATTTGTAATAAAAAAAAATAGTTTAAAGTTTAAGGTTTAAAATTTACCTAAATAGTATTTATTCGGGTTAAATTTTAGGCTTTAAACTTTAAATGTTTAAACATAAAAATGGAAATACTAATAATATTTTTTCTAATAATTTTAAATGGGGTTTTCTCTATGTCGGAAATCGCATTGATTTCGGCAAGGAAGAATAGATTAGAGACAGCAGCAAAAAAGGGAAACAAAAGTGCTAGAATCGCCCTTGATTTGGCAAATTCACCTAATAAGTTTTTGTCGACAGTTCAAATAGGAATTACTTTAATCGGTATTTTGACTGGTATTTATAGTGGTGATAAAATCACGATGGATGTTGAAGGTTTTGTAAGTACGTTTGAAGTTTTACGACCTTATGGACATTCAGTTGCTGTGGGGATAGTAGTTGTAGTTTTGACTTTCTTTTCTCTTGTTTTAGGTGAATTGTTGCCTAAAAGAATTGGATTGAATCATCCTGAGGCTATTGCTAAAGCAGTAGCATTGCCTATGAAGATTATTTCGATCATTACCGCTCCGTTTATTTGGTTATTGACTAATTCGACAGACTTTTTATTAAATGTTTTGCAAATAAAACCGACTGCCGATGGTAAAGTAACCGAAGAAGAAATAAAAGCCATTATTAAAGAAGGAACTGAAGGTGGTGAAGTTCAGGAAATTGAACAAGATATTGTTGAGCGTGTTTTCCATATTGGAGATAGAAAAGTGAATTCGTTAATGACCCACAGAAAGTCAGTAGTTTTCTTGCCTTTAGATTCAGATAAACAGCGTGTAAAAGAATTAATATTAGAAGATTTACACTCCATTTATCCTGTCTATAAAGAGAATTATGATGATATTTCGGGAGTTGTTAATTTGAAGACAATCTTTGCTAATATTGAAAAAGAGGATTTTAGTTTGGCTTCTATAATGACAGATGCGCCTTTTATAATGGAGCAAACTACAGCATATAAAGCATTAGAGAATTTTAAGAAAACGGGTATACATTATGCTTTTGTTTCTGATGAATATGGAATTTTTCAAGGAATTATAACATTAAATGATATTCTGGAAGCTCTTGTAGGAGATGCAGCTGATTTTTATAAAGATGAGTTTCAACTAGTAGAAAGGGAAGATGGAACATGGTTGGTTGATGGGCATTATTCATTACATGATTTCTTAACTTATTTTGAGTTAGACGAATTGATTAATGATTATGAAGTTACAACTGTAAGTGGACTTATTATGACTGAATTATCACGTATTCCTAAAGAAGGAGAAAAGTTGATTTGGCAAAAATTTGAGTTGGAAGTCATCGATATGGATGGCGTTAAGATTGATAAAGTATTAATAAAAGCATTAAAAGATTAAAATAAAATAGTTTCCAGTCTTAGTTTTCAGTAGCAAGTAGCGCTGAAAATGAGATTGCAACTGAATACAGAGAATTATGACAGAGGGAAATTTTGTAGATTACGTTAAAATATTTGTTTCTTCCGGTAAAGGAGGAAAAGGTTCAACGCATTTACATAGAGAGAAATTCATTGAAAAAGGTGGCCCAGATGGTGGAGATGGAGGACGTGGTGGTCATGTTTTTTTGGTAGGGAATAAAGGACTTTGGACTTTGTTTCATTTAAAATTTGCTCGTCACATTAAAGCTGGCCACGGTGGAGATGGTGGAGGAGACAGAAGTACTGGAGCTGATGGTGATGATAAGTTTATTGAAGTGCCATTAGGAACAGTTGTTAAAGATAAAGAAACGGGTGAAGTTTTATTTGAAATTACTGAACACGGAGAAAAACAAATTCTTTCTAAAGGTGGTAAAGGAGGATTAGGGAACTGGCATTTTAGAAGTTCAACTAATCAAACACCGAGATATGCGCAACCAGGTTTGCCAGGAGTAGAGATGGATGTAATCTTAGAGCTTAAAGTTCTTGCTGATGTTGGTTTAGTTGGTTTCCCAAATGCAGGTAAATCTACTTTGTTGTCAGTTTTAACTTCTGCGAAACCTAAAATTGCTGATTATCCGTTTACGACATTAAAGCCTAATTTAGGAATTGTAGCTTACAGAGATTTTCAATCTTTTGTAATTGCAGATATTCCGGGTATTATCGAAGGAGCAGCAGAAGGAAAAGGATTAGGACATTATTTCTTACGTCATATTGAACGTAATTCGACTTTGTTGTTCTTAGTTCCAGTTGATACTCCTGATATTAAAGCGGAGTATGATATTTTGGTAAATGAATTAACAAAGTATAATCCAGAAATGTTAGATAAAGAACGTTTGTTGGTAATATCTAAATGTGATATGCTAGATGACGAGCTTAAAGCTGAGCTTAAAGTAGAGCTTGACGTGGCTTTTAAAGATACTCCTTATATGTTTATTTCTTCTGTAGCCCAACAAGGTTTACAAGAGCTTAAAGATAAATTGTGGAAAATGTTGAATGATTAATGTCTGAATTGACTATTATTTATAAACAAAAAAACCACCAATAGGTGGTTTTTTTGTTTCAATAAAGAATGTATTCTTACAAAGTAAAGTTTTTAGAAATACCAATGTTTAATGTTTTTCCAAAATTGAATCCAATTTTTTCTCTTCTAGGATCGTTTTTACCATCTATGTTATCGTAGTTGAATCCACCGATAGAAAAGTTTAAACCAAACCCTTGTTTCATGTTTATGAATAATGCAGGAGTAATATAAGCATACATTCCTTTTGCATCATTTATAGAATTTTGTTGATAACCTGATCCTATGTCTGCAAAAATTGCAAATGTTTCGCTAAGAGGTCTAGAGTAACGAACAAAACCACCAATCTTTTGGTTGTCTGATTTTGATCCCTCTTTGTGTATGCTACCAACTGTTGCATTTACCCCTGCAGTCCAGTTTTCTGAGAATTGGTAACCGAATGTAGGTGAGAAATCAAATGATTCGTTTTTTACATCTCCAATTTTATCAGAAGAATATTCAACATTTCCTCCTACAAGAATTGTCCCTTTTTGCGCAGTAGCCATAGCAGAAACTACTAATGCTACACATAGTAATAATTTTTTCATGTCAGTATAAATTTAATTTATACAAAAGTATAATAATTTTTATAAGAAATTAAGTATGCTTAAATATTATTTAATAAATTATTTATTACATATTTATTTGTGAAATAAAATGAATTATGTAAGATAGATCCGTTTGTGAATGTGAGGAATTCATAAGTATTAGATGAAATCTTGTTCATATACTTAATATGGGGATTGTACATAGGTATTTAATTGTGAAAATGCACTATATTCGCACAACTAAAAATATTTAAAACGTATGAAAAAAATAATTTTATTTTTAACAATGTGCCTTATGGCTTTTCCTGTTCGTGCAGACGAGGGAATGTGGTTCTTGATGTTTATCGAGAGATTAAACCATAGAGATATGCAAAAAATGGGCTTACAGCTTACATCTGAAGAAATCTATAGTATCAATAACCATAGTTTGAAAGATGCAATAGTTCAATTTAATGGAGGATGTACTGCTGAAATGGTTTCTAAAAACGGTTTAGTTTTAACAAACCACCACTGTGGTTACGATGCTATCGCAGAACTTTCTAGTGAAGAGCAGAATTACTTAAAAAATGGTTTCTGGGCAAAAGACAAAAGCGCTGAAATGAAACCAAAATCATTATATGTTCGTTTCTTCGTTCGTATGGATGATGTTTCTAAAAGAATTTTATCAAAAGTAAATGATGGAATGACAGAAGCAGAGAGAAACAAAGCGATTCAACAAGAAACGGCTTTGATTGAGAAAGAAAATAATGAAGGTGGAAAATATACAGTTTCTGTTCGTCCTTTCTTTCAAGGAAATGAATATTACTATTTCGTATATCAAGATTATAAAGATGTACGTTTAGTAGGTACACCTCCAGAAAGTGTAGGGAAATTTGGTGGAGATACTGATAACTGGGAATGGCCACGTCATACTGGAGATTTCTCAATGTTTAGAGTATATGCTGATAAAGATGGAAATCCTGCTGAATATTCTAAAGACAATGTGCCTTTACAGCCAAAGCACTATTTGCCAGTAAGTTTAAAAGGTGTTAAAGAGAATGATTTTGCGATGATATTAGGGTATCCAGGAAGAACAAACCGTTGGATGCCAGCTGGTGGAATTGAGCAAAACATTAAGTTTGCTTACCCTGCTTGGGTTGAGGGAGCTAAAACAGGAATGGATCAGATGAAAAAATATATGGACAAAGATGCAACAGTTCGTTTGCAATACGCGTCTAAATACGCTTCGACTGCTAATTACTGGAAAAACCGTCAAGGTATGATTGATGCTTTAACTAAAGCAGGAACAGTAGCTACCAAAACGGAACAAGAAGATAAGTTTTATGAATGGGCAGCTTTACCAGCAAACAAAGAAAAATACGAAAATGTAATTCCAACGATTAATGGTTATTATAGAGAGACGAATTTAAAAGCGACTCATGATAATTATTTAACGCAACTTTTACGTACTTCAAGTTATGCAACTGGTCCTGTAAATTTAGGAAATGCCTTAATTGCTTACTACAGAGAAAATGATGCTAAAAAAGCAGAAATGTTACCTAAGATTAATGCTTTGATTGATAATATTTATGGTGAGTTTTATGCTCCTCTTGAAAAAGATGTGTTAACTGCTCAATTGAATTTATATGCTTCTAAAGCTACTGAGTATGGTTTAGCTCCACAAATAGCTAAAATGAAATCAGAAAATAACGGTGATTTTACTGCTGATGTTAAAAAAGCAACTGAAATAAGTTACTTTACATCTAAGGATAAAGTATTAGCGTTTATGGCTGATCCAAAACCATTAGCGATTGTACATGATCCATTGTACATTATCTCTAATGATTTGATAACTAAATTCCGTGCTAAAACTGATGGACAATTAAAAGCTGATGATAGCTTCGCAATTGCTTACCGCAAATTAGTAGAAGGTTTAAGAGAGTCTAAATTAAATGCTATTAAGTATCCTGATGCAAACTCAACTTTGAGATTAACTTACGGAAAAGTTCGTGCTTTGCCAGAAGATAAAAGAAATGATGCTAAAACTAATAACTATACTACAATGACCGGAATGGTTAAAAAGTATAAAGCAGGAGATCAAGAATTTGATTTACCAGCTAGATTATTAGAATTAAATAAAGCTAAAGACTTTGGTCAATATGCAGATAAAGCAGGATACATGCCTGTAAATTTCTTGACAGATAACGATATTACAGGAGGGAATTCAGGTTCACCAGTAATTAACGGAAAAGGAGAGTTAATTGGTGTAGCTTTCGACGGAAATATTGAAGCAATGGCAGGAGATGTTATTTTTGATCCTAACTTACAAAGAACAATCAATGTTGATATTCGCTATGTACTTTGGATTATAGATAAATATGCTGGAGCAAAGCATATTGTAGACGAAATGACAATTATCAAATAATCCGATTTTTATCATAAAACTAAACCCGATAAGTTCTTAAGCTTATCGGGTTTTTTATTTCAATTTTTTTCATATCGTTGCCCAAATAAAGAGGCAGAAATTAGAAATAAGACAAAGTAGATATTCTTAATAAAAGCTGGTTTAGTATTATTTTAAAAGATTGGTGTTGTGTTGAAAATAATTTCCTTACAAATTACTAATTTATACTAAAAAAGAAACGATACGTTTTATATTTCTGCTATTTTTGGAGTATGAAACAAATAATAATAATCTTTCTTTTATTTCCGACCTTATTCTGGTCGCAGACAACTTTTGAGAAAGCTCAAAAATTATTTGATGCGGAGAATTTTGATAAGGCAGAGGATCTTTTTAAATCTGCTTTAAAAGAAAATCCCTCTGATTTTAAATCATTAGAGTATTTGGGTGATATTGCTAGTCATAATAAAAAGTGGAATGATGCTGTAGTTTATTATAAAAAGCTAAAAGAGTTAAAGCCAGCAGTTGCTAATAATTTTTATAAATATGGTGGTGCTTTAGGAATGAAAGCTCTTGAGGTGAATAAATTTAAGGCACTCGGAATGATTGATGAAATACGAGGAGCATTTGAGCAAGCAATTGTACTAAATCCAAAACATATTGGAGCGCGTTGGGCTCTTATAGAATTAAATCTACAATTACCAGCAATTGTTGGTGGGAGTCAAGCTAAAGCTATAAAATATTCTGATGAATTATTAAAGTTGTCTCCCATAGACGGATATATGTCAAGAGGCCATATTGATGAATATTTTAAAAGATATTCAGATGCCGAGCGACAATACAAACATGCAATTATAACAAGTAAATCTAAGGCAAGTTATACTATGCTTGCCAACTTATACCAAAAGAAAATGAATCAGCCTATTAAGGCAAAAGAAGTTTTGGAGGAGTATAAAAACAATAAAAATTGATTTAATCAAGACAAACAAACGTATAACTGAGCAAACTAAAATGAAAACACATTTTATAGCCATAGGCGGAAGCGCCATGCACAATTTAGCATTAGCATTGCATAATAAAGGATATCAAGTTACAGGTAGTGACGACGCTATTTTTGAACCTTCAAAATCGAGATTAGAAAAAAAAGGAATATTACCCTTAGAAATGGGTTGGTTTCCTGAAAAAATTACTTCTGATATTGAGGCAGTAATTTTAGGAATGCATGCTAAGGCAGATAATCCGGAGTTACTTAAAGCTCAAGAACTAGGATTGAAAATTTATTCTTACCCGGAGTTTTTATACGAGCAATCTAAAAACAAAACTAGAGTAGTTATTGGTGGATCTCACGGAAAAACTACAATAACTTCGATGATTTTGCATGTAATGCATTATCATAATATCGAAGTTGATTATATGGTCGGAGCACAATTAGAAGGTTTTGATACTATGGTACATCTTACCGAAGAGAATGATTTTATGGTTCTTGAAGGAGATGAGTATTTATCTTCGCCTATAGACAGAAGACCAAAGTTTCATCTATATCAACCTAATATAGCTTTGATTTCAGGTATAGCTTGGGATCACATTAATGTTTTTCCTACTTATGAGAATTATGTTGAGCAGTTTGAGATTTTCATTGAGAAAATTACAAATGGAGGGATATTGGTTTACAATGATAATGATCCAGAAGTAAAACGTGTGGCTGAAGCGGCTACAAATCCAATTCGAAAATTACCATATAATACACCAAATTATACAGTAAGTGATGGAGTAACACTTCTTGAAACACCAGAAGGGTATATGCCAATTGAAGTTTTTGGAGCACATAACTTGAATAATCTTGCTGGAGCAAAATGGATTTGCCAGAATATGGGTGTTGATGAAGCCGATTTTTACGAAGCCATAGCAAGTTTTAAAGGAGCTTCTAAACGACTAGAGAAAATTGCAGAAGGAAAAGGTAAAGTTGCCTATAAAGATTTTGCACATTCGCCAAGTAAAGTTGCCGCAACAACAAAAGCAGTTAAAGAGCAATATCCAAATCGTACTTTAGTTGCTTGTCTAGAATTACATACTTATAGCAGTCTAAATGCGGCTTTTTTAAAAGAATATGAAGGAGCATTAGAATATGCAGATGTTGCTATTGTTTTTTATTCGCCAGATGCAGTAAAAATTAAGCAATTAGATGAAGTTACTTATGAGCAAATAGCAACAGCATTTAATCGAAAAGACTTGATTATTTATACAAATCCAAATGATTTTAAAGAATACTTATTTAACCTTAATTTAGAAAATTCAGCATTGTTATTGATGAGTTCAGGAAATTATGGTGGTTTGAACTTTGATGATGTAAAGGTGTTAATCGAATAATCTCAATATTAATGGAATAAAAATTTTTTACCAAAGCCAACTAGATGTAGTTGGCTTTTTTTATTATATATATGTATAATGGACTATAATTTTATATTTAAATAGGTAGTCTTCTAATACTTGGCCTCCGCCAATATTATGACCGATTAGGTTTCGCTTTCCATCACGTGTTTTTTTATTAGTGATAATTCCAATATGAGGAAGTTTTTCATTTATCATCCAAGATACTATTTCTTCTGTTTTTATATATTGAGGAATCTTGATTTACTGTTAACTTTTGTCCATTTCTTTCAAAGATAATTTCTAAATTAAGAACTCTTCTGTGGTTTATATTAGCGTCGGTTTTGTTAGCCCCATATTTTAAGCTCGGATATTTCAAATAATTAGCCCCATATCTTCATGTATTTCTTTTTGTAAGTCTATGTTTCATTATTCGATAAGATCTTATAATTACATCTGTGCAGATTTCTTTGTTTTGGAGAACATCACCATTCAGGTATTGAATCCATAAATAAGCTGAGTCATAATGAATGTTGGATCTATTGTTGAAATTGCTACATTCGATAGTTTTTCTTAAAATGTATTGTTTGTCAAAGTGTTATAAGATGTTTTTTTTGTCTCTTTGCTCTTGTTTGCAACCACAAGACTATATAGCCATTAATAGTAGTGTACTATATTTCATCCTTTTTTATTTAATTTAAGTATATTTAAAATAGCTTTTTTTGTTTCATTGACCGAATTTTCTTATTTTAAATGTAACTTAGCTTAATAAGATATTTGTATGAATATTGATGATTTGAGTTGTGTGGGCACACTGATAAAAATCTGAATTTATAGTTAATAAAATTTTTGATACGTATTTATGAAACTAACACATTTGCCTATTACAGTTTGGTCCGAGGATGATAAGCCTCGTGAAAAACTGATTCTCAAAGGGAAAGATGCTTTGAGTGATGCAGAATTAATAGCTATTTTAATTGGTTCAGGAAGCAGAAATGAATCTGCTGTTGATTTGAGTAAAAGAATTCTTTCTAGTGTAGATAACAATTTGAATTCGCTAGGCAAATTATCTCTTGCGCAATTAATTACTTTTAAAGGGATAGGGAGTGCAAAAGCAGTCTCGATTATTGCTGCGACAGAGTTAGGACGACGCAGAAGAGTGGAGGACATTGTAGAGTTAACGATGATCACATCTAGCAAAAGAGTTTTTGAAATCATGCTCCCAATTATTGGAGAGTTGCCGCATGAAGAATTTTGGGTTTTATTTTTAAATAATTCAAACAATATTATCTTAAAATCACAATTAAGTAAAGGAGGAATTTCGGGTACTATTGTAGATGTGCGATTGGTTTTTAAATTAGCACTCGAAAATGGTGCTACTGGTTTAATCTTATGCCATAACCATCCTTCGGGAGTTTTGAAGCCAA
Organism: Flavobacterium sp. EDS; assembly: GCF_020991525.1. NCBI lineage: Bacteria > Pseudomonadati > Bacteroidota > Flavobacteriia > Flavobacteriales > Flavobacteriaceae > Flavobacterium > Flavobacterium sp. EDS. Next base: position 255,042 of record NZ_JAJMOZ010000002.1, read on the forward strand.
GTGAAGCAGATAAGCAAATTACAAATAAATTAAAACGTGCAGGGGATAGTTTAGATGTTAAAGTTTTAGATCATTTGATTATAACTGAGTCAAAATATTATAGTTTTGTAGATGAAGGAATTTTTTAAGAATGAAAAACAATACCATGATTACCGACATTTTTTTTGATTTAGATCATACCCTTTGGGACTTTGATAAAAATTCAGAATTAGCATTTGAGACTATTTTAAAAGAAAGCCATCCAACAATCAATATTAATGAGTTTATAGAACAATATATTCCCATAAATCAAGCTTGTTGGAAATTATATCAAAACGATAAAATTTCGCATATAGAATTGCGTTATAATAGATTGAAGCATACTTTTGATGCTTTGAATTATGAGATTTCTGATAAATTAATTGATGAAATGTCTGAAGAGTATATTCGAATACTACCAGATAATAATAATCTTTTTGATGGTGCAATTGAGGTTTTAGAATATCTAAAAGATAAATATAAGTTACATATCATTACAAATGGATTTGCAGATGTTCAAAATCGAAAAATAACCAACTCAAATATAGGGTCTTATTTTCAAACGATTACAAATTCTGAGATGGCAGGGGTAAAGAAACCCAATCCTATTATTTTTGAATATGCCTTAAATGTTGCTAATTCTAAAAAAGAAAATAGTATTATGATTGGTGACTGTCTAGATGCGGATATTCAAGGTGCATTAAATGCAGGAATAGATGCAATTTTCTTTAATGAAAAGAATGTTGAAGCACAACAAAATATAAAACAAATTAATCATTTATTAGAACTAAAAAAATATTTATAAAACTATGAAAACAAGAATCTTATTATTGCTTTTTTTTATCTCAAGCTACGGTTTCTCTCAATCTCTGAACGATTATAAAGCGGTTGTTGTTCCGTTGAAATATGATTTTATGAGAAGTGATAATCAATATAGATTGGCTACTCTTACAAAGTTTAATTTGAAGAAAGCTGGTTTTGATGCATTTTATGCAGATGAAGCTGGTTCAGAAAGTTATAACAGATGTGATTTATTGTATATAAATGTAATTAAAGACAATGCTTTTTTAGTGACAAAACTGTATATTACATTTAAAGATTGTTATGGGAAAATTGTTTTTACATCAGATGTAGGGAGAAGTAAAATAAAAGAATATGACCAAGCATATTCTGAAGCTTTAAATCAGGCTTTTATGTCAGTTAATGCTTTAAATTATAAATATAATGGCAAATCCTCAACAAATTCAAATAATCAACTGCCAGTTTCAGTGGCTCCTTTAGTTGTTGCTTCTACTACAGTTGCTAAGACTATTGTGAATAACGATGATCCTAATTTGTTGTATGCGCAACCTACAGAAACAGGATATCAGTTAATTGATAAAACTCCAAAAGTTGTTATGAAGTTAATGAAAACTTCTCGTCCAGATTCATTTATAGCTATAAAAGGAGATATTCAAGGATCTTTAAATGTTAAAGACAACGAATGGTACTTTGAGTACTATCAAAACGACAAATTAGTTTCAGAAAAAGTAGTTGTTAAATTCTAAAACAAAAACGGATTTAGTATCCGTATTTGTCTTTCCAGCGATTTCTCAAAAATTCCCGGTTGCTATTCTCTCTAGAATTGTTGCCGGGATTATATAATACAGTTTCAGATACTGCATCGGGTAAAAACTCCTGCTCGGCAAAGTTATTTGCATAATCATGCGAATATTTATAATCATCTCCATAACCCAGTTCTTTCATTAATTTAGTAGGAGCATTGCGTAAATGTATAGGAACAGGTAAATCTCCAGTTTGTTTTACAAGTTGTTGCGCATTACCGATAGCCAGATAAGAAGCGTTACTTTTAGGCGAAGTTGCGAGATAAATTGCGCATTGGCTTAGTATTATTCTGCTTTCAGGATAACCAATAGTCGTAACAGCCTGAAAAGTATTATTAGCCATAATAAATGCTGTAGGGTTTGCATTTCCAATATCTTCACTAGATAGAATTAACATTCTTCTAGCAATAAATTTTACATCTTCACCACCTTCAATCATTCTTGCTAACCAATAAACAGCACCGTTAGGGTCGCTTCCACGAATTGATTTTATAAAAGCCGAAACAATATCATAATGTTGTTCACCACTTTTGTCATACAAAACCGTGTTTTGCTGTACCAGTTCAAACACACGATCATTAGTAATAATTATATTATCATTTGGTGATGCATTTATAACTAGTTCAAATATATTTAACAATTTCCTTCCGTCACCTCCAGAAAGTCTCAATAGCGCTTCGGTTTCTTTTAAATCAATTTTTTTAGTAGCTAATATAACATCGGTTTTCATAGCGCGATGTAATAATAACTCTAAATCACTTTTTGTAAAAGCATTCAAAATATAAACTTGGCATCTTGATAATAAGGCAGGAATTACTTCAAAACTCGGATTTTCGGTTGTAGCTCCAATAAGAGTAATCCATCCTTTTTCTACAGCGGCAAGAAGCGAATCTTGTTGCGATTTACTAAAACGATGAATCTCATCAATAAACAAAATAGGATTTTTGGCAGTAAATAAACCCCCACTTTGTTTCGCTTTCTCAATAACATCACGAATATCTTTTACCCCAGAATTAATAGCGCTCAGTATATAAAAAGGACGTTTAGATTCCTGTGCAATAATTTGAGCTAAAGTCGTTTTTCCTGTTCCAGGAGGTCCCCAAAATAACAATGACGGGATGATTCCTTTTACTATTTGTTGCGTTAAAGAACCATTTGGTCCAACCAAATGACTTTGGCTAATATAGTCCTCTAATTTCTGTGGTCGTATGCGTTCTGCTAATGGTGCTTCCATTTTGTAAAATTACTATTTTCAATTTTGATTTGTCATCACATTTAGCTTTTTTTAAGAGCAATTTCCAGCTCTTCACTATATCTTTATTATTGCTAAAGGAGCAACAATAAAGGATGCCGTTTCGATCTGGGCTAAAAAACTGCTTTAGCATTAGATAAGTGTCTGACAAAATAGCATTATATTTATTTTGGATAAATTTTTGACATAAATTTAGCTACTAATCATATATTATAATCAATAGTGGAAAATCCTTTTAAGTTTACCAATTCGGTTGTTATACTACCATTGTTTTCTGTATTGTTGTTATGGATTGTATATTGGTTACAAATACGGTATGATTTCGACTTTTATGAATATGGTATATTCCCTAGAGTATTTTCAGGTTTACAAGGAATCATATTTAGTCCTTTTATCCATGCAGATATAAGTCATCTGTATAACAATTCGATACCATTATTGGTTTTATTGGCAGCGCTTCAATTTTTTTATCCAAAGCAAACAGTTCCCGTAATTCTTTACGGAATATTCTTTTCGGGATTAATTACTTGGATCATTGCAAGACCCAATTATCATATAGGAGCAAGTGGCTTGATATATGTTTTGGTGAGTTTTATTTTTTTCAAAGGCATACAAACTCAATATTACCGATTAGTGGCTTTGTCGTTATCCGTTGTTTTGCTTTATGGAGGGATGATTTGGTATGTTTTTCCAGAAGTAGACACATCAATCTCTTGGGAAGGTCATTTGGCGGGATTGATAACAGGTTTCTTAATATCATTAAAATATAAAACACCCGAATATCGAAAACCTATTTTATACGATTGGCAAGATCCTAATTTCAACCCTGAAGAAGATGCTTTTATGAAACATTTTGATGAGCAAGGTAATTTTGTTAATCTACCCGAACCAGAAGAGATTATTGTCGAGAGAGAATCTTTTTTCACCTCTAACTTAAATGTTGTTTATGATTTTGTAGAAGATGGCAATGCTACAAAAACAGAAACGAATTAAAACAGATGTTTTATTTTTTTAGATGACAATCATATAAAAAAATAACCACTCTGAATAAACAGAGTGGTTATTGTAATACTATTGCTTAAACAGGATTAGTTTTTATCCCACCAAATATGAGATGTAACATTACTAACCACAGTTGCGTTTGGGTTGTATTGTCTTTCATCAGACGGAGTAGGTAGTCTTACAGGTATAGTTTTTGTATTAGAATCTTGATTAGGAACTAACGCAGGAAAACCTGTTCTTCTATAATCATTATATGGCTCCATAGTTAAAAATAGAGCAATATATTTCTGTTGAATAATATTAGCAATAGTAAAATCAGCAGTTGCAGTTGCTAAAAATCCTGCTGTAGGAGCTGTACCAGTAATCTTAGTCACAGAAGCAGTTACAGCATCTTTCAATGCAGTTTGTACGCCTGATTGTCCTAATATTGCTCTAGCTTCAGCTTCAATAAATTTTGCTTCAGCATAAGTTACAATTCCAATAGGAGAGTCTTTACTAGCAAATGCTGCTCCGATATAAGAAGTTCCAACAGATGATTGATCCTCAGGTGCATTTCCTATATATTCTGGGATAAATATGGTTCCTGGTGGCAAAGGAACTGGAGCTTTGGTTAAGGCTATCATACTTGATAGTCTAGGGTCATTGTTGCTTTTTAGATAATCAACAAAATATTTACCCACTTTTAAGTAGTTGTCACGTGTATCTTCAAAAGCATACCATTGGTTAAAACTATTAGATTCACTTGTAAACAAAGTATTTGCATCATCTTCGTTTTTAGTCATACCTGCTAGAGTAATATAATCTAATGCTTTTTGAGCAGCAACATTACCTTCAATAGCAGTTAGTCTTAAAGCATATCTAGCTTTTAATACGTAAGCAACTTTTATCCATTTTTTAGTATCACCTTTAAAAATCATATCGTCTTCCTCAGGTACTTTTTCATTATTAGCTAAAGGTTTTGCTAAGTTTATAATAGCATCATCTAAGATAGTTTGTAATCTTGCGTATATTTCTTGTTGTGTATTGTATTTAGGAGCTTTGTTCCCTTGTTCTGCACGAAATGCTTCATCATAAGGTACATCTCCCCACATATCTGTAGCGTATCCTAGATTTATAGCAGTTAATACCTGACCTATTCCATTATAATATGGATAGTCTTTTGCAAAATCTCTATTTAAGATATGTCCATTCATTAAAGTAGTACCATAAATAAGGTTCCACTCATTGTTTACATCTCCTTCGGTTACAATATAACTTGCGATTGGTCCCATTTGCCCAATATTTGTACCCGCCAAATGTTGTGTAAAAATGCCTGTATTTCTCATTAAACCACTTGTATGCGTAGAAAATGTTGAAACTTCCATTGCAGCCATCAATAAAGAAGGGGTACTAACTGAGGGGTTATTAGGATTGTTGTTAAATTCATCTAATTCAGATTGACAACTGTTTAGTAACGTTATGCTAAACGCTGTTAGAATTATACCTTTTATGTATTTTTTCATTTTTATTAGTTTTTAATTAAAAGCTTACGCGTAGACTCATTATGAAAGATTTACTACCAGGATTGTTGAAATAGTCTAATCCATTAATTCTAGATCCAGCACCAGTTAAGCTAGTTTCAGGGTCTACTCCTTTGTAGTTTGTATTTATCCACAAGTTTCTTCCTGTTAGAGATATTTGTGCAGCAGTTACGAATGGGAATTGTTTTACATTCAGATCATAGCTAATTGTTGCATCACGAAGTCTAACCCAGTTTACAGTTTCTACTGCCTCTTCTGCTGCTCCACCACCATCACCAAGATATTTTTGATAATATTGTTGGGCTGTTATTGCTTTGTCATTCGGAGTTCCATCTTCTTTAACACCATCTATGACATAAGTTCTTTCTCTATCTGCAGAAGCTTCAGAGACACCTATGCTGTGCATTCTTGCTAGTGTACCATTGTAAACTTCTCCTCCGTGTCTAATATCTAATAAAGCAGACAAAGTTATTCTCTTGTAAGAGAAAGTATTTCTGATACCACCAGTCCATTTTGGAGCTGAATTTCCTAAATTCCCTACTTCATCAGCTACGACAGCTAATCCATTGCTTCCAATGATTTTTTGCCCATTTTCATCACGTTTCCATTTCGTTCCGTAAAAACTTCCTAATGGTTGTCCTTTTACAGCATAATATCCAATAGATGCAAAAGCAGTTTCTATTGATATTTCAGGTAAACCACCTGATATATCTGTTACTTCATTTTCGTTTTTAGCCCAGTTTAAATTAACATTCCATTGAAATGGATTGCTTTTTTTAAATATATCGTAGCCAATCTCTACTTCAATACCTTTGTTAACTAATTCAGCCGCATTTTTATATTGTGCTGCAAAACCAGATGACTGTGGTAATGGTACATCAATTAATAAATCTTTAGATGTTTTATAGTATAAATTCACATCTATCGCTAAACGATTGTTTAAAAATTTAGTACTTAATCCTAAATCGTGACCTAATACTCTTTCTGGTTTTAAATCAGGATTAGATAAACGACCAGCTAAAGCCATTCCATTTATTCCATTGTAAGGAAAACTTAAACCATTTGTGAACCCATCAGTCATGGATGGTTTTGAGTAAAAACTTTTGGTACGATATGCTGCTGGCGCAATACCTACTTCTCCATATCCATAGCTAAATTTTACGAAATTGCCCCAATCAAAGGTATTTGATGCTATCCAAGAAGCCGTTCCTGAAGGAAATACAGCACTTTTTACATTGTCACCATATGTAGATGCCCATTCCTTACGGATTGTACCAGATATGAAAAGTTGATCTTTGATGTCAAAATCTACTTGAGCAAAAAGAGCTCTAGAAATTGTGTTTTCTTCTACGTTAGAAGCGTATAATTGAGTTGCGTTACCCAAATTATATACTCCTGGTACAGATAAACCTTTACCTCTTGAAAATATATCTAAATATTGATTAGAACGTAAGTTAAGACCCGCAGTATAGTTGATTTTTATCGATTCTGAGTTTAATGGTATTAAACCTGAAGCTATTAAATCTCCATAGTAATCTTTGTTTGTGATGCTATTGTAAGCAACTTCACCAATCCCACCTAAATCATCACCATTTGATGAAACAGCATAGATTTGTTTACGTGCGTCTGAGTAAGTATCAATACCACCTTTTGCTGTTAATGATAACCATTTTGCATGATTGTACGTTAAGTAGATGTTACCCAAAACACGATTTACATCACTTGTTGCTTGATTTTCATTTACAGTAAAGTAAGGATTGTCATATCCAGAGAAATAGTTGGTGTTATTTCCAAACTCATCCTTGTAGTTTCTTAAGTCATAATTAATAGGAGAACGCATTAAACCTAACATAACTCCAGAAGCATTACTACCGTTTTGGGCTAAAGTAGTAGTTGTGTGCGTGTATTGCATACTAGCACCCGCTTTCCATTTTTCGCTTAATTTTAAGTCTCCTGAAAGTCTAAGAGTATTTCTTTTTAATCCTGTTTCAGGAATCATCCCTGTTTGCGTAACGTTACCATAAGAAGCTCTAAAGGTAGCTTTGTCATCTCCTCCGTATATCGAAATATTATTAGTTTGAGTAATACCTTCTTGAAAGAAATTACGTGGATTGTCGTAAGTAGGAAGACCTAATGATGCAGCCGATGGGCCCCAACTTTGTGGAGTATTTGATGCATATTGAGGAACTCCAGCTTTGTCATAATTACCTTGAACATATTTGTTTTGTCTTGCAGGCAATTGACTTACTTTGTCTATAGCTAACGAATTATTGTAATCAATACCTAGTCCTTTTCCGTTTTTACCTTTTTTAGTAGTGTAAATAATAACACCGTTACCAGCTCTAGCTCCGTATAAAGCAGCTGCAGCAGGTCCTTTAAGAATAGTAACACTTTCGATGTCATCAGGATTAATGTCTAATGCTCTGTTTGAGTTATTGATTCCTGATAAGTTTGCATTAAAAGGATTGTCACCTGCACTAGTTTGAGTTGTAGAATTGTCAATTGGAATACCATCTACTACGATAAGAGGGTCACTTGTACCTGTAATAGTATTGGTTCCTCTAATGATAATTTTACTAGATGCACCAGGAGTTCCACCAGATCCGATGATTTGTACTCCAGCAGCTTTACCAGCTAATGCTTGAAGAACATTTTGCTCACCTGATTTAGTAATTTCATCCGCAGAAACTTTAGATACTGCATACCCAAGTTTTTTCTCTTCTTTTTTAATTCCTAAAGCTGTAACAACTACGCCTTCTAGTTCTACTGAGTCATCTTTTAATTTTACATTAACTGTAGATGACGTTGCAGCTACTTCTTGGGTTTTCATTCCAATGTAGCTAAAAATTAATACCTGATTCGATGAAGCTTTGATAGTGTATTTTCCATCAAAATCAGTTTGTGTTCCCGTTTTTGTTCCTTTTACTAATACACTAACACCTGGTAATGGCATCCCTGTATTGTCAGAAACAGTACCTGAAACAGCTCTTTCTTGTGCAAAAGTTAGTTGCGCAATTAGTGCTAGGAATAGCACTAAGATCCCTTTGAACTTTAATTTCATTCTTTTTAATATTTTTAATTAGAATCACAAAACTCACAATAAATTGTTAATCTACCTAATTGGTAATTTCAATAAACAGCTTTTTCCTAGGAATAAGTTTATATTTCTTACTAAAAATATTTATTAATTGTAAGTTATTACTTGTTTTTTAAAACAGGTAAAGTTAAATTTTTATGTGCTTTTTATTAAATTTGCATTTTTTTAATGAAAAGCTTTATTTTTTATGATTAAAAAAAATGATTTTTTGGATTGAATAAAAAGTGATTTTTTTTGAGCTCAATTTTTCATTTAATAGGAATAATTTGTATGTATGACGGGGGCTCACTGCGTTCTTTGCTTTTAATTTCTTAAAATTGGTAGAGTATAGACAGTATTATTGAGTTGAAACACTCTTTTAACTATGTAAATTATGGTTTTAAGTTGAATATAAATGATTGTCATGAAATATTAAATTTTAATCTATGTTTCCACTGTCAAATCGATATATTATAAGTGTTTTCCATTTTGCTTTTTTCGTTAATGCTATTTTTTTGAATTTTATATGGGCACATCAATTTGTTTTGTAGTAATCTCATTTTTTATGAGAGGTTTATTCTTTGCTACGGATTGTTTATTTTTTAGCTTGATTTCCTTATACGCGCTTATATTGAACTTAAAATTGTATCTGTTTGGATTGTTTTATGTAGATTTTTATCACCATATTTATTTTAAGGAAATGATGAAACTTGTAATCAATATTAAGTGTTATCTTAGTTTCTTACGAAAAATTTTCATTGTTATTTGGGATATTGATACTTGGCTTTTTTTGAGAAATAGGTGAGGGGGTTTAATGTAACTTTTAGGAATTGTGCGTTTTGTTAACTAAAGAAACTAGCGTGGGTTGTGTTTAATTTGAGATATTATTGACTAGTTTTAATTTTAAAAATTATTATCTGTTGTGTGTATAGCAAAAAAAAACTATACTCGTAAATGTTGATTTTACAAGTATAGTTTTTTGTTAAACGACTAGAAAGCTATATTTACTTTCTAAGATTATGTTATTTAGCTTCTTTGTCTAACAGCTTCATATAAGAAAGCGCCACAAGCAACAGAAACATTCAAAGAGCCAATAGTACCAAACATAGGTAATTTTGCTTTTTCATCAACAATTTTAAGAACAGAAGGGTTAATGCCTCTATCTTCAGATCCCATGATAATTGCCAAAGGTTCGTTTAGTGATAAATCGTAAATGTTTTTATCTGTTTTTTCAGTTGCGGCAACAGTTTTTATTCCGGATCCTTGAAGGTAAAATACAGCATCTTTAATATGTTCTACTTTGCATATTGGAACATTAAAAACGGCACCAGCCGATGTTTTAACGGTATCTCCATTTACAGGAGCTGAACCCGCTTTTTGAACAATAATTCCGTTTACTCCAGTGCATTCTGCTGTTCTAATAATGGCACCAAAATTTCTAGCATCAGATATTTGATCTAATATCAGGAATAATGGTTTTAATCCAGATTCTAGAGTCGATTCTACTAGATGCTCTATGTCGATAAAACCAATTGGAGATATGGTTGCGACAGCGCCTTGATGGTTATTTGGAGTTAAGCGATTTAGTTTTTCAACAGGTACATAAGAAAAATTAATATTAGCGCGTTTCATCACTTTCATTAAATCTTTCATTAATTCACCAGAAATTTCTTTTTGGATGAATACTTTGTCTACTTCTTTACCAGCTTGGATTGCTTCTATGATAGCTCTAATTCCAAATATTTGATGTTCTTTTTCCATAGTGCAAATATATAAAAAAAACCACCAACTTTCGTTGGTGGTTTCTTATTGTAATAGTGTCAAATAACACTTAAATAATACTAGTTTTTATCCCAGATTAATTTTGAATCTAGTTTGTCACCACCCATGTTTTTAGCAGCTTCGGCATAGTTTGCACCATTTAGAGTTGCTGAGTTAGTAGGGTATGTTAAACGAGTAGGTAAATCTGTTAATGGTTCTAATGGAACAAAAGTATATTCAACCTTTGAACCCACAGGAACATTTAGTGGATATTTTTGTCCTGGTTTTAATAAAGAAGAAGGAAAACCTGTTCTTCTGTATTCAGCCCAAGCTTCTGCTGGTTGCATAAACAAAGCAAGGTATTTTTGAGTCAATACATTTTCTTTACTTGGAGCAGCAACAGCTGCTAAGTAAGTATTAATCTTAGCATCCTCTACACCCCAACGTTCCATAGACGCTCTAATACCATTTTTGTAATTAGTATCACTCCATCCATTATTTTCAGCAAGTAAAAATTCTACTTCTGCATACTCCATTAGGATTTCAGTATAATTTTTCTTCAATACATTATAACTAAAAACAGAAGTGTTAGCTTTCTGTGTTGAAACTTCATCAGTAGCAAGACCGTAAGGCATACCTGCATACTTTGTTAAATCGTTAGTTTCTGCATAGGCTTGATCTCTAATGTCTAATAAACCAGCAGTAATAGGTGCAGCGTATTTTTGTAATCTTGGATCAATAATTCCAAAAACCCCAATTTTACCTTTTAATAAATCAATAAAAGTGTTTGCAACTCTGAAATCTGATCTGTTTTCTAAATAGAATCCTTTATAGAAAGGAGCAGGGTTTACGTTGTTGTTTTCGTATTGTAAACCTACACTGTCAGCATTACTTGTCATTACCCCAGAAGCTATTGCTTCTGTGATATGAGTAGCAGCTCCAGGTACAACTCCGTTTACTCTTGTTGCTATACGTAAACGTAAAGAGTTAGCGAATTTTTTAAGTTTCTCAGCGTCTCCATCAAAAAGATAATCTCCTTTTGTGAAAACTGGCTCGTTCAAAACCAACATCGCAACAGATTCTTTTAACTCTTTTAGAATATCTGTATAGATTTTTACTTGCGAAGCAAATTTTGGTGTATCAATACCTTTATCTAATTGTAATGCTTGAAAATCTGGATCGTTATTTCCGTATGAATAATAAGGAACATCCCCATAAGTATCAGCTAATAGTGAAAAAGTATAAGCTAGCATCACTCTTGCGGCTGCAATCTGGTTTTTATTATTACCATAAACTGCGTTTTTTGCAGCTGTTTCAGGAGCTATATTTGCATCGATTACTGTTTTGTAATCTCTAGCTGTCAAATACAAATCTGAGAAATAAGCATCTCTTGATGAAATTCTGAATTGGAATCTGTCCTCTTCAGTGTAAGTTGTTTGAGCAGAATATTGTACCCAAGGTAATGCTAGTCTTCCTGATGGGAAAACGCTCCTTGTATTATCCATTAAGTACTTGTTTGCATAATTGAAAATTCCATAAGCCGGGACCGTAACAATCTCTGGCTGGTTGGGACTTTTGTTTAATTCTTCTAATCCGTCACTACAGCTTACGGTAGTTGTCAGTAGGCCAAAAGCCATAACTGATAATAATGATATGAATATTTTTTTCATTTTGTCTTATTTTAGAATTTTAATTCTAGATTCATTCCGTATGTTCTAGTTGATGGTAAAGATCCACCTTCTATTCCTTGAACGTTTCCACTACCGTATGATGCCATTTCTGGATCCATTCCTTTCCAATCTAGGTTCCATGTAAAAAGATTTCTACCAAAGGCAGATAACTTAACTGCTGAGAAAGGACCTGTGTATTTTACTGGGAAACTGTAAGAGAACATAACTTCTCTTAATTTAATGTAGTCAGAACTGAAAACATTAAGTTTATCTATACCAGCAGAATAAGTTTTACCCCATTGAACACCAGTAAGTGATTTTGTGTTTGGGGTTCCGTCCGCTAATACACCTTCTAGAACTACCCCGTTTTCACGTACTCCGTTTGCTGCAGTTTCCTCAAGCATACCAGAGTACATTCCGTACATATGTGATGTTGAGAAGTAGCTTGCGCCTTTTTGCATGTCAAATAATGCGCTTAAACTGAAATTTTTGTATTTGAATGAGTTTCTAAGACCCATATTGTAGTCTGGAGTAGTCGAACCAAGTGCTTTTTGACCAGATGCTACGTATCTACCATTAGCTCCTATGATTTTATTTCCTTTGTCATCATAAGTGAAATCTGTTCCATAAATCTGACCGTATGGTTGACCAACTATTGCGTACAATGAAGCACGGAATGGTGCAGTTTGTAATAGTAATGATTGTGCACCTCCAGATAATTCTAATAGTTTGTTCTCATTTTTAGCAAAGTTCCATGTAACATCCCATGAGAAATCTTGAGTTCTTACTGGTGTAACTGTTATAGTTGTTTCAAATCCTTTGTTTTGTAATTTTCCTGCATTTTTATAATAACTAGTGTTACCAGTAGCAGAGAAAGTTTCTACAGGAGTTATTAAGTCTTCAGTTACAACATCGTAGTAAGATGCGTCTATACCAACTCTTCTGTTAAATAAGCTTAATTCTAAACCGATTTCTTTAGTAGTTTTTAATTCAGGTACTAAATATTTGTTGTTACCTCTGTTTGGATTACTGTATCTAGGATCTCCTTGGAAAGGGGTAAATACGTCAGCGTAGTCTGCTAAATTGTATGCAGATGTAGCGTTTCCTGCTTGAGCCCAACCTCCTCTTAATTTACCGTAGTTAAGCCATGAAGAGTTTTTCATTAATTCAGAGAAAACAAAACTTCCTGTAAATGAAGCGTAATTAACATCTTTATATGTTGTACTAAACCAGTCATTTCTGTCTGTTGCCTCTAAAAATAGCATATCATTATATCCGATAGAAACAAAACCATAGATACTGTTTGTTTGGCTATTTGTATCGGTGTTTTTTGCTAGAGCACTTTCAACACTGTTTGAAAGGTTGTATAAGTTAGCTAAACTAAGTCCTCCTACAGTTTCTCCGCTTAATAGTGAGTAATTAGATACTCTTTTGTTAACCCCTGCAAATGAACTGATGCTGAATTTACCAAAACGTTTGTCATAATGAATACGAGCTTCGTAGTTAAAATCACTTAAAGTACGTGTAGTCGATTTGAAACTTGATGTAGCTTGAGAACCTACTGCTACTCTTTCGTTAATGTTTAAAGTGTACATGTCTCCGTAAACGTTACCAACTAAATACAAATCAGGAGTTATGTTGTAGGTAAGTTTAGCATTACCATACAAACGATTTCTCGTGTCATCAGAAGTGTTTTCGTTCATAATCCAATATGGATTATCTGAGTATAATGGTGTTCCATCATTCCATGCAGTTCTGTTCCAAGATCTTTGGCTTCCGTCTGCTAACTTGTAATTTTTTAAATCATTGAAATCTAGTTGTCTTTGTCCCCATTGATAGAATTTTTGAGCTACTGAATTGTCTCCGTATCCTACTTCAGGTCTGTTGAATCCTTTAGTTTGTACAAAAGTCATCATTCCTTCAATTTTAAACTTGTCTCCAAGTTTAGAATTTGCATTAATCGAGAAGGTGTTTTTCTTAAGTGAAGAATTCGGTGTTATACCTTCAGTCTGTTGGTTGCTATAAGAAAGTCTAAAATTGCTATCTTGAGTAGATGTTAAGTAAGATAAAGAGTTGGTTTTAGTTGTACCTACTCTAAAGAATGAATCTACATCATTTGCAGAAGCTGTCCATGATCTTTCTTTTAAATAATCATTTGCAAATTCTTTATCAAAAGCATTCCAAGGTAAGTATTTTACGTTTGGATCAAACTTTGGTCCCCAGCTTTCATCTACATCATATTCTGCTAGGTTGTAAGTTTTTCCATCAATAACTTGAGTTTTGAAAGTTGACATAGAACCTCCACCATATGATCTTTGTAAATTTGGTCTGATGTTTATAGATTCCATCGTTAGACCTGTATTGAAAGAGAACTCGCTTTTACCGCCTTTTTTCTTTCCAGATTTAGTAGTGTATAAGATAGCACCATTACCTGCTCTACTTCCGTATAATGCAGCAGCTGGCCCACCTTTTAATACAGTTACAGATTCAATGTCGTCTGGGTTAATATCCGCAGAAGCATCTCCGTAATCTCTACCTCCACGACCACTTGTGGTGTTGGCATCATTGTAGTTTCCGTTATCTAATGGGATTCCGTCAACTACGATAAGTGGTTTGTTTTCTCCTGTAACAGATCCAACACCTCTTAAGATAACTCTTGTAGAACCACCCATTGTAGATGGAGCAGTAACTTGAAGACCAGCAACGTTTCCAGATAAAGCAGAAACAGCATTGGTAGTTCCACCTTCACTGATTATTTCACCTTTTACATCTTGAGCAGAGTATCCAAGTGATTTTTTCTCTCTTTTGATCCCTAATGCAGTAGTAATAACAACGCTTTCTAATTCTACTGAATCATCGGCCAGTTTCACATTGATTACTGAAGAACTTGCAGCTATTTCTTGGGTTTTCATCCCAATGTAGCTAAATACCAAAACTTGGCTTGAAGAAGCTTTGATAGAATATTTTCCATCAAAATCGGTTTGTGTTCCGGTTTTAGTTCCTTTGACCAATACACTCACGCCTGGTAATGGCATGCCCGCATTGTCGGAAATAGTCCCTGAAACAACTCTTTCTTGCGCAAAAGTAAGTTGCGCGACTAGTACTAAGAATAGCACTAAGAATCCATTGAACTTTAGTTTCATTTTTAAATATTTTGAATTAGTATCGCAAAACTCTTAATAATTTGTTAACTTTCCTAGTAAATAAAAATATTTTTTTGTTAAATACTAAAATTTAACATTATAACTTATGTTTATGATAGTGTTGTTTAATTGTAAATTTTGCGTCTTAGTGCTTCCGTTTGTCGTGGCGATTTTTAATAATCCATTTGTAGTTTGTATGGTGACTCCAATGCCAATTCCTATTAATTTTTTGATTTCTTTTTGATTGATATTGTTTGTTAAGTCTTGGTATATACCGTAATCAGCTATAGAATTGATGTATAGATTTTGTGAAACTAAGTATCTGTATTCTGTAAGAATTAGACAATTAAAATTTGCTTGTAGGCTATTTTCTGAAAATCCACGAATTGAATTTATGCCTCCAAATCTTAATAATTCATTGATGATATAGTTGTCGCTTTTTAAGATAAAATTCTGTGAATTTATGTTAATGTAATTCTTTTCGTTTAGCTTAAAATTGTAGTTTATGTTAAACGAGCTGTAAAATTGCTTGCTGTTTTTTGCAGTTTCAGGCTCGTTATTTGTGTTTCTTTTGCCATAGCCGACTATGTAGTTTATGTGTGCTTTTTCTGGAAATAGATTGTTGTTGTAGTTTGTTTTTTTGTAATTGTAGTTTATTGTGGTGTATGAGTTTTTGTAATCACTGATTGTTGAGTTGTTTGTATTCTGTATGTCGCTTGATTCCGTAGATTGGTAGCCTAAGTATATTTTTGAGTTATAGTTGATATAGTATCCAAGGTTAATTGCGGTTTTGCTATTCTGAAAAGTGCTGTCTTGTTTAAAGATGTTTAGTTGGGCTTTTATTCCTAATGGGGTTTTGAAAATGTATGGGATCTCTAAACTTGTGTTAAAAGTCTTTTGTTGGCTTCCGTCGCTTTTCCAGTATAAGGAGAATTTTTCTCCAGCATGAAGGGTATTGAGTAAGGTGATGTCTAAGTATCCATTAAATGTTACTTTTTTGCTTTCGCTGTTTGTGAAGCCGATATAGCCATCAAAGGTGTTTGCTTTTCTTTTTTCAATATAAATATAGATTTTGGTGGAATCATTCGTGAAAAGTATTTCTGGGTATTTGGTTTGAGAGACAAATTCGTAATTGTTTATGTCTTGGTAGAGTTGTTTTATGGATTCTTGGTTGAAGGTTTTATTGTTGTATTTTTTGTTAAGTTGTTTTAGGTGGCCTTTAGGAAAAAAATTTGATTGGTTGTTTTGTGTGAAGTTTAATATGATTGAGTTTATTTCTCTTTTCTTCTTGTTTTTGAAATCTAGATTAGCGTAAAGAGTGTTTTTTTTATGTTGGATGTTTGTTAGTTTTAAATTTGTAAAAGAATAGCCTAGCTGCTCAAGTTGGTTTAGTTTTGTGTTTAATAGTGATTCGATTTCTTCGTACGGAATTATGAGGGTATCTTCTTTTATGTTAGGGAATACTGTTTTTAAAATTGTGTTTTCTTTGTCTATATATATATGTATGAAATTTATTTTCTTCTTTAGGCTGAATCTGATGATGTATAAGCTGTCGTTTATGTGATCGTTTGATGTTATTTTGTTGTCAATATAGCCTTTCGCTGAAAGTTTTTCTGAGAATAATTGTATCTCATCAGTGATGGATTTGACGGTTTTGTGTTTTTTTAAATATGGGATGGAGTCTATGATTTTTTCGTCTAAATTATTTTCTCCAGCTATCTTTAATTCAAAATGTTGTGCACGACATTGTAAACTTAAAGTCATTATTAGAAAAAAAGTGAAAAGTGTTTTCAAGTTTTAAAAGTGTTTTATTAAAAATAATACAAATATCTAATCTTTGAGATTAAAATCATAAGGTTAAATAATCTTATTGAAAATTAATGCATTAACGTTTGTATAGTGAAAAATATTTTATACATTTGCAACCCCGTAAAAAGCGGGAATTTAATATACATAATAAATTTTTAGTATTAATTATGCCAACAATTCAACAATTAGTAAGAACAGGAAGAACTCAGATGACTAAGAAGAGTAAATCGGTTGCTTTAGATTCTTGTCCTCAAAGAAGAGGGGTTTGTACGCGTGTTTACACTACTACACCAAAAAAACCAAACTCTGCAATGCGTAAAGTAGCGCGTGTACGTTTGACAAATGGTAATGAGGTAAATGCTTACATCCCTGGAGAAGGACACAATTTACAAGAGCACTCGATAGTATTAGTTAGAGGCGGAAGGGTAAAAGATTTACCAGGTGTTAGATATCATATCGTTCGTGGAGCGCTTGACACGTCAGGAGTTGCAGGAAGAACGCAAAGAAGATCTAAGTACGGTGCTAAACGCCCAAAAGAAGCAAAAAAGTAATTTAAACTTTTAAAAAAAAGACATGAGAAAAAGAGCGGCAAAGAAAAGACCACTTTTACCAGATCCGAGGTTTAATGACCAGTTGGTAACGCGTTTTGTGAATAACTTAATGTGGGACGGTAAGAAATCTACAGCTTTTAAAGTATTTTATGATGCAATTGACATCATTGAATCTAAAAAGCAAGATTCAGAAAAATCATCATTAGAAATCTGGAAAGATGCTTTAACTAATGTTATGCCTCACGTAGAAGTACGTAGTCGTAGAGTTGGTGGAGCTACATTCCAAATTCCAATGCAAATCAGACCAGATCGTAAGATTTCTATGGCAATGAAGTGGTTAATACTTTATTCTAGAAGAAGAAATGAAAAATCTATGGCTCAAAGGTTGGCTTCAGAATGTTTAGCTGCGGCTAAAGAAGAAGGAGCGGCTGTTAAGAAGAGAATGGATACTCATAAGATGGCTGAAGCTAATAAAGCATTCTCTCACTTTAGATTTTAATTCATAAGAAATGGCTAGAGATTTAAAATATACAAGAAATATAGGGATTGCTGCGCATATTGATGCTGGTAAAACAACAACTACAGAGCGTATCCTTTTTTATACAGGGAAAACACATAAAATTGGTGAGGTGCATAATGGTGCTTCAACAATGGACTGGATGGAGCAAGAAGCGGAAAGAGGTATTACAATTACTTCTGCAGCTACAACTTGTGAGTGGAGTTTTCCAACAGAGCAAGGTAAGGCTTTGCCAGAATCAAAACCATATCATTTTAATATTATTGATACTCCGGGACACGTTGACTTTACTGTAGAGGTAAATCGTTCTTTACGTGTACTTGATGGGTTGGTTTTCTTGTTTAGTGCTGTTGATGGTGTTGAGCCTCAATCAGAAACTAACTGGAGACTTGCTGATCAATATAGAGTTCCTCGTATGGGATTTGTTAATAAAATGGATAGACAAGGTTCTAACTTTTTGAATGTGTGTCAGCAAGTTAGAGATATGTTGAAGTCTAATGCAGTTGCAATCACTTTGCCAATCGGTGAAGAGAATGATTTCAAAGGTGTGGTTGATTTGGTTAAGAATCAAGCTATTATTTGGCATGATGAAACTCAAGGAGCTACTTTTGATATCGTGCCTATCCCTGAGGATATGCTTGCAGAGGTAAAAGAATTTAGATCTATACTTATTGAGGCGGTTGCTGACTATGATGAGAATCTTCTTGATAAATACATGGAAGATGAGAATTCTATTACTGAAGAAGAGATTAATAATGCTTTAAGAGCTGCTACTATAGATATGGCAATCATTCCGATGCTTGCTGGTTCTTCTTTTAAAAATAAAGGAGTTCAGTTTATGTTAGATGCTGTTTGTAAGTATTTGCCGTCTCCTATGGATAAAGAAGGTATTGAGGGTATTCATCCTGATGATGCTGAATTGTTAGAGGAAGATCAAAAGAAGATTATTCGTCGTCCTGATGTAAAAGAGCCATTCGCTGCTTTAGCATTTAAAATTGCTACTGATCCTTATGTTGGTCGTTTAGCTTTCTTCCGTGCTTATTCAGGTCGTTTAGATGCGGGTTCATATATTTTGAATACTCGTTCTGGAAATAAAGAAAGAATTTCTCGTATCTACCAAATGCATGCTAATAAGCAAAATCCTATCGAGTATATCGAGGCTGGAGATATTGGTGCGGCAGTTGGGTTTAAGGATATTAAGACTGGAGATACAATGTGTGATGAAAAACACCCAATTATTCTTGAGTCAATGAAATTCCCTGCTCCAGTAATTGGTATTGCAATTGAGCCTAAAACTAAAGCTGATGTGGATAAAATGGGTATGGCTTTAGCTAAATTAGCTGAGGAAGATCCAACTTTTACAGTTAGAACGGATGAGGCTTCGGGGCAAACAATTATATCAGGTATGGGTGAGCTTCACTTGGATATCTTGATTGATCGTATGAAACGTGAGTTTAAAGTTGAAGTGAACCAAGGTGAGCCTCAAGTTGAATATAAAGAAGCGTTTACTAAAACTGCTACGCATAGAGAAACATATAAGAAACAATCAGGAGGTCGTGGTAAATTCGGAGATATCGTATTTACACTTGGGCCAGCTGATGAAGTTGATGGTAAAGTTCCTGTAGGATTGCAGTTTATTAATGCTGTAAAAGGTGGTAACGTTCCTAAGGAATATATTCCATCTGTAGAAAAAGGTTTCCGTGAAGCTATGAAAACTGGTCCTTTAGCAGGATACCAAGTAGATAGTTTAAAAGTGACTTTAACTGATGGATCTTTCCACCCTGTCGATTCAGATGCGCTTTCTTTTGAGCTTGCAGCTAGAATGGGGTATAGAGAAGTGGCTAAAGCTGCAGGAGCAATCATTCTTGAGCCAATCATGAAAATGGAAGTTATTACACCAGAGGAAAACATGGGAGATATCGTAGGTGATATTAACCGTCGTAGAGGTCAGGTTAATGACATGGGTGATAGAAATGGTGCTAAAACTATCAAGGCTGATGTGCCTTTGTCAGAGATGTTTGGATATGTAACAACATTAAGAACGCTTTCATCTGGTAGAGCAACATCTACAATGGAATTTTCACACTACGCTGAAACGCCTTCTAATATTTCAGAAGCAGTTATCAAAAAAGCAAAAGGAAACGCTTAATCTTTAAGAAAATGAGTCAAAAAATCAGAATAAAACTAAAATCTTACGATCACATGTTGGTGGATAAATCTGCTGAAAAGATTGTAAAAACAGTTAAGAGTACCGGTGCTGTTGTAACAGGTCCAATTCCGTTGCCAACACATAAAAAACTTTTCACTGTACTACGTTCTCCGCACGTTAACAAAAAAGCGAGAGAGCAATTTGAAGTAATGTCATATAAGAGATTAATTGATATTTATTCATCTTCATCTAAAACTATTGATGCTTTAATGAAACTTGAATTGCCAAGTGGAGTAGAAGTTGAGATCAAAGTTTAAGTAGTTCAAGAGTAAAAAAGGACGCTGTTTTTAAGCGAAAAATATTTTTTTGGTTTGTGTGTAAATAAGTTATACTTTTGCACCTCTTAAAAAATAGGATTCGGTTAAAAGCTGCGTTCTATATTTATATTTAATAATTAATAATTAATATTTATGTCTGGGTTAATTGGTAGAAAAATCGGCATGACTAGTATTTTTGATGAAAACGGGAAAAATATTCCTTGTACAGTAATCGAGGCTGGTCCATGCGTTGTTACCCAAGTCAGAACCAAAGGTGTTGACGGGTACGAAGCGTTGCAACTTGGTTTCGATGACAAAAACGAGAAACATTCCACAAAAGCGGCTTTAGGTCACTTTAAAAAAGCGGGAACTGTAGCTAAGAAAAAAGTCGTTGAATTCCAAGATTTCGCAACAGAGCAAAAATTAGGAGATCTTATTGATGTTTCTATTTTTTCTGAAGGAGAATTTGTAGATGTACAAGGTGTGTCTAAAGGTAAAGGTTTTCAAGGGGTTGTAAAACGTCACGGTTTTGGTGGTGTTGGTCAAGCAACTCACGGTCAACACAACCGTTTAAGAGCGCCAGGTTCTGTGGGAGCTTCTTCTTATCCATCTAGAGTATTCAAAGGAATGCGTATGGCTGGAAGAATGGGAGGAGACAATGTAAAAGTTCAAAACCTTAGAGTTTTAAAAGTAGTTGCTGAAAAGAACTTACTAGTTATTAAAGGATGTGTTCCTGGTCATAACAACTCTTATGTAATCATTCAGAAGTAATGGAAGTAAAAGTATTAGATTTCAACGGAAAAGATACTGGGAGAAAAGTTCAACTTTCTGATTCAGTATTCGCAATTGAACCAAATAATCACGCTGTATATCTTGATGTTAAACAATATTTAGCAAATCAAAGACAAGGTACTCACAAAGCTAAAGAAAGAGCTGAAGTAGCGGGAAGTACGCGTAAGATTAAAAAACAAAAAGGAACAGGTACTGCTCGTGCGGGTAGTATTAAAAACCCTTTGTTTAAAGGTGGTGGAACAGTTTTTGGACCAAGACCAAGAAGTTATTCATTTAAATTGAATAAAAACTTGAAGAGATTGGCTAGAAAATCAGCTTTCTCTATTAAAGCAAAAGAAGCAAGTATTGTTGTTTTGGAAGACTTTAATTTTGAAACACCAAACACTAAAAATTTCATTAACGTTTTGAAAGCTTTAGGGTTAGAAAATAAAAAATCTCTATTTGTGTTGGGAGAGTCAAATAAAAATGTATATTTGTCGTCACGCAATTTGAAAGCTTCTAATGTTGTAAGTAGTTATGAATTAAGCACTTACGCTATTCTAAATGCTAATAATTTAGTGTTATTGGAGAGCTCTTTAGAGGTAATTGAAGAAAATTTAAGCAAATAATAGGAATATGAGCATCATAATTAGACCTATAGTAACTGAAAAAGTAACCAAGGAAAGTGAAGTTTTGAATCGCTTCGGTTTTGTTGTTGACAAAAAAGCAAATAAAGTTCAGATTAAGAAAGCTGTTGAAGCTACTTATGGAGTAACTATTTTGAGTGTTAACACAATGAATGTAAGACCGGATAGAACTACAAAATACACAAAAAGTGGTTTGATCAGCGGAAAGACAAATGCAATCAAAAAAGCAATTGTTCAAGTACAAGAAGGAGAAACAATTGATTTTTACAACAATATCTAAGATAGAAAAATGTCAGTAAGAAAATTAAAACCTATTACCCCAGGTCAGCGATTTAGAGTTGTGAATGGTTATGACGCCATTACAACTGATAAGCCGGAACGCTCTTTGATAGCGCCGATAAAAAACTCTGGAGGTAGAAATAGTCAAGGAAAGATGACCATGCGTTATACGGGTGGTGGTCACAAGCAGAGATATCGTATTATTGATTTTAAACGTACAAAAGAAGGAATTCCAGCTACAGTGAAATCGATCGAATATGATCCAAATCGTACTGCATTTATCGCTTTATTAGCTTATGCTGATGGAGAGAAAACGTATGTAATTGCTCAAAACGGATTGAAAGTTGGTCAGAAATTAGTTTCTGGTCCAGAATCTCAACCTGAAATTGGAAATACATTGCCTTTAAGCAGAATTCCTTTAGGAACTGTTATTTCTTGTATCGAATTGAGACCAGGTCAAGGAGCAGTAATTGCTCGTTCAGCTGGAACATTTGCTCAATTGATGGCGAGAGATGGAAAATATGCTACAATTAAAATGCCATCTGGTGAAACAAGATTGATCTTGTTAACTTGTGCAGCTACAATTGGAGCAGTATCTAATTCAGACCACCAATTAGTTGTATCTGGTAAAGCAGGTAGAACAAGATGGTTAGGAAGAAGACCTAGAACAAGACCTGTTGCAATGAACCCTGTTGATCACCCAATGGGTGGTGGAGAAGGACGTTCTTCTGGTGGACATCCACGTTCAAGAAATGGAATACCAGCTAAAGGTTATAGAACTCGTTCTAAGAAAAACCCGAGTAACAAGTATATCGTAGAACGTAGAAAGAAATAATTAAGATATGGCACGTTCATTAAAAAAAGGACCTTTCGTTCATTATAAGTTAGACAAGAAAGTTCAAGAAAACGTAGAAAGTGGTAAAAATGCAGTTGTTAAGACTTGGTCTAGAGCTTCTATGATTACTCCAGATTTCGTTGGACAAACTATCGCAGTTCATAACGGTCGTCAATTTGTACCAGTTTACGTAACAGAAAACATGGTAGGTCACAAATTAGGAGAATTTTCACCAACTAGATCTTTTAGAGGTCATGCTGGAGCAAAAAATAAAGGTAAAAAATAAGAAGCAATGGGAGTTCGTAAAAGAGAAACAGCAGATGCGAGAAAAGAGGCTAATAAGTCTATTGCTTTCGCAAAATTGAATAACTGCCCTACTTCACCTAGAAAAATGCGCTTAGTAGCGGACTTGGTAAGAGGTCAGAAGGTAGAAAGAGCACTTAACATTTTAAGATTTAGTTCTAAAGAAGCTTCAAGAAAATTAGAGAAACTATTATTATCTGCAATCAATAACTGGGAGCAAAAAAATAGTGAAGGTAATTTAGAAGAAGCTGGATTATTTGTTAAGGAGATCAGAGTAGATGGTGGAATGATGTTAAAAAGACTTCGTCCAGCTCCACAAGGTCGTGCACACAGAATAAGAAAACGTTCTAATCACGTTACAATCGTGCTTGGAGCTATCAATAACACACAAAGCAATTCTTAAGCAGCATGGGACAAAAGACAAATCCAATTGGAAATAGACTTGGTATCATCAGAGGGTGGGACTCAAACTGGTATGGTGGAAATGATTACGGTGATAAACTTGCCGAAGATCACAAAATCAGAAAGTATATCCACGCTCGTTTATCAAAAGCTAGTGTATCAAAAGTAATCATCGAGAGAACTTTGAAACTTGTAACCGTTACTATCACTACTGCTAGACCTGGTATTATTATCGGAAAAGGTGGTCAAGAGGTAGACAAGTTAAAAGAAGAACTTAAGAAAATTACAGACAAAGAGGTTCAAATTAACATCTTTGAAATTAAAAGACCTGAATTAGATGCTTATCTTGTGGCGACAAGCATCGCACGTCAAATTGAAAGTCGTATTTCTTACAGACGTGCAATCAAAATGGCTATTGCTGCTTCTATGCGTATGAACGCTGAAGGTATCAAAGTTTTGATTTCAGGACGTTTGAATGGAGCTGAAATGGCACGTTCAGAAGGTTTCAAAGAAGGTAGAATTCCTCTATCAACTTTCAGAGCTGATATTGATTATGCACTTGCAGAAGCTCACACTACTTACGGTAGAATGGGAATCAAAGTGTGGATCATGAAAGGTGAAGTTTATGGAAAGAGAGATCTTTCTCCACTTGCTGGAATGGATAAAAAACAAGCTGGTGGTGGAAAAGGTGGAGATGCTCCTCGTGGCAAATCTAACTTTAATAAAGGTTCAAAACCAGACGCTCGTAAAAGAAAGTAAATTTTTAAACTAAAGAAAAATGTTACAGCCTAAAAGAACAAAATACCGTAAGGTACAAAAAGGTAAAATGAAAGGAAATTCTCAAAGAGGATTTGAGCTTTCTAATGGAATGTTTGGTATTAAATCTGTACATGAAGATGGAATGTTCTTAACTTCTCGTCAAATCGAAGCTGCGCGTATTGCTGCAACTCGTTTCATGAAAAGAGAAGGACAATTATGGATCAAAATATTTCCAGACAAACCAATCACTAAGAAACCTCTTGAAGTACGTATGGGTAAAGGTAAAGGTGCAGTAGAATATTGGGCTGCAGTTGTTAAACCCGGAAGAATAATGTTTGAAGTTGGAGGAGTTCCATTGTCAGTTGCAAAAGAGGCTTTACGTCTTGCAGCACAAAAACTTCCAGTAAAAACTAAGTTCGTTGTTGCTAGAGATTTCGAAGCATAATTTATAATATATTATGAAACAATCAGAAATAAAAGATCTTTCTGCAGCGGAGTTGCAAGAAAAACTTAGTCAAACTAAGAAGATATATGCTGACCTAAAAATGGCCCACGCTATTTCTCCAATTGAGAACCCACTTCAAATTAGAAGTGTAAGAAGAACAGTTGCAAGATTGGCTACAGAGTTAACTAAAAGAGAGTTACAATAATTGTATTCTGCTGAAAGATGGAAGAAAAAAGAAATTTAAGAAAAGAAAGAATTGGTGTTGTTACTTCAAATAAAATGGACAAGTCTATTGTTATTGCTGAAGTAAGAAAAGTAAAACACCCATTATACGGTAAGTTCGTGTTGAAAACAAAGAAATACGTTGCACACGACGAAACAAACGACTGTAACATTGGAGATACTGTAAGAATTAGCGAAACGCGTCCTTTAAGTAAATCAAAATGTTGGAGATTAGTTGAAATCTTAGAAAGAGCTAAATAATTATGGTACAACAAGAATCAAGACTAAAAGTAGCAGATAACACGGGAGCAAAAGAAGTTTTAACTATCCGTGTTTTAGGAGGTACCAAAAGAAGGTATGCCTCTGTTGGTGACAAGATTGTAGTTTCTATCAAAGATGCAACTCCTAACGGAAACGTTAAAAAAGGAGCTGTTTCAACTGCAGTTGTTGTACGTACCAAAAAAGAAGTGAGAAGAGCTGATGGTTCTTATATCCGTTTCGATGATAATGCATGTGTTCTATTGAACGCTGCAGGGGAAATGAGAGGAACTCGTGTTTTTGGTCCGGTAGCAAGAGAACTTCGTGAAAAACAATTCATGAAAATTGTATCATTAGCACCAGAAGTGCTTTAATTCGTTTTAAGATGATAAAGCTAAAAATAAAATCAGGAGATATCGTAAGAGTAATTGCTGGAGACCATAAAGGTTCAGAAGGTAAAGTTTTACGTGTTTACCGTGAGAAAAATAAAGCGATAGTTGAAGGTGTAAACATGGTTTCGAAACATACAAAACCAAGTGCTAAAAACCCTCAAGGTGGTATCGTTAAGAAAGAAGCTTCTATACAAATATCTAACATTTCACTAATTGATCCTAAAACTAAGGAAGCAACTAGAGTTGGTATTAGAGTAGAAGGAGATAAGAAAGTAAGATTTTCAAAAAAATCTAATCAAGTACTATAGTAATGGCATATACACCTAGACTAAAAGAAGAATATAAGAGTAGAGTAATCTCTGCTCTTAAAGAGGAATTCGGATACACAAACGTAATGCAAGTTCCTAAATTGGAAAAAATCGTTTTGAGCCGTGGAGTTGGTGCAGCTGTATCTGATAAAAAACTTATTGACTATGCAGTTGATGAGTTAACAAAGATCACTGGACAGAAAGCAGTATCTACTATTTCAAAGAAAGACGTTGCGTCATTCAAATTGAGAAAAGGGATGCCGATTGGTGCAAAAGTTACTTTACGTGGTGAAAGAATGTATGAGTTTTTAGATAGACTTATTACTTCTGCTTTACCACGTGTAAGAGATTTTAGTGGTATCAAAGCTACTGGTTTTGATGGAAGAGGTAATTACAACCTTGGAGTTTTAGAGCAAATCATTTTCCCAGAAATTGATATTGATAAAGTAAACAAAATTTCAGGAATGGATATTACTTTTGTTACAACTGCTCAAACAGACAAAGAAGCAAAGTCATTATTGGCTGAATTAGGTTTACCTTTTAAAAAGAATTAAGACATGGCTAAAGAATCAATGAAAGCCCGTGAGGTGAAAAGAGAGAAAACGGTAGCTAAGTATGCTGAGAAAAGAAAAGCTTTGAAAGAAGCTGGAGATTTTGAAGGTTTACAAAAATTACCTAAAAATGCTTCACCAGTTCGTTTGCACAACCGTTGTAAATTAACAGGTAGACCAAGAGGTTATATTCGTCAATTTGGTATTTCACGTGTAACTTTCCGTGAGATGGCTAATAATGGATTAATTCCTGGAGTTAAAAAGGCGTCTTGGTAATCTCGCAATAAGTTATTACTTTTGCAAACCAAAAAATAATTTTAATTGATTAAAGGTTCGGGAGACGAGTGTCTCCCGAAAACCATAATCGCAATCAAATACATATGTATACAGATCCTATTGCAGATTATTTGACGAGAGTTCGTAACGCTGTGGCTGCAAACCACAAAGTTGTTGAAATTCCGGCATCTAATCTAAAAAAAGAAATAACTAAGATCTTATTTGATCAAGGTTATATCTTGAGTTACAAATTTGAGGACAACGCCGTTCAGGGTTCAATCAAAATCGCTTTGAAGTATGATAAAGATACTAAAGAGTCGGTAATTAAAGATATCCAAAGAATTAGTAAACCAGGTTTGCGTAAATATGCAGGTGCTGCTAACTTACCAAGAATCCTTAACGGATTAGGAATTGCTATTGTTTCTACATCAAAAGGTTTGATGACAGGAAAACAAGCTAAGCAATTAAATGTAGGTGGTGAAGTAATCTGTTACGTATACTAATTATAAAGACTATATAAGATGTCAAGAATAGGTAAAAATCCAATTGTAATCCCTGCTGCTACGACTGTTGAAGTTAAAGATGGTATTATTACAGTAAAAGGAAAGAATGGTCAACTTACTCAGGAGTTTTCGGACGTAACTGTTACAGTTGAAGGCGATCAAGTATTAGTAGAAAGATCGTCTGATCACAAAGATCACAGAGCAAAACACGGACTTTACAGATCATTAATCAATAATATGATTGTTGGTGTAAATGAAGGGTTTACTAAATCTTTAGAGTTGGTTGGGGTAGGTTATAGAGCTTCAAACCAAGGACAAAAGTTAGATTTAGCTCTTGGATATTCTCACAATATTGTTTTAGAAATTGCTCCTGAAGTAGTTTTAGAGACAATATCTGAAAAAGGTAAAAACCCTATCGTAAAATTAACATCAATTGATAAACAACTTTTAGGTCAGGTTGCGGCAAAAATTAGAGGTTTCCGTAAGCCAGAACCATATAAAGGTAAAGGTGTTAAATTTGTAGGTGAAGTATTAAGAAGAAAAGCAGGTAAATCAGCTTAAAAAATAAGATTATGTCATTAACAAAATCTGATAGAAGACAGAGAATTAGATTCAGAATTAGAAAAACGATTAGTGGTTATGCTGCTAAACCAAGACTATCTGTATTTAGAAGTAACAAAGAAATTTACGCACAACTTATTGATGACGTAAACGGTGTTACTTTATTTGCTGCATCTTCAAGAGAAAAAGAAATAGGTAAAGGTACGAACGTAGAAATTGCAAACGCAGTTGGAAAACTTGTTGCAGAAAAAGCGTTAAAAGCTGGGATTGATACAGTAACTTTCGATAGAGGAGGATACTTATATCACGGTCGTATTAAATCATTAGCAGAAGGCGCAAGAGCGGCTGGACTTAAATTCTAATATATTATGTCTAAATACAAAAATGTAGAATTGGTAAAACCAAGTGGTCTTGAACTTAAAGATCGTCTGGTAAGTGTTAATCGTGTTACTAAAGTTACAAAAGGTGGTAGAGCTTTCGGTTTTTCTGCTATTGTAGTTGTAGGTGATGAAAATGGAGTTGTAGGACATGGATTAGGAAAATCTAAAGATGTTTCTGAAGCAATTGCGAAAGCAGTAGAAGATGCTAAGAAAAATTTAGTTAAAATTCCTTTGAATGGACAATCAGTTCCTCACGAACAAAAAGGTAAATTTGGTGGTGCACGTGTATTCTTAATTCCTGCGTCTCATGGTACAGGAGTTATTGCTGGTGGAGCTGTTCGTTCAGTTCTTGAATCAGTAGGTATTCACGATGTATTATCTAAATCTCAAGGATCATCAAATCCTCATAACGTAGTTAAAGCAACTTTTGATGCTTTATTACAAATGAGAAGCGCTTATACTGTTGCAAAACAAAGAGGTGTTTCTTTAGAAAAAGTTTTTAAAGGTTAATTCAAGGAAATTATGGCTAAATTATTAGTAAAACAAGTAAGAAGCAAAATCAACTGTCCTCTTTCTCAAAAAAGAGGTTTGGAAGCTTTAGGTCTACGTAAAATGGGACAAGTTGTAGAGCATGATTCAAATCCTGCTATCCTTGGGATGATAAACAAAGTTAAACACTTAGTTTCTGTTGAAGAAGCTAAATAACAAATACTGTTATGAATTTAAGTAACTTACAACCAGCTGAAGGGTCAACGCACAATCAAAATAAAAGATTAGGTAGAGGAGAAGGTTCAGGAAAAGGTGGTACTTCTGCAAGAGGTCACAAAGGAGCAAAATCTCGTTCTGGTTATTCTAAAAAGATTGGATTTGAAGGAGGGCAAATGCCACTTCAAAGACGTGTACCTAAGTTTGGTTTCACAAACATCAACCGTAAAGAATACGAAGGTGTAAATTTAGATACGCTTCAATTATTAGTAGACAATGGTATTATTACAGACTCTGTTGATATGACAGTTTATGTGGCTAATCGTCTAGCTACCAAAAATGAAATCGTTAAGATTTTAGGTAGAGGAGAGTTGAAAGCAAAATTAAAAGTAACTGCTCACAAATTTACTGCTACTGCAAAAGCTGCTATTGAAGCTGCTGGTGGAGAGGCTGTAACAATATAATTTTTCTATTGTATGAAGAAATTTATTGAATCAATAAGTAATGTTTGGAAAATCGAAGAACTAAAAAATAGAATCTTAATTACTTTAGGACTTCTTTTAGTATATCGTTTTGGAGCACACGTTACGCTTCCTGGAATTGATGCAACGCAATTGACTGGATTAGCGGGACAAACAAAAAATGGTTTAGGATCTATTCTAGACATGTTCACCGGAGGTGCATTCTCTAAAGCTTCAGTTTTTGCTTTAGGTATTATGCCTTATATTTCAGCGTCTATTGTTGTACAGTTAATGGGAATTGCGATTCCGTATTTACAAAAACTTCAAAATGATGGGGAGAGCGGTAGAAAAAAAATTAATCAGATAACACGTTGGTTAACTATTGTTATTACACTAGTTCAAGGACCAACTTACATCTATAATTTATATAGAACATTACCTAGTAGTGCATTCTTACTAGGTTTTAATTCTTTTGAGTTTTTATTTTCTTCTGTGATAATTTTGGTTACAGGTACAATTTTTGCCATGTGGTTAGGAGAGAAAATTACAGATAAAGGTATTGGAAATGGAATTTCATTGTTGATTATGGTTGGTATATTAGCTCGTTTTCCACAAGCTTTTATTCAAGAATTTACAACCAGAGTTACCAATAACAATGGAGGACCAATGTTATTAGTTATTGAAATTATTATTTGGTTATTAGTAATCATTTCTTGTGTACTGTTAATTATGGCAGTTCGTAAAATCCCTGTACAATACGCTCGTCGTACAACTTCAGGTGATTATGAGCAAGATTTGATGGGAGGAAATAGACAATGGATTCCACTTAAGCTTAATGCTTCTGGGGTTATGCCGATTATTTTTGCTCAAGCAATTATGTTTATTCCTGCGGCTGTAGCTGGATTATCAAAATCAGACGCATCACAATCAATTGTAGGTACTTTTAGTAATATGTTTGGATTCTGGTATAACTTTGTGTTTGCAACTTTAATTGTTGTATTTACTTTCTTTTATACTGCGATCACAGTACCTACTAATAAGATGTCTGATGACTTAAAGAGAAGTGGTGGTTTTATTCCAGGTGTTAGACCAGGAGTTGAAACTTCAGATTTTCTTGATAAAGTAATGTCTTTAATAACTTTCCCAGGATCTTTATTCCTTGCTTTGATTGCTGTGTTCCCAGCCATTGTTGTAAGTTTTATGGATGTACAACAATCTTGGGCAATGTTTTTTGGAGGTACCTCGTTAATAATTATGGTTGGTGTTGCAATAGATACTATTCAACAAATCAATTCATACTTGTTAAACAAACATTATGATGGTTTAATGAAGACTGGTAAAAATAGAAAAGCAGTAGCTTAATTTTTATATGGCAAAACAATCAGCAATAGAACAAGACGGATCAATCATTGAAGCATTATCAAATGCGATGTTCCGTGTAGAATTAGAAAATGGACATATTGTAATTGCTCATATTTCTGGAAAAATGCGTATGCATTACATCAAATTATTACCTGGTGATAAAGTGAAACTAGAAATGAGCCCTTACGACTTGTCAAAAGCAAGAATTACTTATAGATATTAAAGGATATTCACTATGAAAGTTAGAGCATCAGTAAAAAAGAGAAGTCCCGAGTGCATCATTGTGCGTAGAAAAGGGAGATTGTACGTAATAAACAAAAAGAATCCTAGATTTAAACAAAGACAAGGATAATTATGGCAAGAATAGCAGGGGTAGATATCCCAAAAAATAAGAGAGGTGTTATAGCACTTACCTATATCTTTGGATTAGGGAGAAGTAGAGCTATTGAGATTTTAGAAAAAGCTCAAGTAAGCCAAGATAAAAAAGTTCAAGAGTGGAATGATGATGAGATCGGAGCAATTCGTGAAGCAGTATCATCTTTTAAAATTGAAGGAGAATTACGTTCTGAAGTTTCTTTAAACATCAAACGTTTAATGGATATTGGTTGTTATAGAGGTATCCGTCATAGATCTGGTCTTCCATTAAGAGGACAAAGAACTAAAAACAACTCTAGAACAAGAAAAGGTAAAAGAAAAACTGTTGCTAACAAGAAAAAAGCAACTAAATAATAAGTAATATGGCTAAAGCAACTGCAAAAAAACGTAAAGTTATCGTTGAATCAACGGGTGAAGCTCATATTTCTGCCACTTTCAACAACATTATCATTTCTTTGACTAATAAGAAAGGTGAAGTTATTTCTTGGTCTTCAGCTGGTAAGATGGGTTTCAGAGGTTCTAAAAAGAATACTCCGTACGCAGCTCAAATGGCAGCAGAAGATTGTAGTAAAGTAGCTCTTGAGGCAGGACTTAAAAAAGTTAAAGTTTATGTAAAAGGACCAGGAAACGGACGTGAGTCTGCTATCCGTTCTATTCATAACGGTGGAATTGAAGTTACAGAGATTATCGATGTTACTCCAATGCCTCACAACGGATGTCGTCCTCCTAAAAGACGTAGAGTTTAATACTCAAAAAATATAGTATAACCTAGATTGAAAATAGATTATCGAAGGATAAGACCTGAATTCATAATCTCAATCTTAAACAATTTAAAATGGCAAGATATACTGGTCCAAGCACAAGAATCGCTCGTAAATTTGGCGAAGCAATCTTCGGAGATGACAAATCTTTCGAAAAAAGAAATTACCCACCTGGACAACACGGGATGGCTAAAAAAAGAGGAAAAAAATCTGAGTATGCTGTTCAGTTAATGGAGAAGCAAAAAGCTAAATATTCTTACGGAATTTTAGAAAAACAATTCAGAAATTTATTCGAAAAAGCATCAGCTACTAAAGGAGTTACTGGTGAGGTTTTATTACAATTATGTGAAGCAAGACTTGATAATGTAGTTTTTAGAATGGGTATTGCTCCTTCTAGAAGAGGTGCACGTCAAATCGTATCTCACAGACACGTTACAGTAAACGGTGAAGTTGTTAATATTCCTTCTTACCACCTTAAGCCTGGTGATAAAGTTGCTGTTCGTGAAAAATCTAAATCTTTAGAAGCTATCGAACGTTCTTTATCTAATTCAAGTCATGTTTATGAATGGATTACTTGGAATAATGATCTTAAAGAAGGGACTTTTGTTTCTGTACCTGCGAGACTTCAAATTCCAGAAAACATTAAAGAACAATTAATCGTAGAGTTGTACAACAAATAATAATTGACTTAGTCGAAATTTATGGCAATATTTAATTTTCAAAAGCCCGATAAAGTTATCATGATCGATTCAACCGATTTTGAAGGTAAATTCGAATTTAGACCTTTAGAACCTGGTTATGGATTGACTGTTGGTAATGCACTTAGAAGAGTTTTGCTTTCAGCATTAGAAGGTTATGCAATTACATCCGTTCGCATTGAAGGTGTAGATCATGAGTTTTCTACTATCTCAGGTGTTGTTGAAGATGTTACCGAAATTATCCTTAATCTTAAACAAGTTCGTTTCAAACGCCAAATTGAAGATATCGATAATGAATCAGTTACTATTTCTGTTTCTGGTAAAGATCAATTAACAGCAGGTGATTTTCAAAAATTTATTTCAGGTTTCCAAGTACTGAATCCAGACCTTGTTATCTGTAATTTAGATAGTAAAATTAAACTGAATTTCGATTTAACGATCGAAAAAGGTAGAGGATACGTTCCTGCTGAGGAGAACAAAAAACAGAATGCTGCAATTGGAACTATTTTTACAGATTCAATTTTTACTCCGGTAAAAAATGTAAAATACGCAATTGAAAACTTCCGTGTTGAGCAAAAGACAGATTACGAAAAATTAGTTTTTGAAATCAAAACTGATGGATCTATTAATCCTAAAGATGCCCTTACTGAAGCTGCTAAAGTTTTAATTCACCACTTCATGTTATTCTCTGACGAAAGAATTACACTCGAGGCTGACGAAATTGCACAAACAGAATCGTATGATGAAGAGTCATTACATATGAGACAATTGCTTAAAACTAAGCTTGTTGATATGGATTTATCTGTGAGAGCATTAAATTGCTTGAAAGCGGCTGAAGTTGATACACTTGGTGATTTAGTATCGTTCAATAAAAATGACCTAATGAAATTCCGTAATTTTGGTAAAAAATCTTTAACTGAACTTGATGAACTTGTTGCAGTTAAGAATTTAACTTTCGGAATGGATTTAGCTAAATACAAACTAGATAAAGAATAATCTAATTCGCTTAGGCGAGTTAAATTTAACATAGCAATGAGACACGGAAAAAAATTCAATCACTTAAGCAGACAGACTGGACATAGAAAAGCTATGTTGGCTAATATGGCTTGTTCTCTTATTGAGCACAAACGTATTAACACTACTGTTGCTAAAGCTAAAGCGCTTAAACAATTCGTTGAGCCTTTAATCACAAAATCAAAAGAAGATACGACTCACAATCGTCGTATTGTTTTTGCATACTTACGTAGCAAATATGCTGTAACTGACTTGTTCAGAGATGTAGCTGCTAAAGTAGGAGACCGTCCAGGTGGATACACTCGTATCATTAAAGTTGGAAATCGTTTAGGAGATAACGCTGATATGGCGATGATCGAACTTGTTGATTTCAATGAACTTTACAACGGAGGTAAAAAAGAAGTTAAAAAAGCAAAAAGCCGTCGTGGTGGAAAAGCAAAGAAAGCTGAAGAGACTTCTGAAGCTCCTGCTGCTGATACAGAAACGACAACTGAAGCTTCTGAATAATTATGAAAATAATCATTCAATAAGAATTAAGGATAAACTAGTTACTAGTTTATCCTTTTTTTTTGTTTTTTTTGAAACTAAAACACAATAATCTAACACTTTCCCCTCTTAGGGTTTTATTTTTAGAGATGAATTTTTTAAAAAACCTTGCACTCGCTCTTTTAAAAAATTAAATTTGCAAAATATCTAATTACAAATGAAATACACAACACGACAAAGCGCCATTCTTTTATTAAGCGACGGAACAATTTTTCACGGAAAATCAATCGGAATTAGTGGTACAACTTTTGGCGAAGTTTGCTTTAATACAGGAATGACAGGGTATCAAGAAATCTTTACAGATCCTTCTTATTTTGGTCAGATTATGGTTGCTACCAATGCTCATATAGGAAATTATGGCGTAAATGATTCTGAAATAGAGTCTGATAGTATCAAGATATCAGGATTGGTTTGTAAAAACTTTAGCTTTAACTATTCTCGAGAAGGTGCTTCAGAGAGTTTAGAGTCTTATTTTATAAAAGAAAATCTTATTTGCATCTCTGATGTTGATACAAGAGCATTAGTTAGTTATATACGTGATAACGGAGCAATGAATGCTGTTATTTGTACTGATGGGACATCTATAGAGGATTTAAAGATCGCATTAGCAAATGTTCCCAATATGGAAGGATTGGAACTTGCTTCTAAAGTATCAACAAAAGAACCGTACTTTTATGGAGATGAAAACGCAACTTATAAAATCTCAGCATTAGATTTAGGGATTAAGACGAATATTTTGCGTAATTTGGCAAAAAGAGATTGTTATATCAAAGTGTTTCCATATGATTCGACATTTAAAGATTTATCTGCATTCAATCCAGATGGATATTTCTTGTCAAATGGCCCAGGTGATCCAGATCCATTATTTGGTGCAATCGAAGTTGCTAAAGAGATCTTGGCAAATGATAAGCCATTATTCGGTATTTGTTTAGGACACCAAGTTATTGCTTTAGCAAATGGAGTTTCTACTTATAAAATGTTTAACGGACATAGAGGAATAAATCATCCAGTTAAGAATATAATTACAGGTAAAGGTGAGATTACATCGCAAAATCATGGTTTTGCTGTTAATAAAGAACAACTAGATAATCATCCGGATTTAGAAATTACACATTTGCACCTTAATGACGAAACTGTTGCGGGTATGCGTATGAAAAATAAGAATTGTTTTTCTGTACAATACCATCCAGAAGCTAGTCCAGGGCCACATGATTCATCTTATTTGTTTGATCAGTTTATTGAGAACATAAAGGGGAATTAAACTAAAACGATTGAGTTAATAAATAAAAGTATTTTATTGCTAAGGAACTTAATTGGTGTTAAATATTTTTATAATTTCGAAAAATATTTATAATTTAATAATAAAAAATAAAAATAATGAGTATTATAATAAAAATTCACGCAAGACAAATTTTTGATTCTAGAGGTAATCCTACTATTGAAGTTGATGTAATTACAGATAATGGAGTTTTAGGAAGAGCAGCTGTTCCGTCTGGAGCGTCTACTGGAGAACATGAAGCGGTTGAATTACGTGATGGAGGTAAAGCTTTTTTAGGTAAAGGAGTTTTGAATGCAGTGAATAATGTAAATACTATTATTGCAGAAGAATTAGTTGGTGTTTCAGTTTTTGAACAAAATGTAATTGATCAAGCTATGATCGATTTAGATGGAACTCCAAATAAATCTAAATTAGGAGCAAACGCTATTTTAGGTGTTTCTCTTGCTGTAGCAAAAGCAGCAGCTAATGAGTTAGGATTGCCTTTATATAGATATGTAGGTGGTGTTTCGGCAAATACATTGCCAGTACCAATGATGAACATTATTAACGGGGGTTCGCACTCTGATGCTCCGATTGCTTTCCAAGAATTTATGATTTTCCCTGTAAAAGCAACTTCTTTTTCTCACTCTATGCAAATGGGAACTGAAATTTTCCATAGCTTGAAAAAAGTTTTGCATGACAGAGGATTAAGTACAGCTGTAGGTGATGAAGGAGGTTTTGCTCCAAATTTACCAGGTGGTACTGAAGATGCTTTAGATACTATTAAAAAAGCTGTTGAAAATGCAGGATATACTTTCGGTGACGAAATTATGATTGCTCTTGATTGTGCAGCTGCTGAGTTTTATGTAAACGGTAAATACGATTACTCTAAATTTGAAGGAGAAACAGGTAAAGTAAGGACTTCTGCTGAGCAAGTTGATTACTTAGCTGAATTAGTAGCTAAATACCCAATTATATCTATTGAAGATGGAATGGATGAAAATGACTGGGATGGATGGAAATTGCTTACGGAGAAAATTGGAAATAAAGTACAATTAGTAGGTGATGATTTGTTTGTAACTAATGTGGAGCGTTTGTCTACTGGAATTGAAAAAGGAATTGCAAATTCTATTCTTATTAAAGTAAATCAAATTGGTACATTAACAGAAACTATTGCAGCAGTAAATATGGCTAAAAATGCAGGTTATACTTCAGTAATGTCTCACCGTTCAGGAGAAACTGAAGATAATACCATTGCAGATTTAGCAGTAGCATTAAACTGTGGTCAAATTAAAACTGGTTCGGCTTCACGTTCAGATCGTATGGCAAAATACAATCAATTACTTAGAATTGAAGAAGAGCTAGGTAGTACTGCTTATTTTCCTGGATTAAATGCTTTCAAGATTAAATAATTGTAAGAGTTATATATTTAAAAAAAAAACCATTCGTGAAAACGAATGGTTTTTTTTGGAGTTTTAACAAATTCATAGCAAGATTCCTTTTTTAGTTAGTCTTAAATTCCTTAGATTTGATAAATTATTATTTAAAAGATTTATTTCCGATTATATTATGTCAAAAATAGCTACCCTAGAAGTAGATGGTAAGAAAATTGAACTTCCTGTTATAACTGGAAGCGAAAATGAATCTGCTGTCGATATTAACAAATTACGTGATTTAACTGGTTTCATTACTCTTGATCCAGGATATAAAAACTCTGGTTCTTGTACAAGTGAAATTACTTTTCTTGATGGTGAATTAGGAATTTTACGTTACAGAGGATACTCAATCGAAGATTTAGCCGAACGAGCAAGTTTTCCTGAAGTATCTTATCTATTAATTTTTGGAGAATTACCAACTGCTCAACAATTAGCACAATTTGATGCTGATATTAAAAAGCATACTTTGGTAAACGAAGAAATGAAAAACATCATTGATGGTTTTCCAAAAACTGCTCATCCTATGGGGGTTTTGTCTGCATTGACAAGTGCCTTGACAGCTTTTAATCCTAAGTCGGTAAATGTAGAAAATGAAAAAGAAATGTATGAGGCTGTTTGTAAAACAATAGCTAAGTTTCTTGTTATTGCTACATGGACGTATAGAAAAACTATGGGGTATCCATTAAACTATTATGACAATACGATAGGATATGTAGAGAACTTCATGCAATTGATGTTTAAATTGCCTACTGGGCCTTATGCAGCAAACCCTATTATAGTTAATGCATTAGATAAATTGTTCATTTTACATGGTGACCATGAACAAAACTGTTCTACATCTACAGTAAGAATGGTTGGATCTTCTCATGCAGGTTTATTTGCTTCGATTTCTGCTGGAGTTTCTGCACTTTGGGGACCACTTCATGGAGGTGCAAACCAAGCTGTTCTTGAGATGCTAGAAGAGATTAATAAAGACGGTGGAGATACAGATAAATTTATGGCGAAAGCCAAAGATAAAAATGATCCATTCCGTTTAATGGGATTTGGTCATAGAGTTTATAAAAACTTTGATCCGAGAGCTAGAATTATTAAGAAAGCTGCAGATGAAGTTTTAAATACATTAGGTGTTGATGATCCAATTTTAGCGATAGCTAAAAAATTAGAAGCAGCAGCTCTTGAAGATGAATACTTTAAATCAAGAAGCTTATATCCTAACGTAGATTTTTACTCAGGAATCATTTACAGAGCATTAGGAATTCCTACTGATATGTTTACAGTAATGTTTGCTATCGGAAGATTACCAGGATGGATTGCGCAATGGAAAGAAATGCGTGAAAATAAAGAACCAATCGGTCGACCTAGACAAATATATACTGGTCATCCTTTAAGAGAATTCAAATCGAATAAATAAAATTCAATTTAAAGCTTCACTTAACTGTGAAGCTTTTTTTTATCTTTGTTGAAATCAAATAATAGAATATGTTACAATTAAATGTAAAGAACGAAACATCAAGATTACGGGCTGTAGTTTTGGGATCTGCAGTTCATAACGGACCTACGCCAACTATAGAGGAAGCGTATGATCCGAAATCATTGGAGCATATTAAGGCAGGAACTTATCCAGTAGAGTCTGATATGGTTGCCGAAATGGAAGCTTTTAATGCAGTACTTCAAAAATACAATGTGACAGTTTTTCGTCCTGAAATGATTGAAAATTACAATCAGATTTTCGCTAGAGATATTGGTTTCGTAATAGATGACGTTTTTGTGAAATCAAATATTTTACCTGATAGAGAACGTGAGTTGGATGCAATCCAATATATAATAGATCAAATGGATCCTAACAAAGTTGTTCGTCCACCTGTAGAAGTGCATATTGAAGGAGGAGATGTTATGCTTTGGAATGATTATATTTTTATAGGGACTTATAAAGGAAGTGACTATAAGGATTATATTACCGCAAGAACAAACATGGAGGGAGTTGAATTCATTAAAAATTTGTTTCCAAATAAAATAGTTAAAGAGTTTGATTTAGTTAAATCTAAAATTGAAGCTCGCGATAATGCTTTGCATCTTGATTGTTGCTTTCAACCAGTAGGGAAAGATAAAGGAATTATTTATAGAAGAGGATTTCGTGAAGAAGCTGATTATATGTATCTAGTGAATCTTTTTGGTAAAGAGAATTTATTTCATATCGAGAGAGAGGAAATGTATTATATGAATTCTAATGTTTTTTCAATCGATACAAATGTTGTTGTATCAGAGAAAAATTTCACTAGACTAAATAATTGGTTAAGAGGTAATGGGTTTGTTGTAGAAGAAATTCCTTATGCTGAAATAGCTAAACAAGAAGGGTTGTTAAGATGTTCGACATTGCCGTTAATTAGAGACTAAAAATAGTTTTTAAGTTTTAGTTTTCAAGTTTATTGCAAACATGAAACCTGAAGTTTGAAACAAAAAAATAAATAAAATGAAACAAACTACAAACGCAATAGTAATGATTCGCCCAGTGGCATTCCGTATGAATGAACAAACGGCAGTAAACAATTATTATCAAAAAGTGTTAGATGGGCTTTTGCCAGCTACAGTAAATGCAAAAGCACAACAAGAGTTTGATGCTTTCGTTGAGAAATTAAGAGCAGTTGGAGTAGATGTAACCGTAGTAGAAGATACTCTAAATCCAGATACGCCAGATAGTATATTCCCAAACAACTGGGTTTCTTTTCATGAAAATGGGGATGTAGCATTATATCCTATGTTTGCCGAAAACCGTCGTCAGGAGCGTCGTGAAGATATCTTAGATATTTTAGAAGAAAAAGGATTCGAAATCAATAATATCGTAGATTATACATCGGCAGAAGAGGATGGTTTTTTCTTAGAAGGAACAGGGAGCTTACTTTTGGATAGAGCAAATGGAAAAGCATATTGCGCCTTGTCACCAAGAGCTGATGAAGAATTATTTATAGAATTCTGTGAAGATTTTGATTATGCACCAGTTATTTTTGAAGCATTTCAAACTGTTAATGGAGAACGAAAACTAATTTATCATACTAATGTTATGATGTGTTTAGGAGAGGCTTTTGCTGTGATTTGTACAGATTGTATTGATGATAAAAAAGAGCGTAAAATGGTTCTTGAAAATCTAAAAGCGGATAAAAAAGAAGTTATTTTAATTACAGAAGCTCAAGTAAATAATTTCGCAGGAAATATGCTTGAAGTTCGTGGTACAAATGATAAAAAATATATTGTAATGAGTGCTTCAGCTCATCAAAGTTTAACGCCAAAGCAAATTTCGCAATTAGAAAACCATGCGGAAATTTTAAGTTCAAGTTTAGATACTATCGAAGCTTGCGGTGGAGGAAGTGCAAGATGTATGATGGCAGAAGTATTTTTACCAAGAGCATAAGTTAAAACAGAATTATAAAAAAAGGGATAAATTTTAAGTATTTATCCCTTTTTTTATTTTTAGCGAAATCAAAATTACATTAAATTCACTTTAATTATATTGATAATAGCGCTCACTATATATTGTATTCCAATTGCAATTACAATAAAGCCAACTATCCTAGATATTGCAACAATTCCTGATGCTCCAAGTATCTTAGCAAGATAATGTGCGCTTCTAAGAATAATAAAAATTACAACAGCAATTGCTAAAATAGCAAATGAGCCTATTATAACTTCGCTAGTTTGGTGGTGTTCTTGATAAAAAGCAATTAATAAAGATATTGATCCAGGGCCTGCAAGCATCGGGATTGCAAGTGGGGTAAGAGCAATATCATTTCTTTGTTGTGCATCTGTTTCTATCTTTTTGTTTATCCCTCTTTTCTTGTTGAATTTTCCTGAAAGTAGAGAGAATCCTGAATTTACAATTATAATTCCTCCAGCAATACGGAGAGCATCGATACTAATTCCGAAGAAAGTTAGCATATATTGTCCCACAAAAAAAGAAACGATTAAGATTAGGAAAACATTTATTGCAGTCCATAAAGAAATTCTGGAACGCTCTTTCTTGGAGTCGTGTTGTGTTAATCCTACAAAGATTGGAACTGTTCCAATTGGGTTTAATACCGAGAAAAGAGCAGCAAATAAGTAAATAAATAGATCCATAAAGTCTTGTTTAGTCTTGTAAAAATAGTCTTTTTTAAAAGATATGATTGTAGTTTAATTAATAGGTAATTGATTTTGTTGAAAAATAACTAAACTTTTTAAATCATCCAAGAGCTAAACCTTTTTGATTACTTTTGTAGTATATATTAAAGACAATGAAAAATAAAAAAACAGTAGTGCTTGGAGCAACTACCAAGCCAGATAGATATGCTTTTTTAGCTATAAATAAATTAGTAGAAAAAGGACATACCGTTTTGGCAATTGGACAAAATGCTGGAGAAGTTGCTGGAGTAAAAATTCATACAAAGGCAATTCCGCTTAAAAATATCGATACAATTACTTTATATTTGAATCCATCGCGTCAGCGAGATTATTATAATTATATTGTAGAAGCTAAGCCTAAGAGAGTGATTTTTAATCCAGGAACTGAAAATCCAGAGTTGTATCAGTTGTTAGAACTTAATAACATTAAGGCTCAAGTTGCCTGTACATTAGTTTTGCTTACAACAAATCAGTATTAGTTCTGTAAAATAATTAATTTATTGTTTTTTTAGTAGCTATTTCCAGCTATCCGCTATATCTTTTTCTGTTCGCTGTGGCGAACAGAAAAAGGATGTCGCTTCTATCTGGGCTAGTTCCTAATAAGAACAATTATAATAAGAAGTTTTATGAAATGTAAAATCTCAGTTATTTGAAACTTCTATTTTCCATAAAACAAAAGTCGAGTAAACCCACAAATTTAGTATTTTTGTCTTCATGGAATTTTCTTCAAAATTAATAGAGAAAGCAGTCAGCGAAATGTCACAATTGCCAGGTATTGGTAAGCGTACAGCCTTGAGATTAGTTTTACATTTATTAAAACAGCCCAAAGAACAAACAGGTTTTTTAGCCGAAGCATTAATGACAATGCGTGCCGATATTAAATTTTGCGAAAGCTGTCATAATATTTCTGATATTGCAGTATGTGAAATTTGTGCTAACACTGCAAGAAATCATCAAACAATATGTGTAGTTGAGGATATTCGCGATGTAATGGCTATAGAAAACACAGGGCAATATAAAGGGATTTATCATGTTTTAGGAGGGAAAATTTCTCCTATTGAAGGAGTTGGACCAAGTCAGTTGAATATAACTACCTTAGTAGAAAAGGTAAGGTTAGGTGGAGTAAACGAAATCATTTTTGCTTTAAGCTCAACAATGGAAGGTGATACAACCAACTTTTATATCTACAAACAAATAGCTGATGCTGAAATTATAATTTCAACAATAGCACGCGGAATTGCTGTAGGAGATGAATTAGAATATGCAGACGAAGTAACCCTTGGACGAAGTATATTGCATAGGGTTCCGTTTGAGAAAACGTTTAAAAATAGTTAACAGAGTCAGTCGAGAAAATTGATGTTTTCTAAATAATAAATGAAAAGCTATATTTGCTATTAAAATTCTGTAAATGAATAAAAACTCTCTTTATCTGTTGTTGCTTATTAGCACTCTTTTTGCATCATGCATTCCGCTAAATGATTTAGTTTATTTACAAGATAAAGGAACAACAAGTACTGAAAGTAATATTGTTGCTGCTGTAGAATCAAAACCCTATCGATTACAGACTAATGATATCTTAAGTATTAATATAAAAGCCATTGATCCAAAGTTGGTAGCTATTTTTAATACTACAGATAAAACCGTAGGACAAAATTTATCTAACTCAGAAGCAGGATTATATTTTGATGGCTTTACAGTTGATGATCATGGAAATATAAGAATGCCAGTTCTGGGGGAAATAAATGTTATGGGATACACACTTGAAGAAGTACGTGTTAAAATAGAAAAACAATTATTAGACGAACATTTCAAGCCAGAAGCAAACATATTTGTAACAGTAAAGCTTGGAGGTTTTAGATATACAATAAATGGAGAAGTAGCATCTCCAGGCACCAAAACACTTTTTCAGCAACAGGTAAATATAATGGAGGCCATTGCAAATTCTGGTGATATTACAATTACAGGTAATAGAAAAGCAGTTACTATTATTCGTCAATCA
This sequence comes from Flavobacterium sp. EDS, assembly GCF_020991525.1. Classification (NCBI taxonomy): domain Bacteria; kingdom Pseudomonadati; phylum Bacteroidota; class Flavobacteriia; order Flavobacteriales; family Flavobacteriaceae; genus Flavobacterium; species Flavobacterium sp. EDS. The sequence goes on from NZ_JAJMOZ010000002.1 coordinate 298,090, forward strand.
CCTACAGGAGTTGAAATGCATGATATAGATCTTACGGATCTTAATGCAATTAAATCTCCATATTATTTTTTACAACCAAATGATTATATATATGTAAAACCACTTAAGCAAAAAACTTGGGGGACAGGTAAAACAGGAATAGAATCTATTGGAACAATAATCACTATAATTTCTTTGGCAACAACTACATTTTTACTTTTAAAACTTTAAAAACCTACAAAATGTTAGACATAAAAGATTTTTCGATTTTTGACAATCAATCAGATTTTGATTTTAAAGGTTTTTTGTTGAAAATTGGGGGATACTGGAAATGGTTTTTATTGAGTTTAATAATTTCCTTTGCAATTGCTTATCAGGTAAATATTCGTAAAGAAAAAATATATGGAATGGAAACTTTGATTTCCATAAAAGAAGAAAATAATCCATTCTTTACTTCAAATACAAGTTTAGTATTTAATTGGGGAGGAACTTCCGATCAAATAAGTAATACAATCACAGTGTTACAATCAAGATCTCACAATGAGCGAGTTGTTGATAAGTTGCAATATTATATCGATTATCTAGAACAAGGCAAGTATAATATGGTAGACTCTTATGGAGTTGTCCCTTTTTTTGTTGCTATAGATAAATCGAAAGGACAATTAGCAGCGGCATTAATTAGTATTAAGTTTTTAGATGCTAATGAATATGAAATTAGAATTCCTTTTGAGAATAATTCAGTTTCATTAATCACTTATGCTAATAATTCATATAGTAGCACGGCTGTAGAGATAGGAGATTTTGTAAAGAAGTATAAAGTTGGAGAACAAGTTTCGTTGCCCTTCTTAAACTGGAAATTGCAAATAAATGATAATCCTGGTTTTTATAAAGGCAAAGAATATTTTGTGCGATTTAATGATTTTGATGGAACGGTTGCGCAATACCGTGGTATAAGTGTAAGATCTGACGAAGGAGGAAGTTCGATAATTACATTAGGAATGCAAGGAACCAATAAAGCACGAATGGTTGAATATTTAAATTCGACTGTAAAAATGCTAATAAAGATTCAACTTGATAGTAAAAATCAATTTGCAACAAATACAATTAATTTCATCGATAGTACACTTGTAGCAATGGAGGCTCAGTTAAAGCAGACAGGAGATGAATTAAAGACATTTAGAAAAGGCAAAAATGTTTATAATATAGAAGAAGGAGGAAGTAAGTTTTCGGACAAAATTATGGACTTTGATGTCGAAAAAGATAAGGTTACTCGTAAAATAGCATATTATAATTCGTTAAATGCATATTTGAAAAACAGTGTTGATTATTCTAGGTTGCCTGCGCCATCAGTTGCTGGAATTGAAGATCCAAATATTGTTGTAAATGTTTCTAAATTAATATCGCTTTCTGCACAAAGATCAGAAATGGCGTATGCAGTAAAAAGTGATAAGATTTTTAAAGATTTCGATAATCAAATGATGGCTGTCAAGAATGTATTGTTAGAAAATATTGCTTCGGCAAAGTCTTCTCTACAATATGATTTGGCAATGGTAAATAGTAAAATTGGACAGACAGAAAGTACAATAAAAAAATTACCAGAAGAGCAACAAGAATTGTTAAAAATTAAGAGAAAATATGATTTAAGCGATAATGTTTATAGTACATTTCTCCAAAAAAGAAGCGAGGCTGATATAGTTAAAGCTGCTAATTTGTCGGATATTCATTTTATAGATCCAGCCAAAGATGTCGGAGGTGGATTGATTGGGCCTAAGACATCAGTTAATTATGTTTTAGCATTGTTCTTAGGGATACTAATTCCGTTATTATTAATTTGTATTATTTTATTCGTTAATAACTCGATCCAGAATATAGAAGATGTTAGTAGGCAAACACAAATTCCATTAATTGGAGTGGTGGGAGTAAATAATGAGGCTACGAATTTAGCTGTGTTTGATAAGCCTAAATCTGCTTTGTCTGAGTCGTTTAGATCAATTCGATCTTCTTTACAGTTTTTATATAAAAAACAGCAAGTTGATGGAGCAAAGACATTAATGATAACTTCATCGATAAGTGGTGAAGGCAAAACGTTTTGTTCTATTAATATAGCTACCGTATTTGCATTAAGTGAAAAAAGAACAGTTATTGTTGGTTTAGATTTAAGAAAGCCTAGGCTAGCAGAAGAATTTGAATTGACTAATGAAGTGGGAGTAGTTAATTATTTGATTAAGGAGAAAAACTTAGCAGAAATTACAAATACAACTAAAATTCCGTATTTGGATGTTATTTTTTCAGGACCAATTCCTCCAAATCCCTCTGAATTGATTTTAGGAGAAACAATGAAAGAATTCATGAGTCAGTTAAAGGAAAAATACGACTATATAATTTTAGATACACCTCCAGTTGGACTTGTTTCAGATTCTTTAGAATTGGTACAATATAGTGATGTAACTTTGTATATTGTGAGACAAAATTATACCAAAAAAGATATGATAACGTTGTTGAATAATAGAATTAAAAGAGGAGAACTCACAAATGCAAGTATTGTTTTGAATGGATTTGAGAATAAAGCCAAATACGGAGCAACTTATGGATATGGATACGGTTACGGAAGTTATTCTAATGGATATCATGAGGAATCAAAAAAAGTAAGTTTATTAAAAACGATTTTTAATAAATTCAATAAAAAATAATATCGAGTCATTATAAAGTATTAATTATGGAATCACAAAACACGATATTAATTACTGGAGGAGCTGGGTTTATAGGCTCTAATCTCTGTGAATATTTTTTAGGACAAGGGCATAAAGTTATTTGTTTGGATAATTTTTCGACAGGTCATCGACATAATTTAAAAGATTTTGTTGCGAATAAAAATTTCAAATTAATAGAAGGAGATATTCGAAATATAGCTGATTGTATCTTAGCGGTTCAAGGAGTTGATTATGTTTTACATGAGGCAGCTTTGGGTTCAGTTCCAAGATCCATAAATGACCCAATTACAACGAATGACGTTAATGTTTCGGGATTTTTAAACATGCTTGTAGCTTCAAGAGATGCTAAAGTAAAACGATTTATTTATGCAGCAAGCTCCTCTACTTACGGTGATTCAGAAGGATTGCCAAAGGTAGAAGAAGTAATAGGGAAACCATTGTCACCTTATGCTATTACAAAATATGTAAATGAGTTATATGCTGAGATCTTTAGCAGAACTTATGGGTTGGAAACAATTGGATTGCGTTATTTTAATGTTTTTGGAAGAAAACAAGATCCGAAAGGAGCTTATGCAGCGGTGATTCCTAAATTTGTAATGCAATTAATGAATTACGAAAGCCCAGTTATTAATGGGGATGGGAATTTTTCGCGTGATTTTACTTATATTGATAATGTGATTCAAATGAATGCTTTGGCCATTACGACTAAGAATCCAGAAGCGGTTAATACAGTTTATAATACTGCATATGGAGATAGAAATACCCTAAATGACTTAGTTGGTTATTTAAAAAAATATTTATCCGAAAATGATGCTAAAATTGCGTCTATAGAAATAACCTATGGGCCAACTAGAGCAGGAGACATCCCGCATTCTTTAGCAAGTATAGATAAGGCAAAAAGATTATTAGAATATGATCCTAAATATTCATTACAAGAAGGATTGAAAGAAGCTGTAAGTTGGTATTGGACTAACTTAAAGGAATAGTTTTCTTTAAAATAGAATAAAAAATAGAATAAAAATATTTGTAAATTTAGTTAGATGAAAATCACAAAGATTTGTTGTATTGGTGCAGGTTATGTAGGCGGACCAACTATGGCAGTTATAGCACAAAAATGTCCGCATATACAAGTTACAGTAGTTGATTTAAATGAAGAAAGAATCAAGGCATGGAATGATGAGAATACCGATAATATACCAATTTATGAACCTGGTCTAGATAAAATTGTAGCTGAAGCTAGGGGGCGAAACTTATTCTTTTCTACAGATGTTGAAAAAGCTATAGATGAGGCTCAAATTATCTTTATATCTGTAAATACGCCTACCAAGACCTATGGAAAAGGGAAAGGAATGGCAGCAGATTTAAAGTATATAGAATTGTGTGCAAGACAAATTGCCAAGATTGCAAAAGATAATAAAATTGTAGTCGAAAAATCGACATTGCCAGTACGTACAGCCGAAGCTATTAAAAGTATTTTGGACAATACAGGAAATGGAGTTCAATTTCAAATTTTATCAAATCCTGAGTTTTTAGCCGAAGGTACGGCAGTAACAGATTTGTTAAATCCAGATCGAATATTAATTGGTGGCGATGCTACATCAGAAGGTAAAGAAGCAATAGATGCTCTTGTAGAAGTGTATTCGAATTGGGTGCCGTCAGATAGAATTCTAACGACAAATGTTTGGTCATCAGAGCTATCAAAGTTGACTGCAAATGCATTTTTGGCTCAAAGAATATCTTCAATCAATGCCATGTCTGAATTGTGTGAGAAGACTGGAGCTGATGTTGATGAAGTGGCAAGAGCAATTGGAATGGATACAAGAATTGGTTCTAAATTTCTTAAAGCTTCTGTTGGATTTGGAGGATCATGTTTTCAAAAAGATATTTTAAATCTAGTTTATATTGCAAAATCATATGGATTAAATGAAGTAGCCGATTATTGGGAGCAAGTGATTATTATGAATGACCATCAGAAGAGAAGGTTCTCTAATAAAATTGTTCAGACACTATATAATACTGTTTCAGGTAAAAAAATAACATTCTTAGGTTGGGCTTTTAAAAAAGATACAAATGATACGCGTGAGTCAGCAGCGATTTATGTAGCTGATGATTTGATTAATGAACAAGCTAAAATTGCTGTTTACGATCCTAAAGTCTCTAGGGAAAAGATGCTAAATGACTTAAATTATTTAGAAACTAGAAACTTAGAAGAGAATACTAAAGCAGTTACTACTTTTGAAAATGCTTATGAAGCTTGTAATGGAGCTCATGCGATTGCTATTTTGACTGAGTGGGATGAGTTTGTAAAATATGATTGGGAGAGAATCTATAATTCAATGCAAAAACCAGCTTTTGTTTTTGATGGAAGAAATATATTAGATAAAGAAGAGCTAAAGAAAATTGGATTTGTATATCTGGGTATTGGGTCATGATATTGTAATGAATCAGGTGCTGTTGTATTGATGTTAGTAGATAAAATTCATAACAAAATAAATAATAATGAATTGGTATGTAGTTTATACGAAACCCAGATGGGAAAAAAAAGTTGCGGATCAATTAAATAAAATAGGGATAAAGTGTTATTGCCCGTTGATTATTCAAATAAGACAATGGTCGGATAGGAAAAAAAAGGTAGAAATGCCTTTGTTTAATTCTTATGTTTTTGTTCAATTAGAAGACTTGGATAGAAATTTAGTGTTTCAAACTCCTGGAGTTATTCGTTATTTATTTTGGTTGGGTAAACCGGCAATTGTTCGTGATGAAGAAATCAGGATTATTAAAAGTAGCATAGAATCTCCTGTGATTAGCGAAATTTCAGTAGCTCCATTTAAGATAGGAGATAAAATAAAGTTGGATTCAGGAGCTTTTAGTAGCCAGGATGCAATAGTTCGGGAAATATCTAATACTCATTATACATTAGTTTTGGAGTCATTAGGTTGTGTGTTAAAAATAAAATATAAATAAATTAACAAGATAAGTGCGAGGTATCTGTAATAATTTGCATAAAAAAGAATCACTAGTTTTAGTGATTTTTTTATGCCTTGTGTTTGAGTTAGGAATATTTTTATGTTGACTTTTAGTCGATTGTGTTTTTTTAGCTACTTAATAATTTATTTTTTATTGTTTCAGTAGTTTTTGCTGTTGAATTAATAGTCTTATTATGGTATATTTGCCAAAAGTGTATGTTCGGTTATCTAGGTCAAAATGTGACTTGGATAAGCGAAGCTGTGGGAATAAATGATTATAAAGATGAAATACAACTAGAAATATATGGAAAAAAACGTAAAAATAGCAATTATAGGCTTGGGTTATGTTGGATTGCCGTTAGCGAGATTATTTGCTACAAAATATTCTGTTGTTGGTTTTGATATTAATCAGTCAAGGGTAAGTTCATTGCGATCAGGTTCCGATACAACATTTGAAGTAGATGATGAAACTTTGCAAAAAGTTTTACTTGACAAAACAGGGGATGCAGTTGGCTTGTTTTGTACTTCAAAAATGGAGGATATAAAAGATTGTAATTATTATATAGTAACAGTTCCAACTCCAGTTGATAAGAATAATAGACCAGATTTAACTCCTTTATATAAATCAAGTGAGAGTATTGCTTCGGTTTTAAAAAAAGGGGATATAGTTATTTATGAATCTACTGTTTATCCTGGAGTCACTGAAGAAGAGTGTGTTCCCGTTCTGGAAAGAATATCTGGATTGAAATATAATGTTGATTTTTACGCAGGATATTCACCGGAGCGAATTAATCCAGGAGATAAAGAGCATACGGTTGAGAAAATTCTGAAAGTTACCTCAGGTTCAACACCTGAAATAGGAAAGAAAGTTGATGAATTATATAAAACGGTTATTACTGCAGGAACACATTTAGCACCGACAATAAAAATTGCAGAGGCAGCTAAGGTTATTGAGAATTCACAGAGAGATATTAATATTGCATTTGTAAATGAGTTAGCTAAAATATTCAATTTAATGGACATTGATACTCAGGCTGTTTTAGAGGCTGCAGGAACAAAATGGAATTTTCTGCCGTTCAAGCCAGGATTAGTTGGAGGCCATTGCATTGGTGTTGATCCTTATTATTTAGCACAAAGAGCTCAGGAATTTGGATATCACCCTGAAATTATTTTGGCAGGACGTCGTTTAAATGACAGCATGGGAGAGTATATTGCTTCTCAAGTGGTCAAGCTTATGCTAAAAAAAGGAATTTATGTAAATGGAGCTAATATTTTAATGCTCGGAATCACATTTAAAGAAAATTGTCCTGATGTGCGTAATACCAAAATTGTAGATTTAATAAATGCTTTGAAAGAATATGGTATTACAGTTACAATATTTGACCCATTAGCAAGTTTAGAAGAAGTATATAAAGAATATAAATTAGATATCATCAACATAATACCTAATCAAAAATTTGATGCAGTTGTTCTAGGAGTAGCACATGCGGATTTTTTGAATTTAAATTTTTCAGAACTACAAAAAGAGAATAGCTTGTTGTATGATGTAAAAGGAATATTAGGAGATATTGCAGATAATAGACTGTAAAATGAAGTGTTTTTGTGCTTCACTGCAGTAAAAAATAGAATATGAATAAAGAGAATTCAATAATACATGTTGTTTTAACAGGTGGGGTAGGTAGCAGATTATGGCCACTTTCCCGTAAAAGTATGCCTAAACAGTATTTAGAAATATTTGAAGAAAAATCATTGTTTGAAATGACAGTGGAAAGAAATGCCAATTTGGCTGATAAAGTCATGGTTGTCGGTAATGTGGATAATTGTCACCTTAGTGAAAAGGTAATGAAAAAGTTAGAGAAAGATTATATTAGTATAGTTGAATCAACTCCCCGAAATACAGCCGCGGCTATTGCATTTGCAGCGTTTGCTTCTCAACCTGAAGATATATTGATTGTAACACCTTCTGATCATATTATTGACGAAATGGGGCAGTATAATCAAGCAATAAAAAAAGCTATTACTAAGGCAGAAGAAGGATACATTGTAACATTTGGAATCGTACCAACGAAGCCAGAAACAGGTTATGGATATATAGAATCGAGAGGTGATGATGTGATTTCTTTTCGAGAAAAGCCTAATAGTGTTACAGCGAAAAGTTTTATTGCACAAGGTAACTTTTTATGGAACAGTGGCATGTTCTGTTTCAAATCGGGTGTTTTATTAGATGAATTAAAAGCATATCAGCCAGAAGTATACGAGAACGCTAAAAGAGTTTGGGAGAATAATAAAAATGGTAATTTAGATTTAGACTTATCACTAGATATTCCTTCAATAAGTATTGATTATGCCGTTATGGAACGTAGTAAAAAGATCAAAGTAGTTCCAGCATCTTTTACTTGGTCTGATTTAGGATCTTTTGAATCGGTGTATGATTATTTAATATCAAAAGGACACCATGTTGATAAAAGTGGGAATATGGTAATTGGTTCTGATAAACATACAACATTTTTGGGATTAAAAAACACTATTTTTGTGCACACAGATACAGCTAATTTGATTTTGCAAAAGGAAAATTCACAAGATGTAAAAGATTTGTATGTCGAATTAGAGCGCCAAAATTCGGAATTATTGAATTAATGATTAAAATGAAAAAAATACTTATAACAGGAGGAGCTGGATTTATTGGATCGCACGTAGTAAGACGTTTTGTGAATAAATATCCAGAATATCATATTTTTAATCTAGATGCATTAACTTATGCGGGTAACCTAGAAAATATAAAAGATATTGAAGATAAACCAAATTATACCTTTGTTAAAGGAGATATAGTTGATGAATCTTTTATAGATAAACTTTTTTCTGAAAATGATTTTGAAGGAGTTTTGCATTTGGCAGCTGAATCTCATGTAGATCGCTCAATAGAAGATCCACTTTCATTTGTTAAGACGAATGTCATTGGAACGATGAATTTGCTTAATGCTGCAAAAAATCAATGGAAGAATAATCAAGAAGGGAAGAGATTTTATCATATTAGTACCGATGAGGTTTATGGATCACTTGGAGCCGAAGGATTATTTACTGAAAAAACAGCGTATGATCCTAATTCCCCTTATTCAGCTTCAAAAGCAAGTTCTGATCATTTTGTACGTGCATATGGTGAAACATATGGCTTGCCTTATGTCTTAACGAATTGTTCTAATAACTATGGATCCTATCACTTTCCTGAAAAATTAATACCACTTTTTATTAATAATATCATCAATAATAAGCCATTGCCAGTATATGGAGATGGTAATTATACGCGTGATTGGTTATTTGTAGAGGATCATGCTATTGCAATTGATTTAGTGTTTCATGAGGGGAAAAATCATGAAACGTACAATATTGGAGGTTTTAATGAATGGAAGAATATTGATTTGGTTAAATTATTGTGTCAAATCATGGATGAGAAATTAGGAAGAGATAAAGGGACTTCTCAAGAGTTAATAACTTACGTAAAAGATAGACCAGGACATGATTTGCGTTACGCAATTGATGCTTCAAAAATTAATACCGAATTAGGTTGGAAGCCTTCGGTAACTTTTGAAGAGGGATTAGAAAAAACTATAAATTGGTATTTGAATAACGAACAGTGGCTGCAAAATGTGACTTCTGGAACTTATAAAGATTATTATAAAAAACAATATTCTTAAATATTTGTAATTTTTAATTCAGCATATTGAATTAGGAATTGTCTAAATGAATTTTATTAAAATAAACTATATGAAAAAGATAACGGCAGTACTCATATTATTTTTTACTCTTTTGGTGTCATTAAATATGACAGCTCAGGATATTTTAAAGTCTAAAGACTTAAGTACTGTTAAGGTCGATTATTTATCTGATAGTGATATTAACAAAATCAAAAATCAATTAGAAGCTAAAGATCTTACTATAGACGATGCAGAGGAAGCAATTCTATCAAAAGGAATGAGTAAATCGGAGTTTTCTAAATTGAAAACAAGATTGGAAGAAGCTTCTAGAAAAGATACCAAAAAGAAGGATTCAAAGGATGAAGATTCTAAGGATAAAAATAAAAAGATTGAGTTTGGAAGGAAGCAAGAAGAGATTGTTAATGATAAAATAAAAGATTCTATAAATGCTTTAATCTTTGGTTCCGAGTTATTTGATAATCCTAAATTGAATTTTGAGCCTGATTTGAAATTGGCAACGCCAATGAATTATATTTTAGGGCCTGGGGATGAATTACAAATTAGTGTTTATGGTGTTCAGGAATTTGACGCGAATGTTCCTGTAAGTGTTGAAGGAAAGATTACGATACAATATGTCGGTCAAATTGCAGTATCGGGAATGACGATCGAAGTAGCTACACAAAAAATTAAAGCAGCTATTGCAAAGGTATATAGTACAGTTCGATCAGGTCAATCGCAGGTAAGTGTTAGTTTAGCTCAGATACGAACAATCAAAATTACTATTGTTGGAGGAAAACAACCTGGTAATTATTCGGTGTCTTCTTTGGCGACAGTATATAATGCTTTGCATTCAGCAGGTGGACCAGGAAAAAATGGTAGCTATAGGAATATTGAATTGATTCGTAATAACAGAGTTTATAAAAATATAGATATATATAAGTTTTTAGTAAAAGGAGATCAATCAGATAATGTTGGCTTGAAAGAAAATGATGTTATTCGAATTCCAGCTTACAGCATGCGAGTAACGGTAACAGGAGAGGTAAAACGTCCCGGGATTTTTGAGATGAAAAAAGGGGAGACTTTTACCGATTTATTATCTTTTGCATCAGGTTTTAATGAATTTGCTTATACGGCTTCTGTAAATATTTTACAGAAAACGGGTAAAGAGTTGAAAGTTCATGATGTTAATGAAAGTGAATTTAACATATACCAACCACAATCAGGGGATGTTGTAAAAGTGGCAAAAATATTAAATCGATTTGAAAATCGTATTCAAGTTGAAGGAGCAGTCTTTAGACCAAATTTTTATTCTTTTACAGAAGGAATGCGTATATCTGAGTTAATAACAAGAGCAGAAGGTTTAAAAGAGGATGCTTATACAAAACGAGCCAGGATTATTCGTTTAAAGTCTGATTTAACTACGGAAATTGTAAATGTTGATTTAGCAAAAGCGCTATCAGGTGATTTAAACTCTGATGTGTTATTGAAAAGAGAAGATATTGTAACAGTATATTCTATTTTGGATTTTAGAGAAGAATACAAAGTTACGATTGATGGAGAAGTTAAAAACCCAGGTGAGTACGAGTTTTATGAAAATTTAACATTAAATGATTTGGTTGTTGAAGTTGGTGGTTTAACAGGTTCAGCATCAAAACGGGTAGAGATTGCAAGAATGAAAAAATCTGATGCGATTAATGATGCAGACCCAAAACGAATAGAAATATTTGAGTTAGAAATTAATGGTGGTAATAATGAACAAATTAAAAATTTCGCATTAATGCCTTTTGATGTTATTAACATACGAAGAATGGCTGTTTATGAAAAGCCTGAAATGGTTAAAATAAGTGGTGCAATTTCCTATCCTGGTAAGTATGTTTTAGCTAACAAAAAAGAAACTGTATATAATATTGTAATGCGTGCCGGAGGATTAACTTCTATTGCTAACTTGGATGGGATGAAAATAAAAAGACCTATTAAAGAAGAACAAATAGAGAAATTAGAAAGTATTGATTTAAATTTGAGAAATGGTGATTCTTTAAAGGAGAAACAATTAGTCAAAAAATTAAAAGACGAACTGAAATATGCAACTATTCCTGTGGATTGGGAAAGAATTGTAAAAGATAAAAATCACTATTCAAATGTTACTTTATTCCCTGGGGATGAAATAGAAGTTGCTACTTACAACGAAGGTGTAAAAGTAACAGGAAATGTTCTGTTGACTTCGGAAATACCCTATAGAAGTGGAAAAAGTTTTAAATATTACTTAAATGCTGTTGGAGGTGTTGATAATATGGGATGGAAGAAAAAAGCCTATATAATTTATCCAAATGGTAAAGCGGCTGTAGCAAGTTCTTTCTTATTCTTTAGATCATATCCCAAGGTAACTCCAGATTCTCAGATTGTAGTTCCTGAAAGACCAGTAGTAAAAAAGATGACAACGGGAGAATGGGTTGGTATTGGTAGTGTCATTTCCAGTTTAGCATTATTAATTATTACTGCTTTTAAATAATAATAAGTTTTAAAAATGGATAAAACATCAATTCAAGACGATGAAATTTCGTTAAAAGAATTAGTAGTAAAAGCAAAGGAGTGGTATTTTTATCTGTTATCACAGTGGAAAATTATTGTCTTAGCAGGGATAATTGGAGCATCTTTGGGTATCGTATATTCTTTGATAAAAAAACCTATTTATACAGCTACTTTGACATTTGCTTTAGAAGAAGAAAAATCAGGAGGAGGTTTAGGCAGTGCCTTAGGTTTAGCAGGCTCTTTAGGTTTAGATCTTGGAGGTGGAGGTGGAAGCATTTTTACAGGGTCAAATTTGAAAGAGTTGCTTAAATCTCGTAGAATGGTAGAGCAAACTTTATTAACTTCTGTAAATTATAAAGGCAAAGAAATTTCTTTGGCTGAAATGTATATTGATATTAATAAGTTTAGAGACAACTGGAAAGAAAAACCGAAACTAGCTAATATTCATTTTTTGTCTAATGCAAATCGTAAATATTTCACACGGGTTCATGACAGTCTCTTAGGATCAATTTATCAAGACGTATCAAAAGGAGGATTAGTTGTTGGTCAGAAAGATAAAAAAATATCAATCATTTCAATAGATATGTCCTCTAGGAATGAACTATTTGCTAAATATTTTTGTGAAGCATTGGCAAAAGAAGTGTCTGATTTTTATATAGATACTAAGAGTAAAAAGGCGAGAATGAATATGGCTATTTTGCAAAGGCAAACTGACTCTATTCGTAGGGAACTTAATGGTGCAATTACTGGTGTTGCAGTTGCAAATGATAACACTTTTAATTTAAATCCAGCGATGAACGTTCGTAGAGCGCCTTCTGCAAGAAGGCAAGTAGATGTACAGGCTAATACAGCTATATTAACAGAACTGGTTAAACAATCTGAATTAGCTAAAGTAACATTACGTAAGGAAACCCCTTTAATTCAAATAATTGACAGGCCTATTTTGCCTTTATCTAAAGATTATTTCGGCAAAGGGAAAGGGGTCATAATTGGTGGTTTTTTAGCTAGTTTATTAATGGTTTTTGGGTTAATAGCCAGAAAAATTATAAAAGAATTATCCATTTAATTATTTTGAAAGTAATAATATTTTAAGCACATTAATAATGAATATTCTTAAACTGATTGGTAGAGATACAGAAATATTTAACAATGATATTTTAGCTTATGAAAATGAATTAAAAGATAGGGTTCAAGGTTCGAGTTTTTTAGTTATAGGAGGAGCAGGTTCAATTGGTCAAGCTGTTACTAAAGAGATTTTTAAACGCAATCCATTAAAATTACATGTTGTTGATATTAGTGAAAACAATATGGTAGAGCTTGTAAGAGATTTAAGAAGTTCTTATGGTTATATAGAAGGTGATTTTCAAACTTTTGCTTTGGATATTGGATCAATAGAGTATGATGCCTTTATAGAATCTGATGGAAACTATGATTATGTGTTAAATTTATCTGCGTTGAAGCATGTAAGAAGTGAAAAAGATCCCTTTACATTAATGAGAATGATAGATGTAAATGTTTTTAATACTGAGAAAACATTACAACAATCAATCAAAAAAGGTACTAAAAAGTATTTTTGTGTTTCAACAGACAAAGCTGCAAACCCTGTAAACATGATGGGAGCCTCTAAGAGAATCATGGAAATGTATTTAATGCGTAAAAGTCTTGAAATAGAGATTTCCACTGCTCGATTTGCTAATGTTGCTTTTTCAGATGGTTCTTTACTACATGGCTTTAATCAAAGAATAATTAAAAGGCAACCTATTGTAGCGCCGAATGATATTAAACGTTATTTCGTGACTCCTAAAGAATCAGGAGAGCTTTGTTTAATGTCTTGTATTTTTGGAGATAATAGAGATATATTTTTTCCTAAATTAAATGAGAATTTGGATTTGATTTCCTTTGCAGATATTGCAGTAAAGTATTTAGCCGAAATTGGATATGAACCTTATTTATGTGATTCTGAAGAAGAAGCTAGAAATAGAGTAGAAGAATTGATTAAACAAAAAAAATGGCCATGCTTATTTACTGGAAGTGATACAACTGGTGAGAAAGATTTTGAAGAATTTTTTACAGCTAAGGAAATTTTAGATATGGATCGTTTTGATAATCTTGGGATTATCAAAAATGATGCTAATTTTAATAACATAAAGTTAGAGAGTTTTACTAAACGGATAAATGAAATGAAAGAAAATTTACTTTGGAGTAAAGATGAAATAGTTAGTTTATTCCATGATATGATACCTAACTTTGGGCATAAAGAAACAGGAAAATATTTAGATTCAAAAATGTAATTATGTCAGATTTTAATTCAGTTATTTCATTTATTAAAGCACAATATAAAACGGATAATTTTATTCCGTTGCATGTCCCTCATTTTGGTGGAAACGAAAAAAAATATTTAATAGAAACAATTGATTCTACGTTTGTATCTTCTGTAGGTGCTTATGTAGATCAATTTGAAATAATGATGCAAAGCATCACTCAAACGCAAAAAGCTGTAGCAGTTGTTAACGGAACAGCTGCAATTCAAGTAGCTCTACGTTTAATAGGCGTGAAAGAAGGAGATGAAGTACTTACGCAAGCTTTGACATTTGTTGCAACAGCCAACGCTATTGCATATCAAAATGCAACCCCTATTTTTCTGGATATTGATTTAGATACAATGGGCTTATCGCCTAAAGCAGTTGCTTTATTTCTCGAAGAATTTGGAGATTTAAGGGAAGATGGTTGTTATAATAAAAAGACTGGAAAAAGAATAAGTGCTTGTTTACCAATGCATACATTTGGATTTCCAGTACATGTAGATGAGTTAATCGCAATTTGTGATACTTGGAAAATTCCTGTGCTTGAAGATGCCGCTGAATCATTAGGAAGCGAATATAAAGGCAAACCAACAGGTAGTTTTGGAAAATTGGGGGCTTTTTCATTTAATGGAAATAAAATAGTAACAAGCGGAGGAGGAGGTGCTATAGTTACTAATGATTTTAAATTAGGAGAGAAAGGGAAGTATCTAACTACTACTGCCAAAATTCCGCACCCTTATGAGTATGTTCATGATGAAATGGGGTATAATTTTAGAATGCCAAATCTGAATGCTGCCTTAGCTTGTGCACAATTGGAACAGCTGAATTACTTTATAGAAAACAAAAGGATATTAGCAAAAGAATATAAATCTTTTTTTGCGACTAACGGGATAAAATTTAGAACAGAAACACCAGAAACTAAAGCAAATTATTGGCTGATGTGTGTAGAGTTAGAAAATAAAGTTGAACGAGATTTGTTTTTAGAAAGTACTAATGCTAGTGGAGTAATGACTCGACCTATATGGCAATTAATGTATCGTTTACCTATGTATGCAAATTGTCAAAGAGACAAACAGATTAATGCCGAATTTTTAGAAGAACGAATTGTAAATATACCTAGTAGTGTTAGATCAGTTAAATGAGAGTATTAATATTAAGTGATGTTCACGGCAACCTTCCATCCTTAGAATATGTATTAGGACAAGAAAAAACAGCAGATTTAGTTGTTTCATTGGGTGATGTAGTCAATTATGGACCATGGAGTAATGAATGCGTAGATTTATTAGATAGTATTGAAAATAAAGTGCAAATTATAGGAAATCATGAGGAAGCTTTTATTTCCGGAATTTATCCTGGCAAGAATATAGTCGCTAAAACTTTTTTTGAACATTGTTATCCATCGTTTGACAGAAAAGAAAAAATTAGTACTTACCTTAAAAATTTTTCTTTTGATGGTTTTGAATTTACACATACTTTAAATGATAGTTATATATTCCCTGATACAGAAGTAGAAATAGGTAGTAATACATTTATAGGTCATTCACATCGCATGTTTAGTAAGATGGCTCAGAATTATCGTTTAGTGAATGTCGGTAGTGTTGGTCAAAACAGATTAAACATTGATGAAATTAACTATGTTGTGTGGGATACGGAAAGTGATGTAATAGAATTAATTAAAAAAGCATATTCTGCTGACAAATTAATAAACGAAATGCAAGCCAAAAAGTATCCAGATATATGTATTGAATACATATTGTCTAAAAGAAATTAATTATATATGACAAATAAAATAAATATCGCAGTTACCGGAATTGGAAGTTTAATCGGGCAAGCTGTTATTAAATCAATTCAGAGATCAGATTTAAACGATGAAATTAATATAATTGGATTTGACTATTTTAAAGATACTGTAGGAAGTTTTTGGATAGAAGAGAAGTATTTGCTACCGGATATTTTAAAACATGGAGTAACGCATCGGGAATGGCTTGATGTTATTGTTAAAGTAATCATTGAAAGAGAAATTAAACTTCTATTTGTAGGCGTTGATTTTGAATTACCTATTTTCGCCAATCATAAAGAAGAAATTGAAAGAGCAACCGGAGCTGTTGTTTTGGTTAGCTCACCTGAGGTAGTTGAAATTGCAGATGACAAATTCCTTACATATGAATTTTTAAAGAATCATGGCCTTCTTCATCCGCAATCTTATTTACCTGAAGAATTAGATTACGATAAGCTAACCTACCCAGTAATAGTTAAACCAAGAAAAGGGGCAAGAAGCGTAGGAGTTCATAAAGTGAAAGACAAAAATCATTTATTAAACGTTATAGATGAAGTAAGGAGTCCAGTTATTCAGGAATGCGTTGGTAATGACTCAGATGAATTTACATGCGGTACTATTTATTTAAACAATGAACTAAAAAAAATAATAGTATTACGACGAAGTCTAAAAGAAGGAAATACATTTATATCTCATTATATGAATGATTTTCCGGAGATAATAACAACATATTTAAAAGAAGTTACAGAGTGCCTTAAGCCTTTTGGTGCATGTAATTTTCAACTAAGATTAGATGAAAATGGCTTACCTAAAATATTTGAGATTAATTCCCGTCATTCTGGGACAACATATATACGTTCTTTGTTCGGCTACAAAGAAATTGAATATATTATTAATTTACTGCTGTTTAATAAGGAAATTGAATTTAATTTAAATGAAGGAACAGTTGTACGTTATTACGATGAATTTTTTATAGCAAAAAAATAAAAAATGAAAATTTTTATTACTGGAGTGAACGGTTTTGTTGGTAAAAATTTATTTAAGTCTTTGACTCATAAATATAATGTCATTGGATTTTATAATAGTGGTGATTCTTCATTTGAAAATTGTGTAAAAGTTGATTTAAAAAATGAGGGAGCAACAATTAACGCCTTTCAAGAAGCTGCTCAAGGAGATGAGATTATGGTAATTCATTTAGCATCGCAAACAGCTAGTGCACATAACTTACATAATAATGAAGTATTAAATACTAATACACAAATCGCGAAAAGCATAGCACTGGCCATAAAAAGTATTAATGTAAAATTTCTAGTGAATTTATCCAGTTCTTCGGTATATCCAAATGTTGATGGTGTTTTTAACGAATTAGCTATTCCTGATCCATCAAAAAATAACGATTGCTTTTATGGACTATCTAAGTTTAACAGTGAAGTAATTTTGAATTTCATGCTTTCAAATGTCAGTACTTCAATTCTTCATTTAAGAGCCGGAATAATATATGGTGAAGATATGGACAGTACAAGGTTAATACCTGTATTAGAAAAAGAGCTGATAGAGAAAAACTCAATTACTTTATATGGTAACGGAATACGTTTATTAAATTTAATTAAAATAGAAAATTTAATAAAATATTTCCATTTTTTTATTCAAAATCCCTTCTCAGATACATTTAATTTAGCTGACGAATGTATTTCAGTTTTAACATTGGCTGAAAGAATAATTTTGGAAAAAGGAAATTCTAACAGTAAAATTGTTTTGAAGGATGTTGGAAATATGAATCAATTTGTTTTAGATACAACAAAAATTAAATCAGTAATTGATATTAATATTATTTAAATGATTAAGCATCTTAAATTCATTCTCTTTTATCCCAAGATAGGCCCAGATATGTATTTAACACATTGGCTATTGTTTTTTAAAACGTCTAGACTTTGGTTTCAAAAACGTAAAATGGGGAAAATAGGGGAGAACTCTGAAATTAGACCTTATTGTACTATTATTGGAACAAAAAATGTAATGATAGGTAATAACGTAATTATACCGAATGGAACTACATTAGGAAACTTACCCGGAGATAAAGGATCAATTATTTATATTGAGGATAATGTTTTGCTTGGTCCCAATGTCGCCATTTACAGTAGTACACATAATTTTCAGGATGTCAATAAGCCAATAAAGAATCAAGGCTATAACGTTGCGAGTACAAGATTGAAGAGTGGTTGCTGGATAGGAATCAATTCGGTTATTTTACCTGGAGTTACGATAGGAAAAAATAGTGTAGTTGCGGCGAATTCAGTTGTTAACAAGGATGTGCCTGATTTTACAGTCGTTGGAGGTTGTCCTGCTAAAATAATAAAAAGAATAGATGGTAGTAAATAAAGAAAAGGTTTTCATAATTGCTGAGGCAGGTGTTAATCATAATGGAAGTATGAAACTGGCTAAAGAACTAATCGATGCTGCTGTTGTTGCCAAAGTTGATGCAGTTAAATTTCAGACTTTTATTGCGGAAAATGTAATTTCCAAACATGCAGAAAAAGCTGATTATCAAAAATCAACTACAGGTAAAAATGAGAGTCAATTAGAGATGGTCAAGAAACTGCAGTTAAGCTTTGATCAGTTTGATGAATTAAAATTGTATTGTGAAGAGAAGGCTATTATGTTTCTTTCTACGCCTTTTGACATGCAAAGCATCGATTTTTTGAGGACTATGCAGATGGGATTATGGAAAGTCCCTTCTGGTGAAATTACAAATGTTCCATATCTTCAAAAGATTGGCTCATTTAATGAAGAGATAATTTTTTCTACAGGAATGTCAACTTTGGGAGATATAGAAAATGCTTTGGCAATTTTGATAGATTCTGGTACACAAAAAGAAAATATTACAATACTTCATTGCAATACTGAATATCCTACTCCAATGACTGATGTAAATTTAAATGCCATGCTAACAATAAAACATGCCTTTGGAGTTAATATTGGTTATTCAGATCATACCTTGGGAATAGAGGTTTCTGTCGCAGCAGTTGCGATGGGCGCAAGGGTTATAGAGAAACATTTTACGATAAGTAATTTATTAGATGGGCCAGATCATAAAGCTTCTCTTGAACCTAATGAATTGAAAAATTTAGTAGCTTCAATTCGTAATATTGAGCAAGCAATGGGAACTGGAATAAAATTGCCCACACACTCAGAAAAGAAGAATATCAATATAGCAAGAAAAAGTATTCATTTGTCGAGAGATATTAGTATAGGTGAGATCCTTACACTGGAAGATTTAGTAGTTAAAAGGCCAGGTAATGGTATAGATCCAAAGTTTATTTATGAAATTGTTGGTTGTCTAACAAAAGAAAATCTTTTAGAAGATCAACAGCTGCACTTTAATAATATTGAATGGAAGTAGCAGTATTAACCAGTTCAAGAGCTGATTTTGGATTTTACAGACCTCTCTTGAATTTACTTGATAAAAAAAAGGATGTTCATCCTAATTTAGTTGTATTTGGAACTCATCTTTCAAAAGCACATGGGTATACAATATCTGATATAATTGATTCAGGATATAATGTTTTCAAAGAGATCGATGTTATCCCAAAAGGTGATACACCAGCTGACATTGTTAAAACAATAGGGAATGCACATTTAAAGTTTGCAGATTTTTGGTCTAATAATCATTTTGATTTGATTCTTTGTCTAGGCGATAGATACGAAATGTTTGCAGCCATTTCAGCATCAATTCCTTTCAATATACCAATCGCACATATTAGTGGTGGGGAAGAAACTTTAGGCGCCATCGACAATGTATATAGGCACTCTCTCTCAGTAATGTCTAAATTTCACTTTACAAATACTCTGAAAAATGCCGAAAGAGTAAAGCAAATTATAGGTTCAACAAAAAACATTTACCACACAGGATCTTTAGCAATAGATAATGTAAATGACACAAAGCTTTATAATTCAAAAGAGTTTAAAGAGTTATTTAACTTTCAATTAGATCAACCTTTTATCTTGTTTACATTTCATCCTGAAACGGTTGACTATGAAATGAATAAAGGATATGCCCAAATTATTGAAAGTTTACTAATTGATATTAAGTATAATGTTTTAGTAACAATGCCAAATGCAGATACAATGGGAGGGGTAATTCGAAAAGCATTACACAGAGCTGCAGATAAGAATAAGAATATATGTCTTATTGAATCATTGGGATCGAAGGGCTATTATACTGCATTAAAAAATAGCATTTTAGTTTTGGGGAATTCTTCCAGCGGTATTGTTGAGGCAGCTTCTTTTTCGAAATATGTTATAAATCTTGGAAATAGACAATTAGGAAGAGAAGTGGGTGATAATGTGATAAATTGTAAAATAGACAAAAAAGAAATTTCTATGGCAATTGAAGAAATTCAAAAATTACCTAAGTTAAATAATAAAAATATATATGGTGACGGTAATGCCCGTATAAAAATTTATGAGGTTTTAAAAAAGATTAGTAATGATCATCAGACAACGCATAAAACTATTTCATAAATTTAAAAAAGAATAAGCGTTATGAGAATATATAAAGATCATTTGATTTTTTCTGGAAGTAAAATAAAAGAGGCATTATTACAGTTAAATGGGTTAGGACAAGATGCTATTCTATTTGTGGTAGATAGAGATGATAAGTTGATCGGGGCACTTACGGATGGAGATGTGCGCAGGGGATTGCTTAAAGATTTAACGATCGAAAATTTGGTAGATGAAATCATACAAAAAAATCCAAAATACATTACGAAAGGTGAAAATAATTTAGATAAAATTATAGCTTATCGGGAAGGACATTTTAGAATTGTACCAGTTTTAGATGAAAATCACAGAGTAGTGAACGTCATTAACTTCAGAATTATAAAATCATATCTGCCAATTGATGCTGTTATTATGGCAGGTGGGAGAGGGCAGCGATTACAGCCTCTCACAGACATAACTCCAAAACCACTTTTAAAAGTTGGAGATAAGCCTATAATGGAGCATAATTTAGACAGGTTGTCTTTGTTTGGAATTGATGATTTTTGGGTATCGGTAAAATATTTAGGAGAACAGATTGAAAATCATTTTGGGAATGGAGAAAGCAAAAACATTAAGATCGAGTACGTTTGGGAAAACGAACCCTTAGGGACTATAGGGGCAGTATCGCGAATAAAAAATTTTGAGCACAATTATATTCTTGTAACAAATTCCGATTTATTAACGAATATAGATTATGAACAATTTTTTCTCGAATTTATAAAACAAGATGCGGATTTAGCGGTTTTGACAATTCCCTATCAGGTAAACATTCCATATGCTGTTTTAGAAACTGATAATGGTAATGTAAAAAGTTTCAAAGAAAAACCTATTTATACCTACTACTCAAATGGCGGCATTTATTTAATAAAAAAAGAAATGCTTAATTATATTCCTAAAGACACTTTTTTCAATGCAACTGATTTAATGGAGTCATTAATTAAAAATAAATTAAAAGTTATTTCCTTCCCATTTTCGGGATATTGGCTTGATATTGGAAAACATGAAGATTTTGAAAAGGCACATATAGATGTCAAAAATGTTAAATTTTAGAAATGAATCCATTAGTCGTAATTCCTGCTAGAGGTGGAAGTAAAGGAGTTCCAAAAAAGAATATTAAACTTTTAAACGGAAAACCTCTAATTAATTATACAATTGAAGTTGCACAGAAAGTTTTTGATAACGCCATAATTTGTGTAACAACAGATAGTCAGGAAATAAAAAAAGTTGTAGAAAATACTACAGGATTAAAGGTCCCTTTTCTTCGCCCTGAAAATCTTGCTACAGATAATGCAGGTACATATGAAGTTTTGTTGCACGCAATAGATTTTTATGAAAGACAAGGGTATTTTGCAGATACTTTAATATTATTACAACCGACTTCACCTTTTCGAACAAATAAGCATATTGAAGAGGCAATGGAGTTGTTTTCTGAAAATGTTGACATGGTAGTTTCTGTAAAAGAAACTAAATCAAATCCATATTATCTTCTATTTGAAGAAGATCAAGATGGATTTTTATCTAAATCTAAGGAGTCTAATTTTGCTAGGAGACAGGATTGTCCTCCTGTTTGGGAATTTAACGGAGCTTTATATATTATAAATATAAAATCTCTTAAGAACGGGAGATTAGATTCATTCAAAAAAACTATAAAATATGTGATGACTGAAATGGACAGCATAGATATTGATACTATGTTTGATTGGAAATTATGTGAGTTCATTATAAACAAAGATATTTCTTAACTTTTTTATTTTATTAAGGTTAGTCTATTTGGTGATTTTTTACGAGGGTAGGTATTTAGAATTTTATTTAATTTGTTTATTTATAATTAACTATTCTTGTTTAAAACTAATTATATAAAAGAAAAAAAATATTAATTTTTGTATTCAAGTTATAATAAAAAAAGTTGAATAATAATACTGTTTAATTATTATTCAATGTAATTAAACAGTATGACTAAAAAATAATTAAATGATAAGAAAAGTAATTTATATTGGATATCAGCCATTAACAGTTAAAGTACAGCAAGATTTTTATTTTAGTAAAGTTATAGAAAGTGGTCTTGAAGTTGAATATTGGGATTTGTCAAATATTTATTTCCCAAATATTTTAGTAGATCATTTAGACGAAGAATATATTATAAAGGTAAATGATTTTAAAGAATTAGAATTAAGATTAATAAATCAGAAAAAAATAGATTGTTTATATGTACTTCATATAACTTATGAATACAGAGTTATAAAGTTGTTTAGTCTGCTTACTAAGTATAACTGTAAAATTTCTTTTTTTGCAAGAGGAGCACTGCCAGTTTCTGGTGACATTACTCCTTTAAGAATAAAAATTTTAAAAGCATTGAACCCAATAGTCCTTTGTAATTTTATTAAAAATCGATACGCTGGTTTTCAAAAGAAAAGAAAAAAGATTAAATGCTATGATTTTGTTTTCAGTGCTGGTGAATTAGGATGGTTGTCAATTGGGTGCGGTGCTAATATCGATAAAATGAATTCTAAAGTTATCAATGTAAATTCGCATGATTATGACGCTTTTATTGAGGCTAATAATTTTAAGAACATAATAGGAAATAAATACTGTTTGTTTTTGGATGAGTACTTACCCCATCATCCAGATTATAAGTTAATAGGAATGGAAACTATTGATTCTTTTTTGTATTACACGGGGATTAATGATTTTTTTGATTTTATAGAGGAGAAATTTAAAATAGAAGTTGTTATTGCTGCACATCCGAAAGCGAAGAACTATACAATTGAGAATCCTTTTAATGGGAGGAAAATTATTTTTAATGAAACAGCCAGATTGACAAAATTTTCTGAATTTACAATCGCCCATCTATCAACTTCTCAAAGCTTTTCAATTTTAAACGATAAACCAATAATTTCATTGACTAGTAATATCTTGAAAAAAATTATGCCGCAAAGAGATCGTTTTATTTCCTTTTTTTCTCAAACTTTAGGTAGTAGTTATATAAATTTAGATGAATTTGCTTTAGAAGATATTAATTGTTCAACCGTTAATATTCAGAAATATGAAAATTATAAATATAAGTATTTGACATCCAAAGAAAGCGAAACGAAAATAACTTCGGATGTGTTTATTAAAACCATAACAGAATGATACTACAAGATTCTTATACAAAGAATTACATTAAAATTTATTTTTGGCAGGGAATTTCGTTAATATTAAATTTTTTTTCGATGTTTATAGTCATCCCTTATCTTACTGCTAATCCAGTAATTTATGGAGTCTACACCATATGTATTTCAATTTCAATTTTTTTATCTTATGCTGATTTAGGTTTTATCAGTGCTGGACAAAAGTACGCGTCGGAAAGTTTTGCAAGGGGAAAAATTGAGGAGGAAATTAAAGTTATAGGTTTTTCTAATTTTATTTTATTACTAATCCTCATTTTCTTTACTATTTGTTTCTTTGTCCTTAGTTGCTATCCAGAATTAATAGTACAAGGACTTATAGACGGACCGGCAAAATCTATTGCTTCATCATTATTCTTTATTTTAGCGCTATTTACACCAATAACGTTGTTACAGCGAATATTACAAATGATTTGCGGCGTCAGATTAGAGGATTTTATTATTCAACGTTCAAATATTATAGCAAGTATTCTTAAAATTTTATCTGTATTATGGTTTTTTGGTCGTGACAAATATGATATTGTTGGATATTTTGGATTTACACAAATTGTAAATTTAGTAGCTTCAATAATTACCATTTGTATAATAAAAAAACGATATAATTATAATTTTATACTTCTTTTAAAATCTATAAGATTTAGAAAAGAGGTTTTTTTTAGAGTCAAAAATCTAGCGTTTACAAGTTTTTTTTTGACATTGGCGTGGATACTATATTACGAGTTAGATCCTATAGTTATTGGTAGATTATTAGGTCCCAAACAAGTTGCTATTTACGCTATAGGCTTAACCATTTTATCTTTTTTTAGAAGTATTCTGGGTATTCTTTTTTCTCCTTTCAACGCTAGATTCAATCATTTTATAGGTAATAATGACAAGGACGGATTAGAATCTTTCTTTCTGCAAATTGTTACGATATTAGCTCCATTAATTGTTTTACCAATTGTAACTATTTCTATGCTGGTGCAACCACTGCTATTGTCTTGGGTTGGTTCTGACTATTTAGAATCCGTTGTTATTGCGAGATTTTTAGTTTTATGCAATCTCTTTGCATTTATTACGTATCCAACAGGAATTTTATTGATGGCTAAAGAAAAAATCAAAGACATGTATTTAATTAGTGCATTATTACCTTTTGTTTTTTGGATTGGGATTTTAGGAACTTTTAATATTTGGGGATTAAAAGCTTTTGCGATTTTTAAAATGACTGCCTTTGTATTATCAGCTCTCTCATATTATTACCTAATGTTAAAATATACTAAAGTTACTTTTATTGATTCACTAGCGAACATTTTTAAACCTATGTTGGTTCCTATTTGTTTTGTGATTATAACATGTTTAAGTATTAATGATTTTTTGCCACATCAAAAAGCAAAGTTAAATTTAGCAATCGTAGCATGCGTTGCAGGGGCTTTAATTATAATTTCATTTGGAATCCAATACATGTTTTCCAATAAATGGAGAGTTCAAGTTTCTAAAATTATAAGAAGTTTTAAAAATTAAAACAAGAGTATTAAATTTTTTATATCAATCTAAATTTTTAGATATTAAATCATGTCTGATCTTAACCTAAAAGAAAAAAAAATATTATTTATAGCCCCAATATTTTATGATTATCATAAAATTATCGAAAAAGGGATGCTCGATTTAGGTGCAGAAGTTTACTTTTATCCGGAAAGAAATTATGGTCTTAAATTCTCAATTGTAAATAATTTTTTCAAAAACAGTATAGAACAATTTCAGGCTAAACATTATTTAAAAATATTTAATAAAACTTCTTATATTGATTTTGATTATCTCCTAGTAATAAAAGGATTTAAGATGAGCATAGAATTTCTAGATATGTTTCGAGAATCTAATCCTAAAGCAACCTTGATTATGTGTCAATGGGATTCCCATATCAATAACCCTTTTTCTCATCTAATAAAAAAATTTGATTTATCTTTTTCATTTGAACGCAAAGATATAGAAGTATATAAAACATTAAAATACCTACCTAATTTTTACTTGGATGATATCTTTAGCCCTGAGGTTGAGGAGCAAAAAAGAATTATTAAAAATGATGTTTTTTTTGTTGCATCTTATTTACCAGAGCGTTACAATATTTTAGTCAATTTAAATGAATATTGTGAAAATCGGGGACTTAAATTAAAAGGTGTTCTGTATATATCTTTTAAAACATATATTAAAGAATTTTTGACTGGAAACAGAATGAAGTTAAAGTATTTTATTTTTTCTCCTTTAAAAAGACACGAATATTTGAAATTATGGGCTCAATCTAAGGCAATTTTAGATATAAGCAGTATAAAACAAACAGGTCTGTCTCAAAGGTGTATAGAGACTATTGAAGGTGGCAAAAAGCTAATTACTAATAATAGCCAGCTTGAAAAGGAGTTTTTTTATTCAGACGAACAAATTTTGATTTTAAATAATGAAAATTTTGACCACATAGCGCAATTTCTTGAAAAAAAAGATACCTTAAATAAAACAAAATACACTCTGCTTAATTGGTTATCGACAGTTTTTGAACCAAAATAGTTAAAAGCAAAAATTTTATAATTATAAATGAAAAAAGCTATTATTGCAATTTTAATCTATTTTCTTGTGTTGCATGTTTTTTTACCGGCTATATACTATATAATATATGGTTTTACTCCAGTTTATAGTGACCTTGTAGATTTTCCTGCTTTAATTAAATCTTTTGTTTTGCTTTTTATTCCGCTTGTGCTGGCGATAATAATTTTATTTTTTATTCCAACAAAAAACGATAAAATTAAAGCAAATATAGATGGGAAGCCAATTACAATTTTATTTTATTTTTCTATATTATTAAAATTAGGATTATTAATGACAATGGGCGGATTTGAAGCAACTATAACCGGTGAAAAGAATGGTACGTTAGTAAATTATATAACTTTATTTCTTAATCCATTTACTTTATTACTAACATTACTATTTGTACAGAAAAAAAAGTCAAATGTCTTGCTCGCAATTTTATTTTATGTGATATCAGTAACATTGTCAGGTAGTCGAAGTGGTATTATTACAATTTTTTTTGTTTTTTTTATTGGATTAGCTTTCGAAACATTTAAATTTTATAAAGGTAAGCTTTCAATTTTTTTAAAATGCGGTATCATAATAGCACCCATATTATTCATTTTTGCAACCAAGTTAAGAGGAATAGATGATTTTGTAGGTATAGACTTTATTTTTAACCAAATTGTCGGCAGAATGTCAGTTTTAGAAACTTCAATGATGCCAATTTATTATTATGATAATAATATAGAAATGGAATTATTTTACGATAAATATAGTGTATCGCATCAGTTTTTTCTTGCTTTAGACAGTATCGTACCTGGTCAGTTATTTGATTTTGATATAATGCCAAATAATTACTATAGAGCTATTTTTATGGAATATAGTCAATCATTTGTACTTGAAAACTATATGTCTGTCAATTTATGTCTGCCAACTTATTTATATCTAAAATATGGATATTTTACATTTTTATTAACTATCTTATATGTAATTGGCTTCTATAAACTTACTTCTTTATTAAAAAGTTATCCGCTTTTAGTAGTTGTGCTATTATCTGCATTTTATAATGTGATTTATTTTTTTGATTGGGTAATGGTTTTTACTCAAATATATACTGGTATCTTAACAGTATTGGTATTAAAAATGTTTGTTTTTATTAGAAGAGAATTCATAAGAAATATAAAATATAATGAGCTTAAAAATTAGCCTAATCATCTCTACATATGGGAGATATAATGAAGTAAAATTATTACTAGATAGTCTGGTAGTACAAGATTGCAATTTAGAAGATTTTGAAGTTATTATTATTGATCAAAATGATGTGATTGATTTATATACTTTAGTTGCAAAATTTGAGCATATGTTAAATATTGTGCATTATAAAACGGATGTAAAAGGGTTATCTAAGGCCAAAAATAAAGGAATTGATTTAGCTAAAGGATCTATAATTACTTTTCCTGACGATGATTGCACTTTTTATCCAGATACAATTTCTCGGGCACTTAATTTTTTTGAAATAAACCCCAAAGTTGATGTTGTTTATGGAAGTGTTGTTGAACGTAGTACGAATACAAATGTTATGCGAAATTGGCCAAAAGAGCAAAAAAAATTAAATTTATTTAATTTTAGCATGAGATATTCAGCTATTACATGTTTTACAAAAATTAAAATTAAATTTAATGAAAATTACGGAGTGGGGGCCAAAATTTCTTCGGGAGAAGAATTAGACTATGTTATACGTGCTATTAAAAAATATAATGTGATGTATTCTCCAGTAGTTCAAGTATGGCATCCTAAACTAGATGTATTATCAATGGATAACAAAAAAATTTATAATTATGCATATGGTTATGCTGCTATAATGAGGAAAAATTGCAATGGTATTTTGTTTGGAGTATTTATGAGCTCCTTGATTTATCAATTTGCTAGATTTTTTTTCAGTATTACGTCAGCTAATGATAGTAAAAAGTATTTACTTGCTATAAAAGGACGCTTAGATGGATTTTTACTTTTAAAAAAATAATTATGCTAAGAAGATATGGTTTTTTTGGAGGTTTAAGGATTTTAGTATCATTGCTTTACACTAAGATTTTTTTTAGGCAAGCTAGATTAATACGACTTCCATTTGATATCAGAAATAAAAGAAACATAAAGATTGGTGAAAATTTTACAAGTGGTTTTGGATGTAGAATCGAAGCAATTCCTTTGATTGATGGAAATGATATATGTATTACAATAGGAGAAAATGTTCAAATAAATGATTACGTTCATATTGGGGCAGTTGGTTCAATAACCATTGGAGATAATGTTCTGATGGCAAGTAAAATATATATATCAGATCATAATCACGGAAGTTATGATAATTTTGTTAGTGATCATCCAATGAGTATCCCAATGTTAAGAAAACCCGTATGTAAGCCTGTTGTTATAGAAGATAATGTATGGATAGGTGAGTCTGTTTGTGTATTACCAGGAGTAACTATTGGCAAGGGTTGCATAATTGGTGCATTATCTGTTGTTACAAAAGATATCCCATCTTTTTCTATAGCTGTAGGTAGTCCTGCAAAAGTTATTAAAAAGTATGATTTTGAAATTAATAAATGGGTGAAAATATAATTATGAAATTAGCTAAAAAAGATTTGCTAGATTTTATTTTTGATGAATCTACTTTTATAAAAGATAAATTAATCAAAATAATTAATCTAATTGGTAATGTCAATTCTTGGTTTGTAGATGATTGTTTGCATGATGATATGGCTAAATTGATAAAAAAAACTTATTCATTTCAAGAAGAAATGATGTTAAACACTTTATTTAAAAAAAATATTTTTTAATGTCTTTATCTAATAATATTACGGCATCTATTGTTTTATTTAAAAATGATGTTAATATGCTTAAAGAGGCAATTAATTCATTTTTGAATACAAATCTTAATGTTAAGTTGTTTTTAATTGATAACTCTCCAACTGATGATTTGAAAATATTGCAAGTAGAATCTAGGATAGAATACTATCATAATCCATCAAATCCTGGTTTTGGCGCAGCACATAATATAGCCATTATCAAAGCTTTTAATACTAATTCCTATTATCATTTAATATTAAATCCTGATATCTTTTTTAGCAAAGGGACATTAGAAAAACTTTATGGTTTTATGAACGATAATACAGATGTTGGACATGTTATGCCAAAAGTAATTTATCCAAATGGAGAACTTCAATATTTATGCAAACTAAATCCAACTTTTTTTGATTTATTTGCTAGAGGTTTTTTGCCTAGTTTTCTAAAAAAAATATTTCAGAAGAGAATGGACAAATATGAGTATAAAGATCAAAATTATAATGATTTAATTTATGATATTCCATATTTATCGGGATGTTTTATGTTCTTCAGAACAAGTGTTTTAAAAGAAGTTGGTTTTTTTGATGATAAAATATTTATGTATCTAGAGGATGCTGATTTGACAAGAAGATTTCTAGAAGTTTCAAGGACAGCTTATTTTCCAAATGCTCATGTTTACCATCATTTTGCAAAGTTAACACATAAAAATATTAAATTTAAGTGGATAACAATTCAGAGTGCTTTTATTTATTTTCATAAATGGGGTTGGTTAAAAAGTTTTTATTAATATGCTAATATTGTTGACAGGGTATAATGGTTTTTTAGGAAAATCCATTTTAAAAGGATTAAGAGATAAATCTGAATTTCTAACATTATCTAGGTCTAGTGGAGACTATAAAGTCTCATTAGAAAAAGAGATACCAAATTTTAAACAAAATTTTAAGTTGGTAATTCATGCAGCAGGAAAAGCACATAGTATTCCGAAAACAGGAGCTGAAAAAAAAGAGTTTTATGATGTCAATGTTTTAGGAACATTAAACTTATTAAAAGGATTAGAAAAATGTGGTTTGCCAAAGGAGTTTGTCTTTATAAGTTCAGTTTCAGTATATGGTTTAGAAATAGGAAATAATATTTCTGAAGAGCACTCATTATTAGCTAGGGATTCTTATGGATTAAGTAAAATAGAAGCAGAGCGAGTCGTAAAAAAATGGTGCGGTGATAATCAAGTTGTATGTACAATATTAAGATTACCGTTATTAGTAGGTGAAAATCCTCCGGGTAATTTAGGGGCTATGGTAAAAGCTATTAATAGAGGATATTATTTTAATATTGGAGGAGGAGTGGCTAAAAAAAGTATGGTTTTAGCTAAGGATGTAGCTTCTTTTATTCCAATAGTCGCTCCAATTGGAGGGATTTATAATCTTACAGATGGGGTTCATCCAAGTTTTAGTGAGTTAAGTTTGGAAATTTCTAAAAGTAAAAAAGAGCAATTTAGTTTACCACTTCCAATAGCTAAATTGATTGCGAAAATCGGAGATTTTTTAGGTACTAAAGCGCCGATTAATTCTTTGAAATTAAAAAAGATAACTTCTGATTTAGTTTTTGATGATTCTAAAGCTAGAGGATTGTTAAATTGGAAACCTGAATCAGTTTTAGATTATTTAAAGAGAGAAAATTTAGTTTAATAATAAAGTAAACAGTTAAAAGCTTTAATAAATAATGCAATATACAATACTCGGAATTTTTTTAATGATTATAATGTTACTCTATTTTAAGGTAGCTAATCATTTTAATATAATAGATAAGCCCAATGAGAGAAGCTCTCATACAGAAATTACTTTAAGAGGAGGTGGAATTATTTTTTGGTTTGCTTCTTTGCTTTATTTTGCTCAGCATATTGGGAGTAACTACTTTTTCTTTACAGGAATAACTTTAGTTAGCTTGGTCAGTTTTTGGGATGACATTCAGGGCTTATCAAATAAAATTAGAATTTCTATTCATTTTCTATCCATCACATTACTTTTTTACGATTTGGAATTATTTAATTTAGTTCCAATTTGGGGAGTTATAGTAGCCTATATTTTGGCTATAGGACTTATTAATGCCTATAATTTTATGGATGGTATTAATGGAATAACAGGTTTGTATACTTTAGTCGTAATGGGTTCGTTGCTATATGTAAACACGAAGATTCAATTATTTATTGATGCGGCTTTTATAAAGTATGCGATGATAGCTTGTTTAGTCTTTTTATTTTTTAATTATAGAAAAAGAGCAAAATGCTTTGCTGGAGATATTGGGAGTATAGCTATTGCTTTTTGGGTAATTTATCTGGTTTTAAAACTTATTTTAATCACAACTTCAGTAATTTGGTTATTGTTTTTAGCAGTTTATGGAGTTGATGCTATATGTACAATAATACATAGGCTATATTTAAAACAAAATATTTTTGAAGCGCACCGTCTACATTTATATCAAGTTTTAAGTAATGAATATAAAATTCAACATAGATTGGTTGCTGCATATTATGCAATAGCTCAGATTATAGTTTCAGTTTTAGTTATATGTTTATACCAAAAAGTTCAGGATATACTATTATTTATAATTATTATTGCACCATTACTTTTACTTTATACTTTGAAATTTTATTTGTTGAATAAGAGCAATTTAAAATTAAATATATGAATCCTAAAATAATTCAAGGAGGGGATTTCTCAGATTATCGTGGAACTATTTCGTATGTCAATGATTTTAGTTTTAAGGATATCGAAAGATTCTACATTATTAGTAATTCTGAAGAAAATCCTATACGTGCTTGGCAAGGGCATAAACTAGATGGTAAAAATTTTTATTGTCTGACAGGGGCTTTTAAAGTTCATTTTGTAAAAATCGACAATTGGGAAAGCCCTTCGAAAGATTTAACAATTGAAACAGTTACTATTTCAGCTTTAGAAAGTAAAATCGTTCATATTCCTGCCGGTTATGCAAATGTAATCCAATCTTTAGAGAAAGATTCAAAACTCATCTCATTTTCTACTTTGCCATTGGCAAATGTTAGTGAAGACGATGTACGTTATGATTCAAATTATTGGAAAATTGATGAATAACAACAGAATTTTTTATCACTGCCACAACAAGGCGGATTTGAAGAAAAATATATTCAAAAAGCACTTAACGATTCTTGGATTATTTCTGGAGGACCTAATGTTAATGAATTTGAAAATAAATTAGAGAATTTCTTCAAGCTGCTATTAAAGATAGAATTACAAATGGAAAAAAGCCTAAAGCTATTATTACAGTACATTTATATGGGATGCCTTATAAAATAGATGAGATTCATGCGATTGCTAATCGATATGAAATTCCGATAATCGAAGATAGTGCAGAAGCCTTAGAGAGTAATTACAAAGGAAAGAAGTGTGGCACATTAGTTACCCACTCGGATAAATTGAAAGAAAAAGCTATTTTCTATGCTACTCAATCAAGAGATAATGCTCCACATTATGAGCATAGCTAGATTGGTTATAATTATAGGATGAGCAATATTTGTGCAGGCATTGGATGTGAGCAATTAGAAGTTTTAAATAAAAATATTACTGCGCGTAGAGCAATGCATGATTTTTATAAAAAATTATTCAAAGATATGGATGAAGTGACAGTCTTCGAAGAACCAAACGAAGATTACTTCTCTAATTTTTGGCTAAGTACAATTTTGATAGAATCAGATTGTAATAAAAAAGTCAACAGTGAAGCTCTGAGGCTAGCTTTCGAAAAAAAACATTGAAATGCGTCCACTTTAGAAACTAATGCATTTGCAACCATTGTTTGCTAACTATCCGTACTATGGAGAAAAAAGTAAGTAAAGGTTTATTTGAAAAAGGATTGTGTTTGACGTCAGGGGCAAATTTAACAAGAGAAGATAAAAATAGAATTGAAGAAGTAATCAAGACTTTTTTTTATTAAGAAAAATAAGAATTATATTTTAATATGAAAATTGAAAAGACATTTATTAAAGATTTAGTAATAGTAGAGCCAACAGTTTTTGGTGATGAAAGAGGCTATTTCTTTGAATCATACAGTAAAACTAAATTTGAAGATTTAGGAATTAATATAGATTTTGTACAAGACAATCAGTCTTTTTCTAAAAAAGGAACTTTAAGAGGTTTGCATTATCAGAATCCTCCATTTGCACAAACTAAATTGGTACGTGTTTTAGAAGGAGAAATTATTGATGTAGCTGTTGATTTAAGAAAAGATTCTCCAACTTATGGAAAATCCTTTAGTATTTTATTATCTGCAGAGAACAAAAAGCAACTATTCGTTCCTCAGGGTTTTGCGCATGGATTTTCGGTTATTAGCGAAACAGCTTCAGTTATGTATAAATGTGATCAATTTTACAATAAAGCTTCTGAAGGTGGAATTAAATTTGATGATCCGTCATTAAACATTGATTGGGGAATGGATTTGAAAGAAGCAATCGTTTCTGAAAAAGATCAAATTCTTCCTTTTATAGAAAATTGTAATAGCTTATTTTAATGGAGAAAATACTTGTAACAGGAGCAAATGGACAGCTAGGATCTGAACTTTCTTTGTTGTCCTCAAATTACCCTCAATTTCAATGGTTTTTTGCAGATAGAACCATAATTACTTTAGACAGTCTAGATTTACTTAAAGTACAATTAAATGATATAAAACCTTCAATTATTTTAAATTGTGGTGCTTATACAGCTGTTGATAAAGCAGAAACAGAGAAGGAATTAGCTAATGTAATTAACCACTTAGCAGTAGAAGTGTTGGCTAAATATGCAGCTAAATATGCAGTTAAATTAATTCATGTTTCTACAGATTATGTTTTTGATGGGATATCTTCTGTGGCTCTTGATGAAGAAGCTCCAACAAAACCTATAAATGTTTATGGAACTACTAAAAGAGCGGGGGAGATAGTTTGTTTGCAAGAGAATTCAAATGCTATTATCATAAGAACATCTTGGGTTTATAGTAAGTTTGGTAATAATTTTGTAAAAACTATGCAACGTTTGATGCAGGAAAGAGATTCGATAAGTGTAGTTAATGATCAAATCGGATCGCCAACTTACGCAGCTGATTTAGCACAAGCAATGATTCAAATCATTTCATCAGAAAAATGGATTTCAGGAATTTATAATTATTCTAATGAAGGAGAAATTAGTTGGTATGAGTTTGCATTGGTTATAAAAGATATTGGAGGATACAATTGTGAAGTAAATGGGATTCCTTCTTCGGCATATCCTACCCCGGCAAAACGTCCTTCTTTTTCTTTATTAAATAAAAATAAAATTAAGAGAATCTACGGAATAGAGGTTCCAAATTATAAAGAGAGTTTAAAAAAAATGTTAGCGCAATTATAATTGCTGTGTTTTTTTATTAATTTTATCTTTAGAAAACTAGCATTTCAATAAATAAATTTATTTTTCAATAATCAGGGTGATTTCATGAATACTAAAAATGATAAAATATGTTTATTATTGCTGCGATAGCATATGCTTTTTCAATCTTTGTCGATGTTTCTGTTTATCATTTTAAATATTACATACAGGACAGTAAGAATGTCCGACATTTACTGTCGTTAATAAATATTTTTCAATATTGCTCTCGTGGTTTTATTTTAATTTTTATTCCGATTATGGCTTATGTCACTGAATCTGTTAAAGATAAAAACGAAGTATGGTACATTACTGTTGTAGCTCATTTTTTAGTTGTTTTGTTTTTGTTGCCTCTCTATTCATATAAATTTACGTATTTTTTTGCTTTGAAAGTTATTATGATTTTAAATCGTTTTTTTGGAAAGTCAAAGTCTTTTACATTAAAAAAAATAGAAAAGCAATCCAAAAGACAAGGGGAAATTTTCTTGACAGATTGGATTTTGTTTGCAATTAATTATATTGCTGGTTTTCTATTCTCTATTAGTATAACTTTTTTATATTATATCAATTTTTCATATCCGCAAAAAGCTTTAATGTTAAGTTCGATGACACAGGTTATAAATATGTTCGGCTCAGTATTATTAATACTTCTTATCGATCCTAAAATAATGGGGGCAATTGATGATGGTAAAGGATATAAAGAAATAAAAATATTAACTACAAGTCGGATTTTGGCTCATATTACTTTAGTTTTAATCCTCTTTTATATTCAATGATATCGGTTTTTATCGCTTTATTTTTAACATTCTTATCTTATTATTTTGCATGTCTTACATGTTTAGATTCAAAGAAAAATAGGCTATTTATTTTATGTTTTATTATAAGTTCTGTTGTTTTAAGATTAATAATACATGTCAGTTTAAATAATGATTACTTACTATATTATAACTTTCAAATTTTTCACAAACCTCATGGTTTCGTTTCTTTTCTGTTAAATGAACCTTATCTGTATTCAGTTTATGTTTTCTTTTCTTTTTTTTTAAATTCAAAAGAAAGTGTTTTTTTGGGAGTGTATTGGTTTAATTGGTTGATTGCTAGTTGTTTTTTTTGTTGGTTAATAAAGCGAATAGATGTTGAAACTTGGAAAAAAATGATTTTGTTTGTTTGTTATTATTTTATATTGACTTTTGTTGTTCTTAGAAATGGGCCTGCTTATATTCTATTTGCATTGTTTTTTTATTATAGTTTTAGAAATAAAAAATTTAATTGGGTTTTACTGACTCCATTTATGCATATAAGTTCCAGTTTACTTCTAGTTACTTTTTTATATAAATCTAAATTTTATTTTAGTGTGTTGGTATTTGTTTTTTTATTCATATTTTTATTCTTTTTTATAAGTCCTTTTCTATCACATATTGGAGCTTTTGAATCAATATTAGACAAAATAAGTATTTATTCAAAGGGTATTCCTTCTATTGGTATCATGCACAAAATATTTTTTATGTTTATATCTTTTTTGATTATTGCAGGTTTTTTGTTTTATAAAAAGAGAATGTTGCATCCTATTTTAATGACAACCATTTTTATATATATGATAAGTTATTATATAAATCCAGTTGTAGCGTTTCGATTTTCGCCTTATGTTATTTTTGCATTATTGTTTTATCCTTTTGATTCTATTATTAGTAAAAAAAACCTGCAATTAATTAATCTATCGACTATTTTATTTTTTCCTATTTTTGTTTATGCTATGTTAAAAACGCATGATATTAAAATGTCTATAGGGTTCTTTTCATTTTTATAATTTTGAGTTTTATTACTTCTAATTTGATGATTACAATTTAATTTAAACAAGATAATATTTCACATTATATAATTTTAGAGTGAATTTTATGTGATTTTTAAATCATTTATGAGAACTAAAAAAATATTTATAAAAGACCCTCCTACTTATGGGAAATCATTCAGTACTTTGCTATCTGCAGAAAATAAAAAACAATTGTTAGTACCTCAAGGTTTTGCTCACGGTTTCTCAGTCATCAGCGAAACGGCTTCGGTAATGTATAAATGTGATGAGTTTTATAATAAAGCTTCAGAAGGTGGAATAAAATATGACGACCCATCGTTAAATATTGATTGGGGAATGAATCTAGAGGAGGCGATAGTTTCTGAAAAAGATCAAATTCTCCCTTTTATTGACAATTGCAATAGTTTGTTTTAATGGAAAAGATACTTGTAACAGGAGCCAATGGACAGCTAGGATCTGAGCTTTCTTTGTTGTCCTCAAATTACCCTCAATTTCAATGGGTTTTTGCAGATAGAACCATAATTACTTTAGACAATCTAGATTTACTTAAAGTACAATTAAGTGATATAAAACCCTCAATTATTTTAAATTGTGGTGCTTATACAGCTGTTGATAAAGCAGAAACAGAAAAGGAATTAGCTAATGTAATTAATCACTTAGCAGTAGAAGTATTGGCTAAATATGTAGCTAAAAATGCAGTTAAATTAATTCATGTTTCTACAGATTATGTTTTTGATGGAACATCTTCTATGGCTCTTGATGAAGAAGCTCCAACAAAACCTATAAATGTTTACGGAGCTACTAAAAGAGCGGGGGAGATAGTTTGTTTACAAGAGAATCCAAATGCTATTATCATAAGAACTTCGTGGGTTTATAGTAAGTTTGGTAATAATTTTGTAAAAACTATGCAGCGATTAATGCAGGAAAGAGATTCAATAAGTGTAGTTAATGACCAAATCGGATCGCCAACTTACGCAACTGATTTAGCACAAGCTATGATTAAAATTGTTCTTTCAGAA
Source organism: Flavobacterium sp. EDS (assembly GCF_020991525.1). NCBI lineage: Bacteria > Pseudomonadati > Bacteroidota > Flavobacteriia > Flavobacteriales > Flavobacteriaceae > Flavobacterium > Flavobacterium sp. EDS. The sequence goes on from NZ_JAJMOZ010000002.1 coordinate 335,357, forward strand.
AAGTGGATTCCTGGAATTTATAATTATTCGAATGAAGGAGAAATTAGTTGGTATGAGTTTGCATTGGCTATAAAAGATATTGGAGGATACAATTGTGAAGTCAATGGGATTCCTTCTTCGGCATATCCTACTCCGGCAAAACGTCCTTCTTTTTCTTTATTAGATAAAAATAAAATAAAGAAAGTGTATGGCACAGACGTTCCAAATTATAAAGAGAGTTTAAAAAAAATGATGACACAGTTATAGTCGTTGATTTTTTTGTTAATATAAATTGATTTAATTTAAAAAAATGAAAGGAATTATTTTAGCAGGAGGTTCTGGTACAAGATTGCATCCGTTGACACTTGCAATGAGCAAGCAAATGATGCCTGTATATGATAAACCAATGATTTATTACCCATTGTCAACTTTGATGATGGCAGGAATAAATGAAATTTTGATTATTTCAACACCTCATGATTTACCAAATTTTAAAAAATTATTAGGGAATGGGGAGAATTTGGGTTGTAAATTTAGTTATGCCGAACAAGCTATTCCAAACGGTTTAGCACAGGCTTTTGTAATTGGAGAAGAATTTATTGGAGATGATGATGTCGCTTTGATATTAGGAGATAATATATTTTTTGGAGCCAATATGCAAGAGCTCTTGCGTTCAAATACTAAGCCAAATGGAGGGGTCGTTTTTGCATATCATGTTTCGGACCCAGAACGTTATGGGGTTGTAGAATTTGATCATGATTTAAAAGCCATTTCGATAGAAGAAAAACCAGAGAATCCTAAATCTCATTATGCAGTTCCAGGTTTATATTTTTATGATAATTCAGTTGTTGAAATTGCCAAAAATATTCAGCCAAGTGCCCGTGGAGAATACGAAATTACCGATGTAAATAAAGTATACTTACTAAAAGAAGCATTAAAAGTTGGAATTTTAAGCAGAGGAACAGCTTGGCTTGATACGGGGACTTTTAATAGTTTGATGCAAGCGGGACAGTTTGTACAGGTTTTAGAAGAAAGACAAGGTTTAAAAGTTGGTTGTATTGAGGAAATTGCTTGGAGGCAAGGTTTCATTGATGATACTCAACTTGAACAACTAGCATTACCCTTGGTTAAGTCTGGATATGGAGCTTATTTAATGGATTTTTTAAAACAGAAGAGAGCTGGAGTTAAAATTTAATTTTTAAATCTATTATTTTGTATTTTTGTAAGTACTATGTTACTTACTAATTCTAAGACCAACTAATTTGGATAATAAACCAACCAATCTTGCAATTTTATTTGCAAAGTATTTTTCTATAGCCAACTTGAGACTTAATATACATAATCTGAGTTATTTGCCGAGGTGGATTATAGTTTTTATGGATGTTATGGTATTGATTTTCTCTTTTACTTTTACTTATTTATTATTTAAAGGTACAGGTTTAGGTTACATTATAACACATCATGAGTTTTACTTTGTTGGTTCACTTTTGGGCGTTAATGTTTTTTTCTTCTGGCTATTTAGGACATATTCTGGTATAATTAGGCATTCATCATATATTGATGCTGTTAAACTGTTGTTTTCACAAATGTCAGTGCTGATTGTTTTCTTGTTCTTTAATTTTTTATTTGAACTATATCATGGTGATAAAGCATTTTTAAATACAGCGCTTTTTATAAATATAGTGCTTTCATTCTGTGGTTTGTTTTTATATAGAGTTGTTGTTAAACAAACATTTGAACTTTATTTTGCTGAAAAGACTAATGCTAAGTTGATAAGGACTATTATTTATGGGACTGACGCCAATGCGATATCGGTTGCTAATGCATTAAAATTTGAAACACCATCTCGTTTCAAAATTGTAGGTTTTGTGGATAAAAACAATCAGAATGCTTCAAAGAGAATGTTGGATTTACCCATATTGATTCAAAAGAAAAGATTGCCTGCATTGATGCGGTCGGTTGCTGCAGAGGGGATTATTATCGCAGATAAAAGTTTGTCTAAGGATGAGCAATTGATTATTGTAGATCAGTGCTTAGAATTTAATTATCGAGTGTACACCGTGCCTTTAATTTCGGATTGGGAAAACCAAAAAGAAATTTCTCAAAAGGTAAAGAATATTCAAATTGAAGATTTACTTGAAAGAAAACCCATAGTATTAGATAGCAAATCTATATCTAAGCAATTAAAAGATAAAACTATTTTAATTACAGGAGCTGCAGGGTCAATAGGAAGTGAAATTGTAAGACAGGTAATAGGTTTTAACCCTAAAAATATAATTTTATTAGATCAAGCAGAAACTCCATTACATAGTCTTTGTTTGGAAACTCAAAATATAATCTCGAGTTGTAGAATTCATGCTGTAATTGCTGATGTTAAAAGTAAAGAAGCAATGGAGAGAGTATTCAAAGTTTACGGGCCACAAGTCGTTTTTCATGCTGCTGCTTATAAACATGTGCCTTTAATGGAAGAAAATCCATCTCAGGCTATATTGACAAATATAGAAGGTACTAAAAATTTAGCAGATCTATCTTGTAAATATAAAGTAAAGAAGTTTGTTATGGTTTCTACAGACAAAGCTGTTAACCCTAGCAATGTTATGGGAGCAAGCAAGCGAATTGCTGAGAAATATGTGCAGTCACTACATTTAAAAAATCAAAAAGAAAAAGGGAACGATACTACAAAATTTATTACAACACGCTTCGGAAATGTATTAGGTTCCAATGGATCGGTAGTGCCTTTATTTACCAAACAAATTGTAGAAGGTGGTCCTCTTACTATAACACATCCTGATATTATTAGATATTTCATGACCATTCCGGAGGCATGTCAATTAGTTCTTGAGGCTGGAGCAATGGGTAATGGAGGTGAAATTTATATATTTGATATGGGTAAACCAGTTCGAATTATTGATTTGGCTAGAAAAATGATAAAATTAGCAGGGTTTATTCCAGATAAAGAAATTAAGATTCAAATTGTTGGACTAAGACCTGGAGAAAAACTTTTTGAAGAATTATTAAATGATACATCAAAAACGCTACCAACATATCATAACAAAATTATGATTGCTGAAGAAATTCAAGATGAATATGAGACCCTACACGTGGAAATCGATGAGTTAATAGGGATATCTAAATTTTTTGATAACGATGATATTGTTGCCAAAATGAAAAAAATAGTGCCAGAGTTTAAAAGTATGAACTCTAGTTTTGAAATTCTTGATAAATAATTCTTTAATTTAAGTTTATTTATGTTTAAATATTTAAGGTGTTTTTTTGAATAAAAACACCTTTTTTTGTTTCTGTGAAAATAAAAAGATACAGTAAAAATGTATGATTGTATCTAATTATTATTTTGTTGTGAAAATATTCCATAATTTAGGTTATTAAAAAATATTGGTTGCTCGCTTTTAATACTGAATTTTAAAGCTATTCATGAACAAATCAAAAGATGTTTCGGCTCCTTGGTTGTTTGAAATAACACCTAAGAATAATTTTTTTTCGCTACATATAAAAGAAGTTTGGCAATACCGTGACTTGTTGTTTCTTTTTGTTAAAAGAGATATCGTAACGGTTTATAAACAAACAGTTTTAGGGCCACTTTGGTATTTAATCCAGCCTTTACTTACATCTATAATATTTACTATACTATTTAATAACATTGCCGGAATCGATACCGGATCTGTACCTCCTTTTTTATTCAACCTTGCAGGAATTACTGTTTGGAACTACTTCACATCTTGTCTTACAGCAACCTCCGACACTTTTAGAGCTAATGCTGGAATCTTTGGAAAAGTATATTTCCCAAGAATAATTACACCTTTATCCATTGTAATTTCAAATTTGATAAAATTTGGAATTCAGTTTTTGATTTTTATCACTTCCTATATTTACTATTATTCTCAAGGAGCTGTTATTAGTTTAAATGCTGTAACAGTTTTTTTTCCTCTATTGGTTGTTTTAATGGGGGTTCTTGCGTTAGGTTTAGGTATGCTGATATCTTCGCTCGTTACTAAATATAGAGATTTTAGTAATTTAATTAATTTTGGAGTACAACTACTAATGTATCTTTCTGCAGTTGTATATCCAATGGCATTAATTAAAGATAAATTACCCAATTATGGGTGGATAGTACAATACAATCCGTTAGCCTATATAATTGAGACATCAAGATATATGCTTTTGAGTATAGGTGATATTTCTTTCTATGGTCTTCTTTATACTTTTATTATAACAGTTATTATTTTTTTTTCAGGATTATTAGTCTTCAATAAAACAGAAAAAAGTTTTATTGATACGGTATAGTCTATAATATTCTTTATAAGAATCCTTACTATTTGGTTTAAAATAATTTTTAATAAAATGGATACAGATATTATATTAAAGGTTGAAAATATTTCTAAACAATATCGTTTAGGACAAGTGGGTACAGGAACTTTAAGTCATGATTTAAATCGGTGGTGGCATCGCATACGCGGAAAAGAAAATCCATATTTAAAAATTGGTGAAGCAAATGATTGTAGTACAAAAGGGACTAGTGATTACGTTTGGGCTTTGCAAGATGTTAATTTTGAAGTTCAACGTGGAGAAGTTCTAGGTATAATAGGAAAAAATGGAGCAGGGAAATCTACGTTGCTAAAAATTTTATCGAAGGTTACGGCACCAACTACGGGGAGTATTAAGTCTCGAGGTCGTATTGCATCTTTACTTGAAGTCGGTACAGGATTTAATCCTGAACTTACAGGAAGAGAAAATGTTTATCTCAACGGAGCTATTTTAGGAATGACCAAAAAAGAAATTACATCAAAATTAGATGAAATTATTGATTTCTCAGGCTGTGAGCGTTATATTGATACACCAGTTAAAAGATATAGTAGCGGTATGACTGTTAGGTTAGCTTTTGCTGTTGCCGCTTTTTTAGAGCCAGAAATATTGGTTGTAGATGAGGTCTTAGCTGTTGGCGATGCCGAATTTCAAAAAAAAGCAATCGGTAAAATGCAAGATATTTCAAAAGGCGAAGGACGCACCGTTTTATTTGTTAGTCACAATATGGCTGCTGTTAAAAGTTTGTGTACTAAAGCAATTGTTTTGGAATACGGCAAAGTGGTTTTTGAAGGAGAGGTGTTACCTGCAATAGAGAAATATTTATCTGATAAAAATAACATTTCGAATGTAAATATTAAAGAAAGAAAAGATAGGGTTGGGAGAGGTAGAATAAGAATTTCAGATGTTATTATTCTTAATAATTTTAAGGTGATGACAGGATCTAAATTTTCAGTTCAGATTGAATATAATAATATTGATGAAGAAATAGAAATTAATGAATTTGGAATGAGTATTTGGAACACTAGAGAGGATAAAATAATAAGCATTTCTTCTACTTTTAAAAATCAATTAAAAGACATCTCTAATAAAGGTAAAGTAATTTGTGAGCTGCCGAATCTTCCATTAGTAAAAGGTAGTTATGTTATTAATTGCTTTGTCAGTTCAATTTTTGGATTAGAAGATTATATTCTTGATGTATTAAGTTTTGACGTAGAGGATAATGATATTTATGGAAATGGAAAAACAGTAAATCCAGAATGGGGAATGATTGCAGTGGAACATAATTGGATTCAATAATTACGCATTATGATACAAGAAAAAGAAGCGTTAGAGAAATGGTATGAAACAGAAGATCCTTGGGGATATAATGAAAATAAGGAAGACGTATTAAGAAAAGAAATTTTGCTTGCTGAAATTCCAGACAAAAAGTATAAAAACGTATTAGACATCGGATGTGGACAAGGGTTTATTACTGAAAATTTACCTGGTGAGATGGTATACGGAATTGATATATCACAAGCAGCAATAGATTTTGCAAATAAAATAAGAAGAGACAATTTAATTTTTAAACAAGGGTCAATATATGATATTGACAAATTATTTGATATTAAGTTTGATTTGATAATTATTACAGGAGTTCTTTATCCTCAATATATAGGAAAATCTTCGAGTTTAATTTATTTACTAATTGATAAAATAATAGAAGATAAAGGTGTTCTTGTGTCTGTACATATAAATGATTGGTATAATGCTCAATTTCCGTACTTAAAAACAAAACAACTTTTTTATAATTATAGAAAATATACTCACAACTTAGAAACGTACTCGAAATGATTTTAATGTATCATAAAATACATCTTAGTAGTCCATCAATGTGGTGGGTTACAGTAAATGATTTTTATAGACAAATGTCTGAAATTTCAAGTAAAGAGGTTGTGTATTTAAAGGACTATGATTCAAAAAATCCAAATCATGTTGTAATTACTTTTGATGGTATTTACAAAAATGTTCTAGAATATGGACTACCTATTTTAAGACATTTTGATTATCCATTTGAGTTGTTTTTGACTTCTGATTATATAGGTTTAGATAATGAGTTCGATTCGATAGAACCAATTGCTCCATTTGTAAATTATGAAGAATTGCAATTGTTGGTTGCGAATAAAGGAAGATTACAATGGCACACTAAAAGTCATCTTAATTTAAAAAATATTCAGGATTTGGATGTTATAATTGCAGAACTTACTGTTCCAGAAAAAGTGAAGCAATTAGATGTTAGTGGATTTACTTGGTTTGCTTATCCGCATGGAGAATTTAATGAATTGGTTATTCAAGAAGTGCGAAAGCGATTTGAAGGTGCTGTTTCCTGCATACAAGGAAACAATGAAGATAAATTTGTTTACAATAGACTTACAGTTGTTAATGACACAAAACTGCGAGCTAATAAAATTGCATGTATTATTGCTTCCTATAATTATGGAGATTATCTTATAGAAGCTATTGAATCAGCATTAAGACAAACAATACTTCCAGATGAAATTCTTATTTCTGATGACTGTTCTGACGATGAAACAGGAATAATTGCAAATGAATATGTTAAAAAATACCCACAACTGATAGCGTATAATCGGAACGATGTTAACATGGGAATTGTAGCTCATTTTAACAAAGCAATTTCTTTGACAAAATCAGAATATGTATTTTTTTTAGGAGCAGATAATAGACTTTTGAGTAACTATGTTGAAGAGTGTGCTAGAAAATTAGATGCGAATATAAATACTGCAATTGCATACACGGACTATACTTTTTTTGGTCCGAGAGCAAGACTAGCTTATTCTAAATTTTCTGAAGATAGAAGAGCAGGAATTATTGAAAATACATTCTATCAGATTTGTTTCCCCGATTTTAATAATCGAGAAGAGTCATTAGAAAATCTTTCAAAAGAAAATTTTATTCATGGGTCTTCCATGTTCAAAAGAACTGCATTTAATGAAGTTGGAGGGTATCATAAAACGGGTACTCCCGAAGATTATAATTTATTTAGAAGAATAGTAGAAAAAGGATGGAGAGCCGAGAAAGTTAAAAATACAAATTTGGAGTACAGACAACATAATATAGGGCAAGCTAACAATATTTTAAGTTTACAGAATAAACTTAATTTTTATCAATCTGCCTATAGTAGAAAGAATACATTCGAGAAATCATTTTTATTTAAAGTCTTCTGGAAAACATACATAATCAAAGAAAAAGTAGTTAACCTTAACAAGAAAAAAGTTTTAAGATATATTAAAAGAATAACGAAAACTAAATAGATGATTAATGTCACTATAATAATTCCAAGCTACAACCATAGTAAATTTTTATTAGATCGATTAAAAAGTATTTCTAATCAAACCTATAAAAATTGGGAAGCTATTATAATTGATGATCAATCGTCAGACAATAGTGTTCAGATAATTAGAAGTTTTCTTGTAGAGAATCCAAATTTTAATTTAAAGCGCTTTATTATAAACGATGTGAATTCTGGAAGCGGTTATTTCTCTTGGCAAAAAGGAATTGAACTAGCAACAACTGAATACATCTGGATTGCCGAAACAGACGATTATTCAGAATCGACTTTCTTAGAAGAATTGGTTTCTATTTTAGATATAAATAAAGAAGTTTCTTTGGCTTTTTCGGGAAGCAATTATATTGAAAATAATAGAATAATTTATGATTCAGTCAATAGAACAAAAGATTTAAATGTTCAAATAAATGATTATAAAGTTCTAGATAGTAGTGTTTTTTTAGGCAGAATGCCTTTTAATACCTATATAACGAATGGGAGTGCTGTAGTTTTTAGAAAGCCTAAGACAGGAATTCCGTCTGAAGTGTTTAGTAATAGATTATGTTCGGATATTTTTTTATGGTCTCATTTATTACAAAATAGCTCCTTTGTTTTTCTTAATAAAAATTTGAATTTTTTTAGAAGGCATGAAGGATCAACTTCATCCTATTTAAACAAAAATAAATTAGAAGAAGTTTATCATGAGAAAGCACAATATTTAAATTATTTTAAACAAACGGATAAGTACGGTCAATTTATAGAGTATTACATAAAATATTACATTTGGACGCATAAGAATGATTTTTTGAACACATCCAGTATTCAGGAAATTCAATCAGGCAAGAAAATCAAAGCATTATATTTTTATAAATTGATCTGTTTTTTTGTTTCTAAAATTTTCAGAAAATGATGACTCCTTTAGTAACTGTAATTATACCAACTTATAATCGAAAGGAATATTTAGAAACTGCTATTCAATCGGTAGTAGATCAGTCTTATAAAAATATTGAAATAATAGTAATTGATGATGGTTCTACAGATAATTATGCAGTATCAATTTGTGATAAATTTTCAAATTGTACTTATTTTTATAAAGAGAATGGAGGCTTATCATCAGCCAGAAATTATGGAATTAATTTGTCGGAAGGTGAATTTATAGCCTTTTTAGATGATGATGATTTTTGGGAAAGTTCAAAAATAGAAAAACAAGTAAAGATACTACTTGAAAATCATTCTGTTGATTGTGTGCATTCTTCTGTTGCTGTGGTGAATGAAAAGGGAGAATTAACAGGAAGCTATTTTGGAGCCGCTCAAAATAAAATAGATAAACGCTCAGGATATGTTTTTTGGAATGCTTTAGGATGCTGGGTAGTCAAGTCACCAACACCTTTAATCAGAAAAAATGTTTTTCAATCTGACTTATTATTTGATGAAACGATCAAAGTAGGGGAGGATATCGATTTTTACCAACGAATGTTTTACAGACATAAGTTACATTACATAAATGAACCTTTAGCATTTTATAGAGAACATAATAATACAGAAAGACTTTCGCTTCAGCTTAAAAAATACATTGGAATTGAAAATAAAATGTTTTTGAATTTAAAGAAAATGGGAATTAAAAATCCATTTATTTTACATTTAATCGCAGTTAAACTTTTGAAAAAAGCTATCAAAAATAATAATTTTATATATCCAGAAGCAAAAATAAATATTTCTAGAATACATATTTATTTACGACCAGACTATTTCTTGAATCGTTATTTTGGATGATTATGTTGCAATGAAATAAACTATAAGCATTTAGTTTATTTCAGAATCTAACTTTAATTGATCAATATTAAATTCTATATATACCTTTAAAAATGAAGATAAATAAAATGATTAAGAATCTGAAAAGATTTGATTTTAAAAATTTATTGAAACTAGTTATATATAAATTTAAAAAAAAGATAAAGATTAAACCTTCAAAAGAAGAGTCAGATTTATATCTTTATTACTCTTATTTAGTAAAGTATGATGGCTTTTTAGTTGAGGAAACTAAAAAATATTATATAACAGATTTTAAAACTAAGTTTTCTAATTTAGTAAAGCTTAGAAAACGTCCATCAAGTGATTTTGATGTTTTTTATCAAGTTAATGAATGTAGTGAATATCTTTCGGTAGTAACGTATTATAAAAATAATTTTACAAATGAAGAAAGCTACTCTCTCAATATAATAGATGCGGGATCTAATATAGGATTAACGTCTCTTTTTTTTACAGAACATTTTGAAAGTGCAAGAATAATAGCTGTTGAGCCTGATACTAAAAATTTCCAAATGTTGAATTATAATTTAAAAGAAAAAACAAATTTTGAGTTTATTAAAGTTAATGGAGCAGTATGGTCTTCAAACTCAAAAATAAAAGTTATAAATGATTTTAGAGACAGGTCAGATTGGTCATTTAGAGTTGAAGAGTCTGATGAAAGTAATGCTTTGCAGGCATATACAATAAATCATTTGGCAGAAGTGAATCATTTTCAGTATATTGATATACTTAAGATAGATATTGAAGGTGCCGAAAAACAAATTTTTGTATCTTCTGTCTCGAATTTGGAATTCTTAAGTAAAACAAAATGTATTGCTATGGAGATTCATGACGAGTTTGATTGTAGACAAGAAATTTATGCAGTTCTGGATAATTATGGATTTACAATCGTTAATGAAGGAGAATTGACTATTGGAATTAATGAAAAATTAAAAAGCAAGTTAATGGAATGAACGCCTAATATATGCAAATAAACTATATCATATTAGCTCATAGATATCCAAAACAATTAAGACGTTTAATTCAGAAATTAACCACTCCTGAAGCATTTTTTTATGTTCATATAGATAAAAATACTTCAATAGATTTATTTGTAAAAGAACTAGCTGATTTGTCAAATATAAGTTTTGTTGGGGATCGTAAGCAAGGAATATGGGGAGATATAGGAATTGTTAATGCTACGATGAATGCTTTAAAACAAATAGTAAGAGATAAGAAAGATGGTTATTGTGTACTGCTGAGTGGTCAAGATTACCCGATTAAGTCAAATGATGATATTAAATTTTATTTTGCATCAAATTTAGGAAATGAATTTATTGACATTGTTCCGTTACCAACAAAACATTTGTCGATAGATAGAATTGAAAAGTATAAATTTAATTTATCTTCTAGAAAAGAGGATTTTATCCAGATTGGGTCGATTCTAGAAGCAGATTTTTTTACAAAAGAGACACTAAAAAAAATCTATCGATTAATTAGAGTTGGGCGCTACGATTTTATTTTAAAAGTTTTAAAAAGAAGAAAATATCCTAATTATATTAAACCCTACGGAGGAAGCCAATGGTGGGCTTTGACAACACAAACAGCTGAAAAAATAATCCAGTTTGTTGATGAATATCCTGATTTTGTTAAATATCATACTTATTCATTAATTCCAGATGAGATGTTTTTTCAATCGATTATTATGTACTTGATAGAGGAGAATAACAAAATTAAAATTATGCCATTTCTCACTTATGTTAATTGGGAGAAGAAAAATTGCGATTTACCAGTTACATTCAGTACAGCAGATTTTGAAGAGTTAATCTCCCAATCTGATTATAAATTGTTTGCTAGAAAATTTGATAGTAATATCAGTGAGGTAATTTTAGATAAAATAGATGCTTTTCATTCTTAAAAGAATTAATAAAGATGCGAGTAGGTCAAAATCCAGAGAAAAAAGAATCTAGAAAATTAGTGTATAAAAAACACAGGATAATTATCCCCGTTTTTATACCGAAAAGTGAAGATGATTATTATAAAGAATCTTTGGATGTTTTTAAATTTTGTATTGAGTCTTTAATTAGAACAATAGATACAGACAACACTGCAATTACTATATTAAACAATAATTCAAATTATGATGTTCAATGTTTAATTGAAAGTTATTTTGATAAAAAAATAATTGATAAGTATGTAAAATACGCTGAGAATAAAGGTAAAGTATATGCTGTTTTACAAGAAGCAAGAGCTTCTTATGAAGATTTTTTAACCATTGCAGATGCAGATGTGTTTTTTTTAAATAATTGGCAATCAAAAGTTCAAGACGTTTTTGAAAAATTTAAAGAGGTTGGAGTTGTAGGTTTAACACCTGATCCCAATATGGCTTTTTACTGTAATAATTCTATTTTCTATTCAGAATATTTTAAAATTAAAAAAGGAAAAATTGTAGCCGATACCGATTTAGAATTATTTGAGAATAGTATTGGTAATGCAAATTTATTTGTAACCCTAAAAACAAATTGGAAAGAGAAACAATATTATCTTGAAAAAGAGGATGTCAGAGTTATCGTAGGAGCAAATCACTTTGCATCTACTTACAGAAAAAAAATATTTAAAAAATTACCATTTCAAAAACCAATTTATGTTTTTCCTGGAGGTGAATTAGATTTTTTGGATATTCCAATAGATAAATTAGGATATTATAGAGTTTCCTTGCCCAAAGCATTTGCATATCATATGGGAAATACTATTGATCAAAATTTAGATCTTAGTATTTTAAAAAATGATAGATTAATTAGTAAAAGAAATTCTGAAAAACGAAATCCTATAAATGTAATTCCCTATTTCTTAAAGGGATATTTTGTTAGGCTGATAAGAAAATGTTCTCTTATTTAATTTTATATGGCAAATAAAGTTTCAATAATTATCGCCACTTATAACCGAGCTCATCTTATTCTCGACACTCTAGAAAGTGTTTATGCCCAAACGTATACCAATTGGGAATGTATAATTGTAGATGATGGTTCTACAGACAATACAGAAAAAATTGTAAATGATTTAGTCTCTAAAGACAGTAGGTTTATATTTTTGAATAGGCCATCAGAAAGACCTAAAGGACCTAATGCAGCTCGAAATTTTGGTATTGAGAATTCTACTGGCGATTATGTTTTATCTTTAGATTCAGATGATTGGATTTTGCCTGAACATTTGGAATTAAAAGTTGAGGTTTTAAAAAAAGATCCTGCAATCGATGGGGTATTGTCTAAAACAATAATGGTTGATAGCAACAAATTCATTATAAAAAAAGAAGAGCGTACTCGTTTGACTAAAAATATCTTAGAAGATTTTATTTCGTTGAGAGTTTCTTGGTATATGCATGATATAATGTGGAGGAGGTCTTTTTTTGAGAATAAGGTTTTATACGACGAACAGTTACTGAAAATGTTAGACAGAGATTTTCATATAAGAAGGTTATCTGAGAATCCTGCATTAGCGTTTGTTAATGAGTATTTATCCTTATATCGAATTCATGAAAATTCTAATTCATCTAATAATAATATTAATGTAGCAGAATCACGGCATAATGCAATTGTTAAAATTGTTATTGCTTTGAATGAAAAAGGAAAACTTTCCAAAAATATTAAATTTTATTTATTCAAACATCAAGTGCAAAATTTAGTTATATTACACAAGCATCCTAGAAGTATTTGTTTGTATTTGAGCTTAATAAAAAAGACATTTGTTTTTAGATCCGATTATTTAAAATGGGTTTTAAAGTTGATGGTAGGTTATTTTTCGTTTAAAATTATTGGTAAAGGACTATATTTTGTACAGTAATGAAGAAGTTTCTAAAGAAAATAATATATAAGATTTTAAACTCAGTCGAGTCAAACGATAAGTTTGAGTCTTTTGGTTATTCAAGAGGTATTCAAAATGTTGTATTTGAGGGCAAAAATGGGATACCTGATAGATGTAATTTTTCTGGCAGAATACATATCGGATATGCTACTACTTTAGGTTATAATAATTATATACATGGTGAAGTGAGTATTGGTAAATATTGTCAAATAGGAGCCGATGTAGCTATTTTTACAAAAAATCACCCAACTAATAATATGTCAATATATATTGGTAAGAATCTTTTTAACGGTGAATTAAAACAGTTACGAGAGGAGAATAAAGTAATAATAGGCAACGACGTTTGGATTGGACATGGGGTAATTATAGTTGGAAATGTGATTATCGGAAACGGTGCGGTTCTAGCAGCTGGTAGTGTTGTAACAAAAAATGTTGAGCCTTATTCTGTAGTGGGAGGGGTACCTGCTAAATTATTGCACAAACGTTTTTCTGATACAATAATTAAAGAAATTGAGGATTTGAAATGGTGGGATAAAAACGAGGGTGAAATAGAAAAATTGAAGCCATTGTTTTTTAAGAAATTCACAAATGCAAATAGTATCTATGAGTAAAACAATAGCTATAATACCAGCACGAGGAGGCTCAAAACGAATACCCGAGAAGAATATTCAAATCTTTGGTGGGTTGCCACTAATGGTACATTCAATTTTATATGCGCAAAAGAATAGTGACATCATTGATGATATTTATGTTTCAACAGATAACGATGAGATAAAAATTATTGCACTGCAGTATGGGGCTAAAGTTATTGATAGACCAGCATCACTTTCGGGTGATTTAGAGCCTACTATTACTGCATTAATTCATGCTTTGGAGTATATAGATAATGATGAGATAGAAAATATTATTTTATTACAACCAACAAATCCATTGCGACCAGAAAATTTATTGAAGGAAACATTTAGCCTTTATCAAAATGAAAATCTAGATAGTTTATTTACTGTTTCAAGAAATTATCAAAAATTTGGAAAAATATCAGAAAATAAATTTATTCCATTTAATTATACAATCGGACAGCGAAGTCAGGATTTAGTTCCTATTTTTTCAGAAAATGGATTATTATATATTACAAAAGCTTCTTTAATTTTTGAAAATACTATTATCTCAGAAAATGCTTGTCCGTATGTAGTAAATCATGCTTTTGCCAATGTTGATATTGATCTGCCAGAAGATCTAGATTATGCAGAATATCTTTTTCAAAAAAACGCCCCATATTTATGAAACCATATATAGAAATTGCTGGAAGGAAAATAGGACCAGATTTCCCACCTTTAGTTATTGCAGAAATTGGAATTAATCACGAAGGCTCTCTACAAGTTGCCAAAGAAATGGTTGATGCAGCCTGCAGAGCTGGAGTTGAAATAGTAAAGCATCAAACTCATATTGTAGAAGATGAAATGAGTGGTGCAGCAAAAAAAGTGATTCCAGGCAATGCCACTGTTTCTATTTATGAAATTATGGAACGATGTTCATTGAATGAAGCTGATGAGCTAGAACTTAAAAATTATGTTGAACATAAAGGAATGATTTTTATATCAACGCCTTTTTCACGAGCGGCAGCCGAACGATTGAAAAAATTTGATGTTCCAGCTTATAAGATAGGCTCTGGTGAATGTAATAACTATCCATTATTAGAGCACATTGCTTCATTTGGAAAACCAGTTATATTAAGTACTGGTATGAATACGATAGAAAGTGTTCAAAAAGCTGTAGCAATTTTTGATAAACATAGTATTCCTGTAGTGTTATTACATACTACAAATTTATACCCAACGCCAGCCCATTTAGTTCGATTTGGTGGAATGTTAGAATTAAATCAGGCTTTTCCAGATAAAGTATTTGGTTTAAGCGACCATACGTTAAATAATAATGCTTGTTTAGGTGCTGTGGCATTAGGTGCAAGTGTTTTAGAAAGACATTTTACAGATCATATGCAACGTGTCGGTCCAGATATTATTTGTAGTATGGATGAAAAAAGTTGTCAGGAATTAATTGTTTCATCTGCAGAGATCGCTTTAATGCGTGGAGGTACAAAAAAACCAGCAACAGAAGAACAAGTAACAATTGATTTTGCTTTTGCGACAGTCTGCACAATAGCTCCAATAAAAAAAGGAGAAAAATTATCAAAAGAAAATATTTGGGTAAAACGACCGGGAACAGGTAAAATCTTAGCAACATATTTTAATGATTTAATCGGAAAAATAGCTACGAGAGATATTGATAATGATGAGCAATTAGATTTTAGAGATTTTGAGTAGTTCAATAAAAAAAATACTTTTCCTAACTGGGACGCGAGCTGATTTTGGTAAAATAAAACCATTAATTTCAATTCTGGAAGACCAACCAGAATTTGAAGTTTTTGTCTTTGTTACCGGAATGCATCTACAAGAAATTTATGGATATACACTGATTGAAATTGAGCGTTGTAATTTCAAAAATGTTTTTATATTCGAAAATCATACTCATGAAACAACAATGGATTTAACATTAGCCAAAACGATTGAAGGCTTGTCTAATTATTGTAAAAGCATAAAACCTGACATGATTGTTGTGCATGGTGATCGTGTAGAGACACTAGCCGGTGCTATTGTAGGATCTCTAAATAATATTCTTGTAGCTCATATTGAAGGCGGAGAAGTTTCGGGAACTGTAGATGAATTAATTAGGCATAGTGTTAGTAAACTAAGCCATATACATTTTGTGTCGAATAGAGAAGCAGCGAAAAGACTTATTCAAATGGGAGAAATTTCGGAATCTGTTTTTACAATTGGATCTCCAGATATCGATGTTATGTTTTCAAATACGCTTCCAAGATTAGAAACGGTTAAGGAATATTATCAAATTTCGTTTGAAAATTATGCACTAGTTATGTTTCATCCTGTAACTACAGAATTTCAAGTAATGCAACAGGCTGCTAAAGTTTTTGTTGATTGTCTGTTACAAGATTATCGTAATTATGTGGTTATTTTTCCAAATAATGATTTAGGGAGTCAATTTATTCTTGATGAATTTAAAAGATTGGGACAAAACACAAGATTCAGAATTTTTCCATCGCTTCGTTTTGAGTATTTTTTGACTTTATTAAAAAACAGTCAGTTTATTATAGGTAATAGTAGCGCTGGAATTCGTGAAGCCCCATATTACGGAATTCCAATTATTAATGTAGGTACACGCCAGCAAAATAGAGCAATAAATGCAGATATTGTAAATACAGACTATTCTATGGTAAGTATAAAAGAGGCGCTTTCTATTATAAATTTGCATAAAGTTAAAGTAACAACTACTGATTTTGGTCAAGGAAATAGCAAAAAAATGTTTTTAGATTCGCTAAAGAAAAACGATATTTGGCAGCTCAATCATCAGAAGAAATTTAAAGATATTTAACGGAATAAAATTCAAGTTTTCTAGAATTAAAAAAAATCGAAATCTATGTTGCAAAGCCTGATGTTCATTAATATCATTATAATAATTTATGTTTTTTAATTCCTTAGCGTTTACTGTTTTTTTGCCAATCGTTTTCTTCTTGTATTGGTTTGTTTTCAATAAAACAAAAAGTTCACAAAATGCTTTATTAATTGTTGCGAGTTATTATTTCTACTCTTGTTGGGATTGGAGATTTCTATTTCTTTTGGTTTTTTCTACCTTTTTGGATTATTATACAGGAATTCAAATAGAAAAAGGAAAATCAGAAAAGAGTAGAAAATTCTGGTTTTGGTTGAGTATTATAATCAATTTAGGTTTTTTAGGAATTTTTAAATATTACAATTTCTTTGCAGCTTCTTTCTCCGATTTATTAAATTCGGTAGGAGTTAAGGCAAGCCCTATTTTATTAGATGTAATTCTGCCAGTAGGAATTTCGTTCTATACTTTTCATGGATTGTCCTATGTGATTGATATCTATTATAAAAGAATAAAAGCCGAATATAACTTTGTAGATTACTCTTTGTTTGTGAGTTATTTTCCGTTATTGGTTGCAGGACCAATAGAGCGAGCCACTCACTTATTACCTCAAGTAAAAGTAAAACGAGAATTTAACTCTGAGTTGGCTAAAGAAGGAGTATATCAAATCATTTGGGGATTAGTCAAAAAAGTTGTTATTGCAGATACTTGTGCCACTTATGCTAATGCGATTTTTGATAATTATCCTTCAATGAATTCTTTCTCGCTTGTTTTAGGCGCAGTATATTTTGCATTTCAAATTTATGGTGACTTTTCAGGATATTCAGATATTGCACTTGGGGTTTCTAAACTCTTCGGTTTAGATTTATTGCGAAACTTTAATTATCCTTATTTTTCTAGAGATATTGCCGAGTTTTGGCGTCGTTGGCACATTTCGCTTTCTTCTTGGTTTCGGGACTATTTGTACATTCCATTGGGAGGAAGCAAAGGAGGAATTTGGATGAAAATCCGAAATACTTTTATCATTTTTATAGTAAGCGGATTTTGGCATGGAGCAAATTGGACTTATGTTGTTTGGGGACTTATTAATGCAATTTACTTCTTGCCTTTACTATTATCAAGCAGTAACAGAAACAATATGGGTGCTATTGAGTTAAAATTTAATTTTGATTCTGTCAGAGTAATTATGAGTATTCTATATACTTTTTTACTCACTTGTGTTGCGTGGGTATTTTTTAGAGCGAGATCTATTTCTGATGCAGTTTTATATCTGAAAAGAATAATTACAGATGGGAGTTTTAAAGCTCAATATTTATCGAATGAACGATATAATTATGAATTGCTAGCACTGATTGGAATATTCGTTTTAGTCGAATGGAACAATCGTGATAAGATAGAGCCCTTATCGGGGAAAAGGAACATGTTAAAATTAGCTTTAGCGATAACAGCAATAATTGCTTTCGGGACCTACTCAGATTATAAAGAATTTATATATTTTCAGTTTTAATGAAGAATTTTTTAGTTTATACAGCAAAAATATTGGCCATAATAATTTTGGTTTCAGTAATTTTAGATGGACTTTATACGTATGTTTTTTTACAGTCTAAGAATAGAGGAAAGATCGAGACCGTTTTTAATTCTAAAGCTAAAAAATATGACGTAGTTATTTTAGGTTCTTCTCGTGCCAATAATCATTTTGTAACACAAATGTTTGAGGATAAAGGACTAAAGGCATTTAATTATGGAATGAGTGGAGGGCATTTGTTTGAGGCTTCATTAATGCTGAAATTAATGATTGAAAGAAAATATGTTATTAAGAATGTAATTTTAGAAGCTGATTTGAATTTGTCAAATGATGAGGAAGCAGAAGGTGTTGCAACTAAGTTTTTGCCTTATATTCGTAATTCAGAAGTTATAAAAGAACATTTCTCATCACAAGAAAATTTTAAGGAGTTATATTATATCCCATTTTATAGATATGTAAAGTACGATGGTAAGATTGGATTTAGAGAAATTTTCTTTACAACTATTGGCGCTAAAACAAATGCGTTAGACAATCTGGGATATTATCCATTGGGAAAATATAAAAATGGGAATATGAAAAACAATATTGTTAATCTAAACCCTTTGCCTCGTAATAAATATTATGAAGAAATTAAAAATATTTGTAAAACCAATAACATCAACTTTATAGCTGTAATGACACCTATGTGCGAAAATGTTAAAGGAATGGAATATTTTGATAAAGTTAAAAAAGCGTATCCAGAAATTCATAATTATGAAAACGTAGTTGTTGAGGATAAGTATTTTTCGTCCTGCGGACATATGAATGATGCTGGTGCTAAAATTTTTACAGCTAGAATCTTGAAAGATTTTTTTGTTAAAAACTAGCGAGATATAGTTTTAAAGAGGAATACTTGGTATGTAGGTTTATTAAATTAATAGTATTTATTGATTTTTTGAATGAAAAAAGACAAGATTTTTTTACTCTTCCCAGATGGGGTCGGAATTAAGAATTACCTTTATTCTAATGTATTTAAGGATACTGACAAGGATTTAGTGTTGTTTCATAACTTCGACTCCGAAACTGTAAATGCAATACAAAGCAATGCAGTAATTGAATACGAAATCACAATTCCTACTTATAGAGAGTCTGCTAAAGAGAAGTTTTTAAGAGAATTAATTTGTCTTTCGAGATTACGTTATAATACCCAATTAGTTAACAATGAATCCTTATTAACTAATTGGAACTGGAGTCAAAGAAGTATTTCCAAAAAAATATTTTACAAGATAATTGAGAGACTAGCTCCTTTTTTTAAGATGTATTCTAGCATTTTAAAATTAGAAGAGAAATATCAAAAAGCTATTCGTCAAAATAGTTTCTATGATGAGGTAAAAGAGATCTTAATAAAAAATAAACCAAAGACTATTTTTTGTTCACACCAACGAGCTCTAAAAGCGGCTACAATTTTTGCAGTTGCTTCAGATCTTGGAATCAAAACGACAACAGTAATTTATTCTTGGGATAATTTACCGAAAGCGCGTATGGCCTTAAGAGCAGATACTTATTTAGTATGGTCAGATTATATGAAAAAAGAATTGAGGTTGTATTATCCTGAAATTCCTTTGAGTAATATTCATATTACTGGAACCCCTCAATTTGAGTTCTATGAAAATGATGAAAATATAATTGATAAAGAAGTTTTTTATAGAAGATATAATTTAGACCCAAATAAAAGAATTATTTGTTTCTCGGGTGATGATACTAAAACGTCTCCTGATGATCCGAGTTATTTAGCAGACATCGCTACAGAATTAACGAAAGCCAACTTGCAGAATAAATATCAAATTCTGTTAAGAAGATGTCCTGTAGATTTTTCAGGAAGATTTGACTCGGTAGTAAAAAATTATAGTAACTTTATCAAAGAAGCAACTCCTTTGTGGCACTTTAATTCATCAAAAGAATGGAATGCTATTTATCCTTCTGCCGAAGATGTGAAACTACTTGTCAGTACTGCTTTTTATTCTGATATAGTTGTAAATGTAGGATCTACAATGGCTTTTGATTTTTCAATGTTTAATAAACCGTGTGTGTTTATTAATTATGAGCAACAAAATAAAAAAGTAAAAGATTGGTCAATTAAAACAATTTATCAATTTCAACATTTTAGAAGCATGCCGAATAAAAATGCAGTGATTTGGCTCGATAGTAAAGATGAAATTGTAGAAAAATTAACTTTAGATACGAACTGTAGCCCAGTTATGGTTATATGGAGAGCTATTGTTCTAGAAGATTATAAAAACTCTTCGGTTAAAATAAAAGAAATTATTAATACAGACTAAAATGCACATCTGTTTCCTAACAAATGAATATCCAAAAGAAGGCTTCCCGCATGGGGGAATAGGAAGCTTTACAAAAACATTGGCTGTAGCATTAATTGACAAGGGAATCAGAGTTTCGGTAATAGGATTGAATTATACTTCGAATAATGAAACCGAAATTGTATATGGAGTTCATATTCATCGCCTTAAAAGGAGTACTATAAAAATGATTTCCTGGCATTTTAATTTTAAAGCAATTAATAATAAAATTAAAGAAATTCATAGAGAGCATCCCATTAATATTATTGAAACTTCTGAATTAGGTCTGGCTTTTATATCAAAAATAAAAAATATTAAATATATCATCAGACTGCACGGAGGACATCACTTTTTTGCAGAAGGCGAAAACAGAGGAATTAGTAAATGGAAAGGATTTCAAGAAAAAAAATCTTTCAAAAACAGTGATGGATTTATAGCAGTTTCTCGATATGTAAAAAATCATACCGAGAAGTATTTAAGCTATTATGATAAACCACTAGGCTATATCAATAATCCGATAAATAGTAAACTTTTTAAACCCACTGAAAAGTATTTAGCTAAAGCTAAAATTGTTTTTGTTGGTACCGTTTGCGAAAAAAAAGGAATACGTCAATTAATTCAGGCTTTCCCATTCGTAAAAGACATATATCCTGAAGCAATATTAGAAATATACGGTAGAGATTGGTTTTTTTTAGATGGAAGTTCTTATATTCAGTTACTTAAAGAAAAAGAATTACCTAAATTAGGTGAGATTTCAAAAGATATTCATTTTTATGGAGCTGTTTCGCAGACACAGTTACCTGAAATTTATGAAAAAGCTTCCATATGTGTTTTTCCATCCCATATAGAAACTCAAGGCTTAGTAGCACCAGAAGCCATGGCAATGGAAAGACCAGTTATATTTACAAAATTAGGACCTGGACCAGAAACAATAGAAGATTATAAAACAGGATTGTTATGCGATCCATATGATCCTGAAGATATAGCTGAGAAAATCATTTGGGTTTTTTCAAACCAGAACAAAGCAAAAGAAATAGGGGAAAAGGCAAGAGAGTTTGTACTTAAGAAATATGGACTAAGTCCTGTTGTTTCTCAGAACATTTGTTTTTATCAATCAGTGATTAACGAGTAATATTTTTTGATTAGTGAATTAAATTAGTAAAGACAAAAGTTATATGAATTTATTTCAATTGATAGAATCAGATTATAAAAAGTATAAAAAATATGGAGGCAATTTTTTTGTCATCTTATTTCTTACCCAAGGTTTTTGGGCAATATTTCAATATCGTATTGCAAGTTTTATTTATAGAAATGTAAAGATAATTGGAATAAGACAGGTTCTATTATTTGGTTGTTTATTATGGCAAAAAACAATTGAAATCTTAACTGGTATTTCTTTACCAGCATCAATTAAAATTGGAGGATCTTTTTACATAGGTCATTTTGGAGGTATAATATTGAACAGTAAAACTGTAATGGGCGATAATTGTAATCTTTCTCAAGGGGTCACAATAGGGGTTTCAGGACTTGCAATGCAACGAGGAGTACCGAGCATTGGTGATAATGTTTATATTGGAGCAAATGCGACTGTTGTGGGACAAATTACTGTAGGTAATAATGTTCTAATTGGAGCAAATACATTTGTGAATTCAAATGTCCTAGATAATGGAGTTGTATTAGGAGTACCAGCTATTAGAATTTCAGATAAAGGTTCGGAGGGCTATATTTAATGAAATTACTTATCATATCTTCTGCTCCCTTAATAGCTTCTCATGATAAATGGTATGCCTATAGTCCTTATATAAACGAAATTAAGATTTGGAGTCATTATGTAGATGAAGTACAATTTTGTGCTCCTATTTGGGAAACAGATGAAGGTTTATTAATTTCAGAAATTCCATTCAATATGCTTCCGCCAATTCAATTAATAAAATTTAATATTAAATCAGTTGCCGCGGTATTGAATTCATTCTATAGTGTTTTTGTAAACATGAAAATTATTTATCAGGCAATAAAAAATGCAGATCATATTCATTTACGTTGTCCAGGAAATATTGGTTTATTGGGATGTTTTGTTCAAATTCTTTTTCCCAACAAAAAAAAGACTGCTAAATACGCAGGAAATTGGGACCCTAAGAGTAAGCAACCATGGTCTTATAAATTGCAGAAATATATTTTAAGTAGTACTTTCTTAACTAAAAACATACAGGTTTTGGTTTATGGAGAATGGCCAAGGCAATCTAAAAACTGTAAACCTTTTTTTACGGCTACCTATTCTGAAAAAGATAAAGAAGTTATTCAAAAAACAGATTTTAATAAAACTATAGAGTTTGTTTTTGTTGGAAATTTAGTTAGAGGTAAAAATCCGCTCTATGCAATACAACTAGTTGAACAACTTATTAAAAAAGGAAAAAATGTAAATTTAAATTTATATGGTGAGGGAATTGAAAGAACTGTTTTAGAAGAATACATTCAAAATAATCAATTAGAAAAAAACATCTTTTTAAAAGGAAATCAAAACCAAGAGACAATTAAAAAGGCATATCAAAAAAGTCATTTCGTATTGCTCCCATCTAAAAGTGAAGGATGGCCAAAAGCGATTGCAGAGGGAATGTTTTGGGGATGTGTTCCCGTAGTGACAGCTGTTTCATGTGTGCCATTTATGTTAAATCATGGCGATAGAGGAGTTTTATTAGAGATGAATTTGTCTAATGATACAATTCAGTTAGAAGCAATTATAGAAGACAGGAAATGTTATGTGGATAAAAGTATAAAAGCATCAGAATGGTCGCAAAAATTCACAAAAGATATCTTTGAAACTGAAATAAAAAAAATACTGCAATCATGAGGGTTTTGCAAATCATAGATTCATTAGAGGCTGGTGGGGCCGAACGGATGGCAGTAAATTTTGCTAACGCCCTTGGCAAAACGATTGAATTTTCAGGATTAGTAGCTACGCGTAAAGAAGGTAGTCTTAAGACACAAATTGATTCAGATGTTTCTTATTTGTTTTTAAATAGAAAACTAGTAATAGATTTTAAAGCAATTTTAAGACTTAGAAAGTTCATAATAAAGAATAAAGTTACTATTATTCATGCTCATAGCTCCTCTTTTTTTATTGCAGTTTTGCTAAAACTGACATTGCCAAAAATTAAAATTACTTGGCACGATCATTATGGTAAACGCATAGATGAAACTCAAATTAAAAACAGATATTTAATTCTGTTGTCTCCTTTTTTTTCATCTGTTTTTGTGGTTAATCCGGTATTGGAACAATGGAATAAAAAAAATATGCTGTGTTCAAAAGTGTATTTTATTCCTAATTTTATAAAAATTATAAATAAAGTTGAAAAAGATCCATCTTTAAAAGGCGTTGCTGGTAAACGGATACTATTTTTAGCAAATTTAAAGGAGCCCAAAAATCATAGTATAATGCTAAAGGCTTTTGAGAATTTGAAATTAAATCATTTAGGATGGAGTTTGCATTTAATAGGTAAAGACTATTTAGATGATTATTCGAAATCAATAAAAATATTTATAAAAAAACATGCTCTAGAAAATGATATCCATTTGTATAATTCAAGGAGTGATATTACTTCTATTTTATCTCAAGCAACAATAGGAGTTTTAACTTCTACACATGAAGGTTTTCCGTTGACTTTATTAGAATATGGACTTGCTTCATTGCCAGTAGTTTCAACAAATAAAGGGTATTGTTCTTCAATAATCAATAACAATAATTCAGGTTTATTATTTAATCCTTTACAAATATTGGAATTAGAAAGTCAGATAATTAAGTTAATTTTAGATGAGGAACTAAGAAATGAACTAGGATTGAATTTAAAAAAAACTGTATTAGAAAATTATGTAGAGGATGTTGTAATTCAGAAATTAATTTTAGCTTATAACAGATTATAATTATGAAAAAAATATTTTTTTCGTATTACAGATTAGTTTTTATCCACACATTGATTGCTTTGGTGGTTTTTGTAGTGCCTTTTTCTTCTAAAATTTACGCACTTTTAATACCAATCATTGGTATGTTCTTCGTTGTTAGAACAAAGAACAAAAATAATGAAGTGCTTTTAGTAGCCGCTTACTTAGTTGGAGTTGAGGTTTTTTTAAGAATGACTGGAGGGAATTTTAATAATGAGTACATTAAGTTAAGTGTGCTTTTTTTTATGATATTAGGCATGGCCTATAGTAGCTTTACGATTAACTCATTTCTATATTGGTTTTTCTTGGTGTTATTAATTCCAGGTATTTTATTAACGGCCACTGCAGATATTTTATCTGTAGATATAAAAAAAGTTTTAGTTTTTAATTTATCGGGTCCTTTTTGTTTGGCCTTTTGTGCGATATATACTTTTAATAGAAAGATAACTTTTCAACAATTACAGAAGATAATTATTGCAATGGGATTGCCGATCATATCAATTACTACTTATTTATTCTTATATAATCCTAGTGTACAAAGTGTTGTTACAGGAACTCAGTCTAATTTTGAAACTTCAGGAGGATTTGGACCTAACCAGGTTTCTACCATTTTAGGATTAGGAATGTTTGTGTTTTTTACTCAATTGATTCTCTTTTCCAAATCAAAAAAGATGCAAGTTCTCAACGGGATATTGCTTTTAGTTATTAGTTATAGAGCAATTGTTACTTTTTCTAGAGGAGGTGTAATTACTGGGGTAGTTATGATTGTTATATTATTATTGTTACTGTATTATTATTCGAGTACAAAAGTAAATTATAAACTGGCTTTAGTATTTATCGTTACTGCTATAATGGGAGTAGGAATTTGGAGTTATACTTCTATGCAGACTTCTGGATTGATAGAGAAGCGCTATGCTAATCAGGACGCAGCAGGAAGAGTCAAAAAAGATAGATTAGGAGGTAGGGAAGCAATTATTGCTGTAGATATTAAAACCTTTTTTGACAACCCGATAATGGGAGTTGGAGCAGGACTTGGTAAAGAATATAGAAAAGAGGCTTTTGGAGTAGATGTTGCATCACATAATGAAATAACGCGTCTGTTAAGTGAGCATGGAGTATTTGGAATAACTGGATTACTGATACTTATCATAATGCCTTTTGTATTGTATTATACCTACACAAGTAACCTATACTTTTTGTCATTTTATGCCTTTTGGCTTTTAACAATTAATCATGCTGCTATGCGAACTGCAGCGCCTGCATTTGTTTATGCATTAACTCTTGTTAACGTAATTAAGAATAAAAGTAGGTAATTACGCAAAAAGGACTAGTATTTATAGTAAGCATTCTGAGCGATTAATTTTAGATTATTTTCTCTTGTATGATTTAATTTAGTAAATTTAATCATACAACATAATTGATATAATTTTAATGCCTCAAAAAAATAAAATCCATTTTGATATATCAGAACGAAAAGTCCTTCTTCGATTTTTTGATTCTTTTTTTGTCTTAGTAGCATTGTATTTTCTAGGTCATGTTTTTGATTACCATTATTTTAATGTTTTAAGTACTAACTATCTTGGAGCAATTGTATTGGTAATATATCTCAATACTTTTGGGCTAATTTTCGAAATGTATAATTTGCAAGTAGCAAGTAATCAGTTTCTAATACTTAGAAGTACTGTTATTACTGTTTCCACTACAGTTTTGGTTTATTTGCTAACCCCAGTTTTATCACCAGAATTACCAAAACAAAGAGTTTCGATAATTATATTCTATTTTACGATACTGTTTGTTCTCCTTTTTTGGCGTTTTTTTTATGTTTACTTTCTTGCCTCACATCGTTTTTTTCAAAATGTAGTTTTAATTTGTGAGCAAGACCAATTAGAAGAATTAGTTTTGGGATTAGAGAATGTTGATCCTAATTATAAAATAATTGCCTTTGTAAACTTAGATACTCTAAGTAAGAATCCAATAGTGTATCGGTATATAAAAGAAATTAAAAAGAAAGAGTTAAAAGAATTTGTTCTTGAAAATGGAGTTTCAGAAATTGTTATTGCATCACAAAAGGCAGACGGAATTACTGCTGGTTTATATAAGCAATTATTACATTTACTTGAGTCGGGTAAAATAATAAGAGAATATACTCAAGTATACGAAAGTAAGACACAACGAATTGCTTTGCAATATATAGCGAGAGACTTTTATCGCTTTTTTCCATTTAGTCGTAGCAACAGTAACAAGTTGTATTTAGTGGCTGTACGTCTTTTTGAGTTTGTTTTTTCTTTGTTTGGACTCTTAACGGGATTGATTTTAATACCATTTATCTTTATTGGAAATTGTATAGGAAACAGGGGAGAACTTTTTTATACCCAAGAAAGAATAGGGAAAGACGGGGCAGTTTTTAAAATATACAAGTTCCGAACAATGGTAAAGAATTCCGAATCTAAAGGAGTTGCTTTTGCTAGAACAAATGATGTCCGAATAACTCCTTTTGGTAAAATGATGCGTAGATCGAGAATTGATGAATTACCTCAGTTTATTAACGTCATAAAAGGAGATATGGCAGTTATAGGCCCCCGACCAGAACGTCCTTTTTTTGTAAAAGAGATTGCTCAGGTCATGCCATTTTATGAAACAAGACATATTATAAAGCCAGGTTTAACAGGTTGGGCACAGGTAAATTATCCCTATGGAGAATCATTAGAGGAAAGTTTAATAAAACTACAATACGATTTATATTACATCAAGCACAGAAGCATTTTCCTTGATATGAGTATTACCTTTAAAACGATCACTACAGTTTTATTTTATAGAGGACAATAATTATATAATAATAGGTATTGGTTTCTTATTCTTAATAGCAATACGTATAAGGACAACTCCACTAGTTATAATCAAAGGTAAAACGATTAGGAATGACGCTTTGTTAATCATAAATAACGCATACGTAATTAGTGAAATTAGATGTATTAATGAAAAACGATACGTCCATTTTTTGTTTTTCATGAGATTAAGAACCAAAAGAATTAATAAGAAAGGACTAAATAATAGGATGTTGTAATTGTATTCTAATTCTTTGTGTAGAGAATAGAAACTGACAAAGACGAAAAATAGACCCAATAGTCCCATTATTAAAAGATAAAATTTATCAACACTTCTTTTATTTATGAAGATGATAAATGCTAATACAATAATGTAAGTGTACCAATTATTCCACCAAGAGTGACTTGGCACTTTATCAAAAGATAAAATAGTTTTAGTTTCTTTAACTAAAGGGTGATTCTGAAAAGTTGTTTTAGCTAAACTGTTTTTTAGCTCAAAAGGCAAGAATATTTTTGTTCCTAATTCGTCTACTTTCTTTCCAAAAATGATACTAATACCTAATTTTTCATAAAAATGTCCGTCAAAGTAAGGATAAAGAATTGTTCGGTAGGTTTTGTCTCTATCCCCCTTTTTTGTGATTACTGTTCCGTTAAGAGATTTGTTGATAACGTCAACAACCATCGAAGTACAGTTTTTATCAATAAATTTATAAGTATAATATCTGTCTTCTGATAGGAGTGTTTTATTTAAATTATCGAATAACTTTTGTTTCAGATTTTCCGGAATATTTAATTCTTGTTCGTAAACACTTCGTTTGTCATTATCGTATTCATTTATAAAATCGATGTATGGATGTACGGTAGCATAATATTGTAAGTCCCCTTTTGTGAATTTAGCAACAAAGTTTGGCGTTCTGAAATCAAAAGTTCCATAATTATAAACTAAGTCAATAGCATTGATAGAATCTTCGATTCGAATAGCTGTATGACCAAAAAGAGAATAGGATTCATTACCAGTACCACAAGTTATAACGCTAACTTTGGCATCATTAGACAATACAAGACTTTGTCCAAAACTATGGTTGATAAACACAAAAAATAAAAGTAGTAACAATGTTTTTTTCGATGAATATGTTTTCATAAATATTTTTTTAAATGAATTATCAATACTCTTTTGATATTTTTATTTTCTAAATACGCCTAAATCAACTTTAAGCGAGAATATATTTGAATATAAAGCTGCACTCTGATTTCCTAAATCCGTTAAGGCATAATCTACCTGAATACCTTTGTATTTAAAACCGAGTCCGATGTTAGGTTGAAAACCAACTTTTTCAGAATTGTCTAATTGTGTTACATTTTGAAAATTTCCAACACCAGCTCTTAAGAAAACAAGGTCAGTATAACCAAACTCTAATCCTAACGCAGGATCAATACTAACAAAGTTACTAGAAACGATGTCTTTTGTTCTTTCAAAACGCATATTCATATTTGTAGCAACCAAAACACTATAATCGTATCTAATTATAAATTTTTTCGCAATACCTAATTGTGCTTTAGGTAATGTAATTTCGGTGCTTTCGGGTAAATCTTGATTTTCTCCAGGAATCGCATCCGATATTTTTTTGTATTCTTTCTCATCAATATTCCAAACATTATAAGTCGTTGTGATATCGCGTATCATTAAACCAAAATGCCAGTCATTCTTTTCAAATTGCAATCCTAAATCAAATCCAAAGCCCCAAGAGTTAGCAAATTTTCCAATAATACGTCGGATAACTTTAGCATTTACTCCATATTGAAATCCTGCAACAGGTAATTTCCTAGCATAAGAAAAAGTAAAACCATAATCGGCAGTCGAAAAAAGACTAATTCGATTGTAGTCAATATTACCCTGACTATCGATTAATTCAGTCGTGTTTAAAATGTCATCTACACCAAAACGAATTAATGAAATTCCCCATGCACTTCGATCATCTATTGGACTCGCATAGCCAATATAATCATATTGCGCAATATTGGCAAAATAATTTGCATGCATTAAAGCAACTTGATGATCTTCTAAATTGGCTAATCCGGCTGGATTCCAGTAAACTGAATTTACATCTTTAGTAGAAGCAACAACTGCGCTCGACATAGCGAGAGCTGCGGCATCAACACCAATATTCATAAACTCATTAGAGTATTTTCGAACAGATTGGCTGTAATTGGTTGTGTAAACACAAAACAGTAAAAACAATAAAATTTTCTTCAAGAGCTAATTTTTATAAACCGAAGTCTGTTTAATTTTTATCAAAAATATAATATTTTACTGAGCTTATTTATCCCTTTTAGTAAATAATGCTAAAGTCTCACTTTTGTGTAAAAAACTCTAATGAAAACGTACAAGTCATTCAGTTATTATAGTAAATTTGTCGTTTATCATACTTAAAATATATTTGCAATGAATATTAAAAAACATGTTCCTAACGCTATTACATTAATTAATCTTTTCTGTGGCTGTATAGCAGTTGTTTTTGTTTCTAAATTAGATTATGAAATGGCCTTCTATTTTGTTTGTTTAGGAATATTTTTTGATTTTTTTGATGGTTTTTTCGCTAGATTATTCAAAGTATCCAGCCCGCTTGGTTTACAATTAGACTCATTGGCAGATATGGTAACTAGTGGTGTTGTGCCTGGTTATGTAATGTACAGCTTGTTTATTAGTAGTTCAAGCTCTCATGATATATTAGGACCTGTATTTACTCCCTTTTTAGGATTTATAGTTACTTTAGGCTCTTGCTATCGATTAGCAAATTTTAATATTGATACACGTCAAACGGACTCTTTTATTGGTCTGCCAACTCCTGCAAATGCATTGTTTATCTTGAGTTTACCTTTAGTTTTGAAATATTCAGATTCATTGATGATTCTTGAAATTCTAACAAATCAATGGATTTTATTGGCAATAGCATTATTTAGTGCTTATATCTTAAATGCTGAAATTCCTTTGTTTGCATTGAAAATTAAAAAATTCAATTTAAAAGATAATGCTTTACAGGTTGGGTTTTTAGTGTTCTCATTATTGCTATTGATTTTCTTTAAATATCTAGGAATTCCATTAGTAATTATTACTTATGTATTATTGTCTGTAATAAACAATAAGTTCTCTAAAAAGTAGTTTTTTTATTGAATGAAAAGAAAAGTTACTAAAAGAAAGCAAACTTCAAATCGTAAATCAAAATCAAGTAGTTCATTTGGTCGCGTTTTTCGGTTTCTTATAGTATCAATTTTTATAGGTCTTTTTCTAGGAGCTGTTTATCATTATCGTAATGGTTTAGCTTATTACTTTAGTTTTAAAACAGACAAAGTTGTCGAAAAAGAAACCGATGATAAACGTCTTTCTGATGTTAGAAATTTTCAGGTTTTAGCAAATCACAAAGGTAAATCGATTGGATTAGATGTGTCCGAATATCAAGGAAAAATTAGTTGGTCTTATGTTGATACCTTAGAGCAAAAATACCCTATAGATTTTGTGTTTATTAGAGCAACTGTTGGAAAAGATAGAAAAGATTATCAGTTTAAACGAAATTGGATAGGAGCTAAAAAAAATAAAACAATTCGTGGAGCGTATCATTATTATCGTCCAAACGAAAATTCTATTGAGCAGGCAGACCTGTTTATTAAAACAGTTAAACTAGAGAAAGGCGATTTACCTCCCGTTTTGGATATCGAAAGATTGCCGAAAAATCAATCTCTTGATAGTTTGAAAAAGGGATTAAGAAGATGGTTGGATAAGGTTGAAGCACATTATAAAGTGCGCCCAATAATTTATTCAGGCGAAAGTTATTATGATGATTTCTTAAAAGAAGAATTTAGTGATTATCTTTTTTGGATAGCCAATTATAATTTTTACAGAGAAAAAATCGATGAGGATTGGCTATTTTGGCAATTTACAGAAAAAGCAACTGTGCCAGGAATTAAACATACAGTAGATGTAAATATCTACAACGGAGATTTACAGCAATTACAATTTATAACAGTCGATTAAGTCTTAGTTTTTAGTTGAAGGTTACAGTCTCAGTAAAAAAAAATCGCAGTATTCAAGTTTTTTTAGACCGAATACTGCGACTGGATACTGAATATGAATTCGTTTTAAAATTCCAATTTCTTCTTACGTAGTTCAAAATTTTGACCTAGATATACACGACGTACCATTTCGTCTTCTACCAATTCTTCAGGTACACCTGCTTTTAGGATACCTCCTTCAAACATTAGGTATGTTTTATCAGTGATAGCAAGAGTTTCTTGTACGTTATGGTCAGTAATTAGGATTCCGATGTTTTTATTTTTTAATTGAGCTACAATTCGCTGAATGTCCTCTACGGCAACAGGGTCAACTCCTGCAAAAGGCTCATCTAGTAAGATAAACTTAGGATCAGTAGCAAGAGCTCTTGCAATTTCGGTACGACGACGTTCTCCTCCCGAAAGTAAATCCCCTCGGTTAGTACGAATGTGTTCTAAGCTGAATTCTTCAATTAGGCTTTCCATTTTTGCCACCTGTTCTGCTTTGGATAACTTTGTTAATTGTAGTACGCTTAATATATTGTCTTCAATGCTTAGTTTTCTAAAAACAGATGCTTCTTGTGCCAAATACCCTATTCCGTGCTGTGCCCTTTTGTACATAGGGTAATCGGTGATGTTTAAATCATCAAGATAAATATTACCCGAGTTGGGTTTTACCAATCCTACAATCATATAAAATGATGTGGTTTTTCCAGCACCATTTGGACCCAAAAGGCCAACTATTTCTCCTTGATTTACCTCGACAGAAATACCTTTTACTACACTACGGCCTTTGTAGGTTTTGATTAAATTATCGGCTCTTAGTTTCATTTTTTTTAATTAGATAATATGTCAATTTGATAATGAGATAATTATATCTCCAATGAGCAAAATAAAAGAAAATAAATCAATAGAATAAATGAATTAACATATTGTCAAGAAAATTATCTAATTATCCCACTTTCTAATTCCCTTGCTCTTCTAGTGCTTCCCAAAATTCGTATGCTCTTCGCAAATGAGGAACTACGATTGTGCCACCGACTAAGGTTGCTATTCCCATTGCTTCCATCATTTCTTCTTTGGTGATACCTTCTTTAAAACTAGTTTCAAGATGGTATTTTACACAATCATCACAACGTAAAACGGCTGAGGCAACTAAGCCTAAAAGTTCTTTTGTCTTAACATCAAGAGCGCCTGCAGCATATGCGTTAGTGTCTAGGTTGAAAATTCGCTTTACAATTTTGTTGTTATCTGCTAGTAATTTCTCGTTCATTTTAGAACGATAATCGTTAAATTCTTGAATGATATCAGACATTTAATTCTTTGTTTTGGTTTTTATATACAAGTACCGAAATGAAGATACTCAATTCATATATTAGTAACATTGGTACAGCTACAATTGTCTGACTCACAACATCTGGAGGAGTTACAATTGCTGCTACAATTAAAATTATAATCACAGCATATTTCCAGTATTTTCTTAAAAAACGAGGAGTAACCAATCCTAATTTTGTAAGGAAATAAATAACGATTGGTAGCTCAAAAAATAGTCCGCCAGCTAGGATACTTGTTTTTACCATTCCCATATAAGACTCTAGTGTGAATTGATTTTTTACAATATCACTTACTGTAAAAGTCGCTACGAAATTTACAGACATTGGTATTACTACAAAATAGCCAAATATTACGCCTAAAAAGAAAAGTAATGAGGAAACAAAAATGAATACTTTGGCATTTTTACGCTCTTTCTCGTATAGTGCTGGACTAATAAACTTCCATATTTCGTATAAAATATATGGAAAACTCAAGATGAATCCTGCTAAAATACACATCCATACAAAGACATTTACCTGACCCTCCATTTGCGTATTCTGAATGATAAATGGCATTTCGGTAATACAAATGTTCTCAGCAAATCCTAGTTTATGCGATAACTCACAAAAAAACTGGTAGGTGAAGAAAGTTGGTCTTGTTGGTCCGAAAATAATTACGTCAAATAAGTAGTCACTTATAAAGTAAGTTAAAAAGGCCATTATGATTATGGCAGTTGTGCTTCTAACTAATAGCCATCTTAATTCTTCAAGATGGTCTAAGAACGACATTTCGCCTAGGTTTTTTTTCTTTGTCATTATACGATTCCTTCTTTTAAAATGTCATGTAAGTGTAATACGCCTTTGTATTCTCCGTTGTCAGAAACAATTAGTTGCGTAATTGAGAAATCTTCTAATATGTTCAATGCGTCGACAGCCATTGTATCTGATGATACCATTTTTGGATTTTTAGTCATAATGTCTATTGCGGTTAAATCGGCAAAAGTATCTCTGTCGTTTAGCATTCTTCGGATATCACCATCAGTGATAATTCCGATTATTTTATCATTTTCTACAACAGCAGTTACACCTAGTCGTTTTTCTGATATTTCAAATATAACTTTTTTGATTGGAGAATCGGGGGCAACAGCAGGTTTTAACGAATGTTCAATCATGTCTTTTACACGAAGTAAAAGTTTTTTCCCTAATGCGCCTCCTGGATGATAAACAGCAAAGTCTTCTGGTTTAAAATCACGCATTTCCATCAAACAAACCGCAAGAGCATCTCCCATTACCAGTTGAGCAGTAGTGCTATTGGTTGGAGCTAGGTTTATCGGGCACGCTTCCATCTCAACAGTAGTGTTTAAGACATGATCACTGCCTTTTGCTAAAAAAGAAGTTGTGTTTCCTGTAATAGCAATTAGTGTATTGCCAAAACGTTTTAATAACGGAACTAAAACTTTGATTTCTGGACTGTTACCGCTTTTAGAGATGCAAATGATTACATCTTCATTCTGAATCATTCCTAAGTCACCATGAATTGCTTCAGCGGCATGAAGAAATAATGAAGGTGTTCCAGTAGAGTTGAAAGTGGCAACCATTTTTTGTGCAATTATTGCACTTTTTCCTATTCCGGTGACTACTAATCGACCTTTTGTTTCGTATATCTGTTGAACAGCTTGAGTGAAATTTTCATCTAAAAAATTTATTAGCTTTGCAATTGCTTCACTTTCAGATAGTATTGTTTTTTTAGCAATAGCTAATATATTTTCTTTTGTTATCAAAACAGAATAGTTAAAATTTGTAAGTGTAAAAGAAAGTTGTATCTTTATTGATGCAAATTTATACAAAATACCATAAAATAAAGAATGAATTCAAACGAAATTGAAATACATAAAGAATTAAAGAAGTATTTCGGCTTTAGCCAATTTAAGGGATTGCAAGAAGAGGTTATAAAAAGTATACTCAATAAAAAAAATACTTTTGTCATTATGCCCACTGGGGGAGGAAAATCGCTCTGCTACCAATTGCCCGCTTTAATTCAGGAAGGAACAGCAATAGTTGTATCTCCTTTAATTGCTTTGATGAAAAATCAAGTAGACGCTATTCGGAGTCTCTCTTCAGAAAACGGAATCGCTCACGTTCTGAATTCTTCACTTACCAAAACAGAAATTGCTCAAGTAAAAAAGGACATTACTTCTGGTTTGACAAAATTATTATATGTTGCTCCCGAATCATTAACCAAAGAAGAATATGTTCAGTTTCTTCAAAATGTACCTATTTCATTTGTCGCTATCGATGAAGCGCATTGTATTTCAGAATGGGGACATGATTTTAGACCTGAATACAGAAATCTAAAACATATTATTAAACAGTTGGGTGATGTACCAATTATTGGTCTTACTGCAACTGCTACACCGAAAGTTCAAGAAGATATTTTAAAAAATCTTGACATGTCCGACGCTAATACTTTCAAGGCGTCGTTTAACAGACCAAACTTATATTACGAAGTTCGTACGAAAACTAAAAATATAGAATCGGATATTATTCGTTTTATAAAACAACACAAAGGAAAATCCGGAATTATATATTGTTTAAGCCGTAAAAAAGTAGAAGCAATTGCAGAGGTTTTGCAGGTAAATGGAATTAGTGCAGTTCCTTACCATGCAGGACTAGATGCAAAAACAAGAGCAAAACATCAGGATATGTTCCTTATGGAAGATGTAGATGTTGTAGTAGCAACTATTGCTTTCGGAATGGGAATCGATAAACCCGATGTGCGTTTTGTAATACATCACGATATTCCAAAATCACTCGAAAGTTATTACCAAGAAACAGGTCGTGCTGGACGAGATGGAGGTGAAGGACATTGCTTGGCATATTACTCCTATAAAGATGTAGAGAAATTAGAGAAATTCATGTCAGGAAAACCAGTTGCTGAACAAGAAATTGGATTTGCCTTGTTGCAAGAAGTGGTGGCTTACGCCGAAACATCGATGTCACGAAGAAAGTTCCTACTTCATTATTTTGGAGAAGAATTCGACAGCGAAACAGGAGAAGGAGCCGATATGGACGATAATGTTCGTAATCCGAAAACCAAAATCGAAGCCAAAGATCAAGTGGTGAAATTATTGGAAATTGTACGTGATACAAAACATATTTATAAATCTAAAGAAATAGTATTTACATTAATAGGACGTGTAAATGCAGTAATTAAAGCACACAGAACTGATTCGCAATCTTATTTCGGGTCAGGTTCAGATCATGACGAAAAATACTGGATGGCATTACTTCGTCAAGTATTAGTAGCAGGCTATTTATCAAAAGATATAGAAACCTACGGAATCATAAAAATCACCAAGGCAGGATTGGATTTTATTAAAAAACCAGTTTCGTTTATGATGTCAGAAGATCATGAATATAATGAAAGTGAAGATGAAGCTATAGTAACGGCGTCAAAATCAGGAGGTACTGCCGATGAAGTTTTGATGGGGATGTTACGAGAACTACGAAAAAAAGTTGCTAAGAAATTAGGTGTTCCTCCATTTGTGGTTTTTCAAGATCCTTCACTCGAGGATATGGCTTTAAAATATCCAATCTCTATTGCCGAATTGTATAATATTCATGGAGTAGGTGAAGGGAAAGCCAAAAAATATGGAGGAGATTTTGTAGCCTTAATAAATAGGTATGTTGAAGAAAACGATATTATTCGTCCCGATGACTTGGTTGTAAAATCTACAGGAGTTAATTCTGTAAATAAATTATACATTATCCAGAACATCGACCGAAAATTATCACTTAATGATATTGCTTCAGCAAAAGGACTTTCGATGGATGCCTTGATTAAAGAAATGGAGCAAATTGTATATTCAGGAACAAAACTTAATATAAAATATTGGGTAGATGATATGCTTGATGACGATCAGCAAGAAGAAATTCACGAATACTTTATGGAATCAGAATCAGATAAAATAGAAGATGCTCTTAAAGAATTTGATGGAGAATATGATATCGATGAATTACGCTTAATGCGAATAAAATTTATTAGCGAAGTAGCTAATTAAAAGTGTACAGTCGCAGTTTTTAGTTTTCAGTTTTACTGAGATTATAACTGCGACTGTTTTTTGTTTCAAGTTTTTTCTTGTTTCAAGTTCTGCACTGCAACTGAAAACCGCAACTGTTGTTTTGAATCAAGTTCAGTACTGCGACTGAAAAATGTGACTGAAAACTAAGTGGTCTCAGGGAATACTTCCCCTCGGTGCGGTTTTAAAGCATCACGTACCTGAATCATGTTTTCATCGGTTACAACCATATAAGCAATAGCATACATATCGTTTAGGATTGTAAATCCAGTTATATTTAAAGGTAGCTTTTCGATAGCAATGAATTCTTTTAAATGAATCTCATGATGTTCTGCAGTTTTTGCTGAGGCAGGACCACGGAAATCCCATATTAGTTTTATTTTTCTTGACATTATTTATAGGTACAAAGTTTCAATGAGGCAAAGGTACAAAGTCTTTCTTATGAAGAGTGAAAAACTTATTGTGGAATTAACCGCAAAGTGCGCAAAGAGCTAATTTTATTTCATGTATAGAAAACACAAAGTTCGCAAAGCTTTGTGTTGATCTAGCTTTGCGAACTTTGTGTTTTGTAAAAACATAACTTTAAAAAAAACTTAGCGCACTTTGCGGTTAATTATATAAAGTCAGTTCAAAATGTTATTTTTGCACGTTCTTTTCATAAATAGAAAAGCTAATTGAATAAATAAAACAAAATGCCAAGAGAACTTTTACTTCAAGTATCGCCCGAAATAGCTGCAAACGAGTTGTTGCTAAAAGAACATTTGTCGAAACAAATTAAGGTTTCTCCAAAGGAAATTCAACATGTATCTATTTTAAAGCGTTCGATTGATGCCCGCCAGAAAGCAATAAAAATCAATCTGAAAGTGATGATTTATTTGCAAAATGAAGTTTTTAAACCGGTTAAATTTGAAATTCCAGATTACAAAAATGTATCGGGAGCACAAGAAGTAATTGTTGTGGGAGCAGGTCCTGCGGGTCTTTTTGCGGCTTTGCAATTAATAGAATTAGGATTGAAACCAATTGTACTTGAAAGAGGAAAAGATGTTCGTGGTCGCCGAAGAGATTTAAAAGCAATAAACACAGAGCATTTTGTAAATGAAGATTCTAATTATTGTTTTGGAGAAGGCGGGGCAGGAACATACTCAGATGGTAAATTATATACTCGTTCAAAAAAACGTGGAGATGTAACAAGGATTCTTGAGTTATTTGTGGCTTTTGGGGCTTCTGAAGATATTTTGATAGAAGCGCATCCGCATATTGGAACTAATAAGTTACCAAAGATTATTCAGGATATTAGAGAGAAAATTATTGAATATGGAGGCCAGGTTTTATTTGAAACCCGAGTGACTGATATTCTTTTGAAAAATAACGAAGTTCAAGGAGTTGTAACTCAAAAAGGAGATATGATAAATGCTAATAAGTTAATATTAGCAACGGGGCATTCTGCTCGTGATATTTTTGAATTATTAGATAGAAAGAAAATTTTTATTGAGGCTAAACCTTTTGCCTTGGGTGTAAGAGCCGAGCATCCTCAATCTTTAATAGATAGTATACAATATAGTTGTGATTACCGTGGAGAGCATTTGCCTCCAGCGCCATATTCTATAGTGAAACAAGTGGGAGGAAGAGGAATGTATTCATTTTGTATGTGTCCAGGTGGTGTAATTGCCCCTTGTGCTACAAGTCCTGGTGAAGTAGTTACCAATGGTTGGTCTCCTTCTAAAAGAGATCAGGCTACAGCCAATTCTGGAATTGTAATCGAGTTAAAATTAGAAGATTTTAAGCCGTTTGCTAAATTCGGAGCTTTGGCTGGAATGGAATTTCAAAAAAGTATTGAACAGAAAGCATGGCATTTGGCGGGAGAAACTCAAAAAGTTCCGGCACAACGTATGGTTGATTTTACTCAAAATAAAGTTTCATCGGATATTCCTAAAACATCTTATGTTCCTGGAACTACTTCGGTAGAAATGGGACAGGTTTTTCCAGGTTTCTTATCTCAAATATTACGTGAAGGTTTTTCTGAATTTGGTAAATCAATGCGTGGTTATTTAACCAATGAAGCAATACTTCATGCGCCAGAAAGCAGAACATCTTCACCAGTAAGAATTCCGAGAGATCCATTAACTTATGAGCATTTACAGATAAAAGGGTTGTATCCTTGCGGTGAAGGAGCTGGATATGCTGGCGGAATTATATCGGCAGCTATCGATGGAGAAAAATGTGCTTTGATGATTGCCGAAGCTTTAAAATAATTTGCGGGATGCTTATATAGAGGTAAAAATATTCTTATTTTAGTTGCTTGGTAGTTAAATTGTAATTTTAGATTACGGTTTAATTACCAGGCAATTTTTTTTAAATATATATTATGATGTTATTAGATATTGAAGAAAAATATGGATTTACATATCCAATTATTTATAAGAACCTTTCTCTAGACGGGATGCTTACTGTTGGGGAATATGGTCCTGATTGGTATTTGACTGTTTATCCTAAATTAAAAGAAAACCCTCCGTTGCTTTTACATTCTTATGATTTTGAGTTGCTTGATCTCAATAATGTAAATGAAGCAATAGAAGAGTTATTAGATCCAGAGGATTATCGTCAGATAAAAGAAGAATTCAAATTTATACCATTCGGACAAAGCGGAGCTGGAGATCATTATTGTTTCTTTTTAAATGAAGAAAATAATGGAGAGAATCCTGTGGTTTTTGTTTGGCATGATGCGAATGAAGTAAATTATCTAGCAAAGAATATGCAGGATTTTATTTTTAGAATGCTTTTAACAGATATGTCTGATCAAGATATTTATAATGATGTAAGTGACAAGGAGTTTAAAGATAATCTTGATAAGGTTCTTAAAACTCATAAAAAGTACCTAACGGATAAGCAAAATGATATTTTGCAGACTATATTTAATCGAGAAATTATAGACTATGAAATCTTATTGCCTAAAGCGAAAGAAACTAAAAGAGGGTTATTAAGTGATGTCGAATTAAAAAAGATATTAGTTGAAATTATCCCATTTGATAAAATGGATGCTAGTTTTGAGTATTCAGATAATTAACGTTTATTAGCGTTTAAAAATTAAATCACTTAATAAATTGTAATGAAAAATTTCTTTTCTAATTTTTTTGGCAGAAATAATGATCCAAAATCAATTGTTTCTTTTGATGTTATATATTCCATCTACTCTTATTTATATAACGAGGTAAATAGTGTTGAATTTAAAATGAAAGGGGTTCATGATACTGTTTCTGTAAATTTTTATTCATTCCCAAGTTCATTTGATCATGAAGAAGGAAGGGATGAAATCAAGAAAAATGGTTTCAAGAATGCATATGAGGTTTTAAATGAATTGTATAAAAAGATTGATATCGGAGTGCTTTCGGAAGAGGTTATACAAGAGAGATTAGAATACGATTATATTCATATTCAGTTTTATTCTGAGCCAACTCCAGAATCAAAAAAACACCTAAAACATGTCTTGCATAATTTTATCATTTTCTTTTGTTGTACTAATAGTTTAGAGACAAATGATTTCAGAATTTTATATAATAACAGTTATTTTTTGGATTATACAAAAGGGATTTTAGATACAGAATATATTGATGTAAATAATCCTAAAAATGAAATTCAGAAAATAGGGTTTAAAGAATTTGAAAGAATCTTGCAGGGGATTTGTCAATATATGGAAATTGAAATACCTGATAGCGTCGCGCTTCCTTCGCAAGAAAATTTATTGCCTGAAGATGTTGAGGTTACTCAGGAAACTTTTGAAGAATTTATCGAATTGGTTTCTAGAGGAGATGTAGATGAAAAATTGGTTCAAAAACAATCGAAAAAACTTTTAAAGAATTTTAAAAAAGGAGTAACTGAATATCATGCAATAGTTGAAGGGCAATGGGCCTTTTTTGAAAGTATCGATTGTTGGAACAGCGATTGGAAATTTGATCCTGAAGATGCTGAGTATTTTATTTCTGAAATGATAGGTGAGGATCTTAATTTTGAATATCCTGAAGAAACGTATAGTCACGATTTGTTTCCTTATATTCAATCGGCTTTAGAAAAAAGAGGTCTTGAATTAATGACTTATGATACGCACGGAGATAATTATTTGTTTTTTGTGGCAAATAAAAGTGATGTTACCAGAATCATAGAATTATCAGAATTGACAAAGATTGAGGTTGAACAGTTGTAACTTGTTGCTACGAATTCATGAATTGTTTTATATAAACTTTGACAAAGGTCTGTAGAAGTGAAAACCGAGACTGATAACTGTTTACGCGTGAGGGATAGAACTAAGCTACCGAAGTAGCAGTGAAAGCCCGACAGCAATATAAAAAGGGGCGACTAAGCGATGCAATAGTTAGCCCCTTTTTATATTGGTGGCACGCCCAGATTATTTACGGAATCAAAATTATTTTCCCTGTGCTTTTTCGGCTTTCTAAATAATCATGTGCTTGTTTTCCTTCGGATAACTTAAAGGAAGTGGGTGTGGCAAGAGAAATTTTTCCTTCGATAATCCATGTAAATAATTGATTAGCTCTTTTAATTCTTTCTTCTCTTGTGGTTAGATAACTCCATAAATCGCCACCAGTTAATGTTTTAGAAGTATCCATAAGCATTCTTGGATCAACTGGCTCAGGATCACCACCAGCCATTCCGAAAAATACGACTTGACCACAATTTTTGGTTACTTCGAAACTATCATTTAAGGTACTGCCAATGCTATCGTAAACAACATCGGCACCATTTGGTGCTACTTTAAAAATTGATGTTTTCCAGTTATCATTGTATAAGAATACATAATCGGCTCCTTGCTCGATAGCGATTTTAGCTTTATCTGATGATGAGGTTAACCCAATTATGGTTGCGCCCAAAAGTTTGCTTATTTGTGTAAGGAATTGTCCTACTCCTCCGGCAACAGCATGAATAATAACAGTTTCTCCTTTTAATGTTTTGTGACTATCTGTTGCAAGGTAATGCGCGGTTAATCCTTGTAGTAAAATAGAGGCTCCTGTTTCAAAATCGATTGCTTCTGGTAGCGGAATTACATGATTTACATTAACGGCAACGAGTTCTGCATTTGCAAAAGGAACATCAGCAAAGGCAATTCTGTCTCCAATTTTGAACTCGGAATGGTTGTTTGTGTTTATTACGATTCCAGAACCTTCGTAACCAGCTATAAAAGGAGGGTTTCCTTTAAGGTGATAGTTTCCTTTTCGCCGATATACATCTGCAAAGTTTAATCCAATGGCTTTCATTTCGACTAAAATTTCGTCGTGTTTTAATTGCGGATCTGGGATATCAATGTATTCGAGTAC
The DNA here is from genome assembly GCF_020991525.1 of Flavobacterium sp. EDS. Taxonomy (NCBI): domain Bacteria; kingdom Pseudomonadati; phylum Bacteroidota; class Flavobacteriia; order Flavobacteriales; family Flavobacteriaceae; genus Flavobacterium; species Flavobacterium sp. EDS. Next base: position 377,474 of record NZ_JAJMOZ010000002.1, read on the forward strand.
ATCGGAATTGCCAAATGTGGAAAAAGTTAATGCTTTCATTTTTGTTTAATTGTAGCTGTAAAAGTTTATGAAGAGGGTGATTTTTGTTTATAGTTTAGGTAGATTGAATTCATTGAATTTGCTTTTTTGAGAAGCTAGTTTCTCAATATCTTGCCATTTTCTAGGAGAATCGATAGATAGGTTTTCGTAGGAGTCTTTTTTTATGAGAATGTCATCTTCTATACGTACGCCTATATTCCACCATTTTTTATCGCATTTGCTATTTGCTGGAATGTAAATCCCTGGTTCTACTGTAATAATCATGTTTTCTTTAAGTAAGCTTGTTGGGCCTTTATAATTTCCTTTATCGTGAACGTCTAGGCCAAGAAAATGGGAACATCCGTGAGGGTAGTAGATGTTTACTTCTTTTAAATCATTGATGATTCCTAGTTTAAGTAGTCCTTTGGCTAAAACTTCTTTGGCCTTGATGTTTAAATCTGCAAGTGGGGTTCCTTCTTTGCAGATTTTAAAAATTTCTTCTTGGGCATCATATACCAATTGATAAATGGCTTTCTGTTCTTCTGTGAATTTTCCGTTTGCGGGAATGGTTCGGGTTACATCAGCAGAGTAACCATGGTATTCTGAACCTACATCCATTAATAATAATTGATTGTCTATTTTTGTGCTATTATTTTCGCCATAATGCAAGATACATCCATTGGCTCCAGCACCCACAATTGGTGGGTAGCCTTCTCCTTCTGCTCCATACTTTCTGTGAATATAAGCGTGAATACCATCGGCTTCATTTTCACTCATATCAGCAGTAATAGCTTTCATGACTTCATTATGTGCAATGCAGGAAAGTTTAACTGATTTACGCATTAAATCAATCTCTTCAGGGGTCTTTATTTCTCGTAGTGTTGCTGTGATGTTTTCAAATAATAGTAAAGAATTGACATCTTCATTTGTAATTGCAGCTTTTGTCTTAAATGTTTGTAATAATCCAAAAAGGTCGAAACCACTTGAGTCTTTGCTAATGTCGGTTGGGATTTTATCATAAATGAGTTTGTCAAATTTTTTTAAATCAATATCAAAATCTTTGAAGTCTTTTCCGTTGTAAACTGCCTTAAATCCTAATTTAGATTTTGTTCCATTTATGCCCAAACGTCTTCCTGTCCACATTTCATGGGCAGTATTTTTTTCTCTAACAAAAAACACTTCATTATAAGCAGTATCACCGCTCCCTTGTGTCTCCTTAAATAATAATAAAACCGCATCTGGTTCTTTGTAACCACTTAGGTAATATAAATCAGGATTTTGATGAAAATTATAATTAATATCTCTTGAGAATTTTCTTTCGGGATACGAAAAAATTATTGCGACAGAATTTAAGGGCATCAAATTTCTAAAAGCTTCTCTTCTGTCTTTGTGAAATTCTTTCGAAAGATAATCTGTAGGTATGTTTTCTTGTGCATTATTTTGGTTGAAAAACAATAAGAATAAAAGAGATAGGAATAGGTGTTTCATTTCTTTTGGTTTGGTTAAAAGGTTCATTGTCTTATAGATTGATGCAAATTACGAAATTTTACCTTTTGATTCTTAAAATAAAAAAGCCACTTATTTTTGTAAGTGGCTTAGTGAATTAATAATTACTTCTTTTTTAATTTGTCTTTAAAAACTTTTTCAAACTTTTCTATTTTTGGCTGAATAACCATTTTACAATAAGGTTGGTTTTTGTTATTATCATAATAATTTTGATGATAGTCTTCGGCTTTGTAAAACTTTGTAAATGGTTCTACAGCGGTAACAATAGGATCATTATATACTTTTGCTTTTTTTAAAGCGTTTATGATGTTATTTGCAGCATTTTTTTGTTCTTCATTTTTGTAAAAAATAACAGAGCGATATTGACTTCCTACATCTGCACCTTGTCTGTTTAATGTTGTGGGATCATGTACAGTAAAAAAAACTTTAAAAATCTCATCTAGGTTTGTTATGTTTTTGTCATAAGTGATCTGAACTACTTCGGCGAAACCAGTTTTTCCTGTTGAGACTTCTTCATAACTTGGATTTGTAGTTTTTCCTCCTGAAAATCCAGATACAACAGATTTTACCCCATTTAAGTTTTCATAAACGGCTTCTACACACCAATAGCAACCTCCGCCAAGTGTAATAGTGTCGTAGTTGGATTGCTTTTTTGTTTGTCCAAAGCTATTAAATGATAGAATCAAAAGGCTAATTAAAATTGTATTTTTCATAATGTTATTTATTATCAGGTATAAAGTCAAGTGCAATTGAATTCATGCAGTATCTTTTTCCAGTAGGAGCAGGTCCATCATCAAATAAATGACCTAAATGGCCACCACATCTACCACAAAGAACCTCAGTTCTTTCCATACCTAGTGAGTTGTCTTGTTTGTAAATAGTACTTTTTTTGTTTTCTTGCTCAAAAAAGCTTGGCCATCCGCAACTACTTGAAAATTTGGCGCCAGATCTAAAAAGTTTATTTCCGCAGGCTGCGCAATAATAGGTTCCTTTTTCATCAGTGTTCCAGTATTTTCCAGTAAAAGGTCTCTCGGTATCGGCATGTCTCATTACTTCGTAAACATCATTAGGTAATACCTTTTTCCATTGAGCATCTGTAAGATTTAGTTTTGTAGTGTCGGTATTCGAGTAATATGGATTATCAGGTTTACTGATTTTATTTTCCATAGGATTATTTTTTGTTGATGTATATTGTTCTTTTTTATTTTGTCCACAGGCTTGAAAGATAAACAGCGGAAGCAAAAATAATAAGCTTAAAAAGCGGGCTCTTGTTTTCATAATTAATTGATTTAGTGATGTAAAAGTAAGGTGTCTTTAATTGGTGAATTGTCGTGCACTTTACAAATAACTATGTATTTAAGTAAGTTTTAACTATTGTTATTTACGTATAAAAAGCAATTTTAGTTTTAAAATGAAAGACTACTGCCAGGATGTCTTTAATACACTCATAATCATGATATAAAATTAAAATTTTACTGAATGCAAGGCTCGTTAAACTTTTCACAAACTTTTTCTAGGCTCTAAAGCAATTTCTTTTTTCGTATTTTTGTGTGTTTAATACCAATTATGATAGAAGAAAACGTAATATTAGTTAATCAAAATGATGAGCAAATAGGCTTGATGCCAAAAATGGAAGCTCATGAAAAAGCGGTTCTGCATCGTGCATTTTCAGTTTTTGTTTTAAATGATAATAATGAAATCATGTTACAGCAACGTGCGCATCATAAATATCATTCTCCGTTACTTTGGACTAATACATGTTGTAGTCATCAGCGAGAGGGGGAAACTAATATCGAAGCAGGAAGTCGAAGATTGTTTGAAGAAATGGGGTTTAAAACGCCACTTAAAGAACTTTTTCATTTTATATACAAAGCTCCTTTTGATAACGGATTGACAGAACATGAATTGGATCACGTTATGATTGGACGTTATAATGGAATGCCTACTATAAACCCAGAAGAAGTAGAAGCTTGGAAATGGATGAAAATAGAAGATGTAAAAACAGATATGCAATTACATCCTGAAATTTACACTGTTTGGTTCAAAATAATTTTTGACGAGTTTTATCATTTTCTAGAAGACCATAAAATTTAAACCAAAACCTACATGAGAGTAACGATATCAAGGAAAGCACATTTTAATGCTGCTCATCGACTGTATAGAAAAGATTGGACTGCAGAGAAAAATGATGCCGTTTTTGGGAAATGTAATAATCCCAATTTTCATGGTCATAATTATGAATTAACTGTTAGTGTTACTGGAGAAGTTGATCCAGAAACAGGTTTTGTGATAGATGTGAAAATATTGGCAGATATTATATATCAAGAAGTAGAATTACCATTTGATCATAAGAATCTTAATCTTGATGTGCCAGAATTTCAAGATTTAAATCCAACTGCAGAACATATTGCAGTAGTGATATGGAATAAAATTAGAAAAAAAATAAATCCCGATTTTGATTTAGAAATCGTGTTATATGAAACTGCTCGTAATTTTGTAACCTATAAAGGAGAATAAAATGTCATTAAAAGTAGGAGATATTATCCCGAATTTTACAGCTAAAGATGCTAATGGAGAAGTGTTTGAAAGTAAAGATGTGCTTGGTCGTAAACCTTTGGTTATTTATTTTTATCCTAAAGATAATACGCCAGGTTGTACAACAGAAGCCTGTAGTTTTAGAGATCAATATGAAGACTTTGTAGCTTTAGGAGCCGAAGTAATAGGTATCAGTAGTGATAGTGTTGATTCTCATCAAAAATTTTCTCATAAACACCATTTGCCATTTGTACTTCTTTCAGATGCAGATAAAAGAATAAGAACTCTTTTTGGAGTTCCTTCTGGACTACTTGGATTGTTACCAGGAAGAGTAACTTATGTTGTCGATAAAAATGGAGTTATAATCCTGATCTATGATAGTATGGTTGCTACCAAGCATATTCCTAAAGCACTTGAAGCAATTAAAGAATTAGTATCATAAGTTTAAAAATATAGTATCATACATGATTTCTTAAATGAATGAGTTTGTATGAAAAATAAATAATATAGATGGATCTAAAATTATATCCTTTTCAGTTTGAACCAATTTTGAAAGAGAGAATTTGGGGCGGAGAAAAATTAAAAACCGTATTAAATAAGCCAATTACGTCTAAGATTACTGGCGAAAGCTGGGAATTATCTACTGTAGAAGGGGATGTAAGTATTGTTGCAAACGGAAGTTTGAAAGGAAAGACACTTACTGGTATAATAGAAGAATTGCCAAATGAAATTTTGGGGACAAAAGTTTACAAACGATTTGGAAAACAATTTCCATTACTTTTTAAATATCTTGATGCTCGCGAAGATCTTTCGATACAGGTTCATCCTAATGATAAACTAGCAAAAGAACGACATAATTCTTTTGGTAAGACAGAAATGTGGTATATTATGCAGGCTGATGCCGATGCAAGGATTATTGTAGGTTTTAAGGAAAATTCAAGTAAAGAGGAATATCTTGAAAATCTAAATAACAATTCGCTAGTTTCTATTCTTGATGATGTAAAAGTTAAATCAGGAGACGTTTTTTTTCTGGAAACAGGAACAGTTCATGCCATAGGAGCAGGACTAGTAGTTGCTGAGATTCAACAAACATCGGATGTTACGTATCGTTTGTATGATTTTGATAGAGTAGATGCAAAAGGAAATAAAAGAGAATTGCATGTAGATTTGGCGTTGGATGCTATTAATTATAATAAAGTAGATACGTATAAGAAATATGATAAAGAGCTAAACAAATCTAATGGAGTAGTTGATTGCTCTTATTTCACTACAAATTTTATACCGTTAGAAGGTCAGGTTGAGGTATGTAAAAGCAAAGAGAGCTTTACTGTGTATATGTGTGTTGAAGGATCTTTTTGTATAGAATATAATGGAGAAAAATTTATATACGTAAAAGGAGATACTGTGTTAATTCCTGCTACTATGAATGCATTCATTCTCAATGGAAAAGCTTCAATTTTAGAAATTTACATTTCATAGCTACTAATACAAAGATTATGTGTATTTTTGCAAACGCAAATTAAAATTAAAATAAAATGGCAAACGTTAAGAATTTAAAGAAAGACATCAACTACGTTTTAGGAGATATTATTGAAGCAGTTTACTTATTTGAAATTTCTACTACAGGGAAACCATCTACAGAAACTAATGCTTTAATCGATGAGGCTATTGCTGCTTTTGATGCTTTGATCACAAAAGTGAACGCAAAGAACGTAGAAAATAAAAAATCACACTTCAAACAAATCAATGTTGAATTGGAAGAAACTGCTAATCAATTGATTGCTAAAATCAACGAATTGTAGTCGGAAAAAACTATAAAAAAGTGCAAATTTATGTTGTGAAATTCAAAAAACAGCTATATATTTGCACCCGTAATGAGTCGCCAGCGTAGCTCAGTTGGCTAGAGCAGCTGATTTGTAATCAGCAGGTCGTGGGTTCGAGTCCCTCCGCCGGCTCAAAATAAAACCATCCGATAAGGGTGGTTTTTTATTAGTATTGAAAGTGTGAAATTATTTTGGTAAACCAAATTATTCTTGCATTTCCGCCCGTAATGAGTCGCCAGCGTAGCTCAGTTGGCTAGAGCAGCTGATTTGTAATCAGCAGGTCGTGGGTTCGAGTCCCTCCGCCGGCTCAAGATAAAACCATCCGATAAGGATGGTTTTTTATTTGTATTAAAAATGTAAAATTTTTTTTGGAAAATTCAAAAAAGCACTTTACATTTGCACCCGTAATGAGTCGCCAGCGTAGCTCAGTTGGCTAGAGCAGCTGATTTGTAATCAGCAGGTCGTGGGTTCGAGTCCCTCCGCCGGCTCAGAGTTAAAACCATCATAGAAATATGATGGTTTTTTTTTGCCTTGTATTGAGTTTCTATTGTTATTATCGGATCAATACTAAAACTTGATAGCTATTAGTTAGCTTGTAGAAAAAAGAATTTGGTGTTTCTCAGCTCTTAAAATTAAGGCTTAAAGATCTTTATTTTTAATGTGAAGTAAGAATAAGATTAACTGGATTGACATTGTGTTTTAAAGAGGTGATAAATGCGTTAGCAGAGGTATGATATGTTTAAGCTTTGGTTTTTAAATGTGATTAAGTTCTAGTTTTGTAGGTTTCCTGAGAAAGATATGAAATTATAGGATTTGTAGAATGTAATTTGAAAAAGTCAAAAAAAAAATCCTGCTTTTATTAAAGCAGGATTGATATTGTTGTAATGATCAGAGTCTATGTTATTGTTCTTTCTTTATTTTGGCAACATACTCGGTAAGTTTTTTTCCATAAAGAGATTGAGCTACTTTAGGAGTCATCGATTTTTGGATTGTATCCAAGAATTTAATATTGATGTCGTATATGTCAGATAAAGCAATATATGGTGCTATTTCGTAATCTTTGTTGTTGATAGCAAAGTTTGTAGCATATAAGTATTTTCGTTTGATATTTGACTCTTGTCTTTCGTTGATGCTATCTAATGTTTTCTGGTTGTTGCTTTTCATTGCTTTAAACCTTAACGCTACAAGATCAAGATTAGAATCATTAAAGCGTGAGCTTATTTTTCGGTAATCCTCATATAATTCTTGGTTTTTTGATCCAGTAATTTTAGCGCCTGAGATGTATGTGTCTAGATTTGTATCGATGTTTATATTGCCTGGTTCAGCAAAGAATAATATATTGTTGTCTAGTGAATTACTTACTCCACGATCTAGAAATAAATAAAGCATTTCTGGAGACTTTAATTCAATGTTAGTTTCGAAAGTTGAATTACCATCGATTTTAATACTATCAATAGCGACTAATGAGGTGTCAACAATTCGTTGTATATATAAGGTACCATTTTTTAATCCTTTAATATTTCCTGTAATATGCAAATTGGTTTTTGATTCGTTTTTGCTACAAGAAGCTAAAAGAACAAGGGTAACGAATGCAATAATAGTTTTTTTCATTGTTTATAGATTTTCGTGCAAAATAAAGAAAATAGTTTTAATATAAACATAGCTAAACTTTTAATTTGTAAAAAAATCTCAATCTATTTCTAAATTGAGATTTCTTTGTTTTTATTTCTTATTATCCTTTTAACCAAGCGTTTCTAAGAGTTTGCTTGGAGTTGTCTGATGCTTTAAAAGTATTTTTTTCTTCGTAAGGAAGTTTAACTACTCCTTTTAAAGTTTGTTCCTTACCATTGCGTTTTATCTTAATGGTTATAGGGGTGTTTTCTTTCCATGATTGGCTTTCGGTTATCATGTCGTATATGTTTATCAATGAATAAGGCTTTTCGTTTATAGATAAAATATAGTCACCTCCTCTTAGATCAAGTGCTTTGAAAAAAGGGTTTAATTCGATTTCTGGAATAACCATAATTTCTTTAGTCTCAGGGTTTATAGTGATGTATGGAACTTGGCCTTTTAAGAAAATTGTTCCAGGAACTTTCTCTGTGGCTTTAGTTACTCCAACTTTACTTAAGTAAAAATCGTATGGGATTGGAGTTGTTCCTGCTACGTAAGTGTCTAAAAATGATCCAACTTCAGGATAAGTTAATTGTGTGATTTTAGCAAAGAGTTCATTGTCGTTAAATGGTTTAGTGATGCCATATTCATCCGATAACTTATGCATTAAGTCTAGAATTCCTCTTTGACCATTGCTTTTTTCTCTAATAATAATATCGATACACATGCCAATAAGTGCTCCTTTTTCATATACATTTAAGTATTGGTCTTTGTAGGGTTGCTTTAAGACATTGGCGCTCATTTTTGTAAAGGACATAGTGTCGTTCATTTTTTTTGCATGCTCTACTTTCTCAGCAATACGGGAATAAAATTCAGGTTCGTCAATTAGGCCTTGATTGATCTGGAAAAGATTTGCAAAATATTCGGTAACGCCTTCGTACATCCATAAATGCTCAGACATTTTTGGTGCATTATAGTCGAAATATTGAATTTCTTTTGAGTGAATGGTTAATGGAGTTACAATGTGGAAGAATTCATGAGAAACCACATCTTTCATTGATTTTATTAATTCATCTTTAGGCATCATTTCAGGTAAAACAACGGTTGTTGCGGTAGGATGTTCTAAAGCTCCAAATCCATGCGCATCATCAGGTTTCATGGTTGATAAATACAATAAAACAGTATATTTTTTAGTTGAGTTTATTTTTCCTAAAAAGTTTTTCTGAGCAGTCATTATTGTTTTCATTTCAGGAGTGATACTTTCTGCGGTGTACTTTCCTGTTGGTGAATATACAGCTATTTGTATTTCCATTCCGTTTACATCAAATGAGGTGTAATCGGGTTTAGAGTACATGATTGGGTTTTCTACCAAAACAGCATAATGAGAGGTTGTAAATACGTCGCTAGTATTGCTAGCATCTTCATCAGTCATTGAGGTTGCTCCCCAAAGTGATGCTGGATGTGTAACGGTTACTTTGTAAGGAATGTCTAATTTGTCTTGAAAATAGCCTACAAAACCATGCGTGTTTATCATGAAATTAACTCCAGAATCGATATTTGTACCTGCTGGAGAGAAGATATCGTCATTGCCAAATCCTGTGCCTTTTTCAGTATCGAAAGTGTCGTTGACTAAATAAGTAATCGTTTTTAATGTTTTTGCATTAGATATTGACCAAGTGTTGTCATCTGTTTTCTTTACAGGAAGGAGTGTTCCTTTTGAATCAAACGCTTTCAGGTCCTCAATGAATCTACCGTAATTATCCTCAGAATATGTTCCGGGAACAGTTTTAGGGATGCTGTAAGTTACTTCATCAGTATTGATTTTAGGGGTTGTAATCGTAACTAGGACTTTGTCTTCTTTTACATCAGTAAGATTTATACTGACCCCTATTTCTTGTTTTGCAACTGTATTACTCGTTGAGCTAGCTGTTTTACAGCCTATAAATACAGCTACTAATGCTAATGTGGCTATTATTCTTTTCATAACTTATGAGTTTATTTTTACTATTGGTCTTTATAGATTGAAGTAAGTTACAAAAACATTTTAATTTTATTTATAGGTGTAAAAAAAAACTCCTGTTTCCAGGAGTTTTATAGTTAGTCTAATTTGTTCTTTATGTAATATTTACCATCCAAATCTTCATCAAAATCATCTATTTTGACTGGTTTTGGCTTAGGTTTGTTAGCAATAGCTTTCTTTTTCCACATTTCAAATTTCTCTGCGGGCATTTTCTTTTTCATAATTTCTAAAACCTCTTTTTCAGCCAATCCAAATTCTTTTTTGATAATTTCAAAAGGATTCTTTTCTTCTAGGGCTAATGTAACAAGTTTTTCTGTTTGTTCCCAGTTCAATTCTTTACGGTTACTCTTTTTCATCACGTGAAAATTAATTCAAATAGGGGTTAATGATTAATAATAGATTGATTTTCAATTTAGATATCAATATTAATGAAAAAAATAATTACTTCGTCGCTTATGGTAGATTTTTTTTGTTGATTTTAACCGTTTTTTTGCGAACGTTGTTTCTGAAACGGAATTTGTAATAAATTCTTCAAGTTATTGTGTTCTTCAGGGTTCATATGGGTGTCAACTCCATAGATGATTTTTTCTTTTGGTAGTGTCATAAATGTTCCGAAAAGACGGTCCCAAACAGAAAAAATATTTCCGTAATTGCTATCTGTATAGGGTAATACATAATGATGATGTATTTTGTGCATATTTGGAGAAACAATAAAGTAACTCAAAAAAGAATCGACTTTATCGGGTAGAGAGATATTCGCATGGGTAAATTGAGTAGATATAACAGATAATGTTTGATATAGAAAAACCATCCACATGGGGCTCCCCACAATTAAAACACCAAAAGTTGTAAAAATAAACCGAATTATACTTTCTCCAGGATGATGTCGATTGCCACTTGTGGTGTCAATCCAGGTGTCAGTATGATGAATAAGATGAAAACGCCATAAAAATTTAATTTTATGCTGGGTGAAGTGAGCCAAGTACGCTCCTATTAAATCCAATAATAACAATCCTATAATGGTATATAACCATAATGGTATTTCGGGTAACCATTGTAAAATGCCGAAATTGTTTTTAATTGCCCAATCAGCAGTTTTTAATAAGACAAAAGCTAAAACAAAGTTGATGATGATTGTAGTTAATGTCAAGAAAAAATTGATTCCAGCATGATTCCATTTTTTATAGCTGAACTTAAAGAGAGGAAAAGTGTTTTCTATGAGCCAAAAAAAAGTTATTCCGCTTACGAGAATTAAACTTCTGTGTGAAGATGGAATAGTACTGAAGTAAGAAATAATTTCATCCATTACGAAAGTATTTACTCAAAATTAATGATTTTGTTGATATGAAATTAAAATGGGGCTTAAAATTTTGATTTTCAGTATTGTAATTAAAGCATGATTGCTATAAAGTAAAAAGAGAAGAAATGAAGTGGTAAGACTTATTTTCTTCTCTTTGTATAAAAGGATATTACTTGTTTGGTGTTTTGTAAATGCAACAAGTAGGTAAGGAGTTTATGTTCTTTTTATTAAACTAATAATGAATAATAAAACCCAAGCGCCACCAACAGCAATTATAATTTGCCATAGTAAACCGCCACCACCGATACCTAGTTTTCCAGCAATCCATCCACCAATAAGTCCACCAACTATTCCAACAACAATATTGCCAAGGATTCCAAAACCTGAGCCTTTCCATATTTGGCCAGCTAGCCAACCAGAAATTGCTCCAATAAGTAAGAAATATAAAAATTCCATATTTTAAAAGTTTAAAGGATTAATAATCGATTTTAATATAATAATTTAAGCTGCGTCATGATTTTGTAACAATGTTTTATATATAATTCCTGCTACAATTGCTCCTAAAATTGGGGCAACCCAAAATAACCAAACTTGAGATAATGGTTCACCTCCAACGAAAACTGCTTGCGATAAAGATCTCGCTGGATTTACAGATGTATTTGTGATCGGGATGCTTATTAGGTGAATTAATGTTAATCCTAGACCAATTGCCACTCCTGCAAATTTTCCATTTGCAAATTTATCTGTAGCGCCAAGAATGATTAATAAGAAAAATAAAGTAAGTACAAACTCTGCTATAAATGCCGATTGTAAGGAGTATCCGTCTGGTGAAAAAGCTCCAAAACCATTTGATGCAAAGGCACCAGCTTTGGTATTGTCTATCATGAAACCTGCTTTGCCAGATGCAATTGTAAATAAAGTTCCTGCTGCCGCAATTGCCCCAATACATTGTGCAATAATGTATGGTGCTAATTCTTTTGCGGGGAATCTTCCGCTAGCCCAAAGTCCAAATGATACAGCTGGATTAAAATGGCCACCAGATATATGTCCTACAGCATAAGCCATTGTTAAAACTGTTAATCCAAAAGCTAGAGCTACTCCAGCAAATCCAATTCCTAGATCTGGAATTCCTGCCGCGAAAATTGCACTTCCGCAACCTCCAAATACAAGCCAGAATGTTCCGAAAAATTCTGCAAAAAGTTTTTTCATAATAAAAGTTTTTAAATTAATGTCTAAAGGTTAAAAAGTATATTGATAAGCCCAATAAATCAAAACTAACTGAAAAGGTATGCGCAATAGTAGAATCCATCTAGGTAATCCAAAACTTGCTTTTTCATTTTGATACATGTATATATGTGTTGGGAAAACTGCGACTAATAACGCAATAATCCCCCATGCCGCAAAATGGGATGTCGCTGAGATTAATAGGAGCGATCCTAATATAATCTCAGCGACACCGCTTAAAATATTTAATAATTTTGGATTTGAAAAATAAGATGGAATGATCTTTAGATACATTCTGGGACTTCTAAAATGATTTAACCCAGCAATAATATAAAGCGAAGCCATTAAATAGATATGCCAAGGTAAATTCATAATAGTTATTTATTACGAATTTATGAAATAATTGGTAATTTAGTGTGATATATTGATTATTTTTAACAAGTATCATGAATTGTTTATTTCTGCTTCTGAAAATTTAGATTCATAATAATAATCGCAAGTATGATTAAAATTATACCAATCCATTGAAGAAATATTACTTCTTCATTTAATAGTACGTAGGCCATCATTACAGATACAGGAAGTTCTAATGCCGAAACGATACTTCCTAGTCCAATTCCTGTAAGAGGGAAACCTGCGTTCATAAGCATAGGAGGTATAATTGTACCAAAAAGTGCAAGAATGATACCCCATTTTGTAAAAATTTCGAAGTTAAAAGGAGTTACTTGTGTCGCTATTCCAAATGAAAAGACAATAACCGCTCCTCCTAAAAGCATATATAAACTACGTTGTGCTGACGAAATTTCGGTAGCAACTCGGTTTGCAGTAAACATGGTTGTGGTAAATGATGCAGCGGCCAAACAACCCCACATAAGACCACGCCAATCTAACTGAATCTCGTTTTGAGTAATATTAGTAGCCAAGACTGTACCTCCTAAAACAATAATTACAGCGATTACTTTTTGTTTAGAAGGAAGTTTTTTCTCTAAAATCATTTCTAGTAAAACTCCCATCCATACCGTTTGCATCAATAAAACAATTCCGATAGAAACTGGAATGTATTTTACAGCTAGGTAATAAAATAAACTAGTCATACCTAATGAAGTTCCAGCTATCATTAACTGTGCAATGTTTTTTGGAGATGCCTTAACAACTGTATTTTTATGTTTTGCTTTTTGAAAAGCGTTGATGATTAGGATTCCAATGATTCCTAATATAAATTGAGAAGTAGTTACTTCTGCTGTAGTGAATCCTTCATCGTATGCCATTTTTACAAAAGTGGCTAACATGCCATAACTTGTTGCGCCAAATGCTACTAGAAATACTCCTTTTAATACGTTACTTTTTATCATTTTATATAATTTACTGCTTTTTGTTTTAAAAAATAAAGCCTGCAAAGATAGTCTTTAGTAATTGATTTAAAAAACGCTTTTAGTTTGGATATTGCATTTGGAACGTTGTTCTAGTTATATATTTTATTAAAAATACCTCAAAATGAAGTTATTTTGATTTATTCATAATTATTAGTATGCTCATTTTTTTAACCAGCATAATTAAATTTCGATTAATGTTTTACATTATTTGATGAATTTTAATAAGATTATTTAAAGTTATGGAAATAGCTTGTGCTAAAAACATAAGTAGCTATTTTTTATTCTTTTAAACAAAAAGCCCTGCAAGTATAACTTGCAGGGCTTTGTAATTGTTTGGTTTATAGAACCAAAATTTAATCTTATTTAATCATTTCAAAACTTCTTTTTACAAAAGCAGTTAATGCTTCACCTTTTAATAAGTTTTGAGATAATTTAGCTAAGTCTAATGCTTGTTTAACTAAATGTTCTTGATGTGTTTTGTCTTCGGTATTCAAGATGTTAGTAGCTAAATCAGAATTTGTGTTTACTACTAAGTTGTACATCTCAGGCATATTACCCATTCCAAACATTCCAGAACCACCAGACTGACTCATTTCTTTCATTCTACGCATGAATTCTGGTTGCGTAATGATAAACGGAGCAGCTTGACTATCCATAGCTTCCAATTGTACACTGTACGCTTTAGGGATGTATGCTTCTAATGAAGTTTTTAAAGCTTCTTTTTCTTCGTCAGATAATTTAGAAATTGTGTTTTCGTCTTTTTTGATTAAGTTATCAATATGGTCTGAATCGACACGAACGAATGTTAAATCTTTATTATCTCCTTCAATTTTTTGAATCAAGTGAGAAATGATCGGAGAATCTAAAAGTAATACTTCGTATCCTTTTTCTTTTGCTGTTTCAATATATGAGTGCTGAGCATCTTTATTTCCAGCGTATAAAACAACTAATTTTCCGTCTTTATCAGTTTGGTTTTCTTTTATTTTCTCTTTTAATTCTTCTAGCGTAAAATAAGTATTATCTACTGTTGGATATAAAAAGAAAGCACCAGCTTTTTCATAAAATTTGTCTTCAGAAAGCATTCCGTATTCTAAAACAATTTTAATGTCATTCCATTTTTCTTCAAAGTCAGCACGGTTCTCGTTGAATAATGCTTTCAATTTATCAGCTACTTTACGGGTAATGTAGTTTGATATTTTCTTAACTGCACCATCAGCTTGTAATCCAGAACGAGAAACGTTTAATGGAATGTCTGGTGAATCGATAACACCTTTTAACATTGTTAAAAATTCAGGAACAATTCCTTCTACGTTATCAGTTACATACACCTGATTTTGGTATAATTGGATTTTGTCTTTCTGAATTTGCATATCCGAACCTAATTTTGGGAAATATAAAATTCCTGTTAGGTTAAACGGATAGTCAACATTTAAGTGAATATTAAATAATGGATCTTCGAATTGCATTGGATACAACTCACGGTAGAAGCTTTTATAATCTTCATCAGATAATTCAGTTGGTTGTTTTGTCCAAGCTGGATTTGGGTTATTGATGATGTTGTCAACTTCTATAGTTTCATTTATATAATCTTCCGGAGCATCTTCTGGCTTAGGAAGTGTTTCAGTTCTTGTTCCGAATTTAATTGGAATAGGCATAAACTTGTTATACTTATTCAATAATTCATGGATTTTAGAATCTTCCAAAAATTCTAAAGAATCTTCAGCAATATGCAAAACGATTTCAGTTCCACGTGTAGTTTTGTCAGCTGGCTCCAAAGTAAATTCTGGGCTACCATCACATGTCCAATGAGCAGCTGGCTCATCTTTGTATGATTTAGTGAAAATTTCTACTTTTTCTGCAACCATAAAAGCGGAGTAAAAACCAAGACCAAAATGACCTATGATTCCTGAATCTTTTGCAGAATCTTTATATTTGTCCAAAAATTCTTCAGCTCCAGAAAAAGCAACTTGGTTGATGTATTTCTCAACTTCGTCAGCTGTCATTCCAAGACCTTGATCGATTATATGGATTTTTTTTCCTTCTTTGTCAATTTTAATTTCAATAGTTGGATTGCCATATTCTACTTTGGCTTCACCGATACTTATTAGGTGTTTTAATTTTAGAGTAGCATCGGTTCCGTTAGAAATCAACTCACGCAAGAATATTTCGTGATCGCTGTATAAGAATTTCTTGATTAAGGGAAATATGTTTTCTACTGAAACATTAATTTTACCTGTTGTCATATTTTTTAAATTTTAAGTTTAACATTATGCATTTCAGATTCTTCAAATAGAATACCAATTGCAAATGGGGTGACAAATTGTCGTAAGTGTTAATTCTGAAATAAAAAAAATAAATTTTTAAACATATTTAATTTTTTTGCATTGTATCTTTGTAGGAGTATTAATTTTAAATTTGCTAAAACGATGAGAAAAATTATTTTAATATGCATAATAGCCGTAACGCTTTTTGCATGCAAATCAGCCTCAACAACAGCTACATCTAACGGAGCTGAACCACTTTCTACAAAACTTGATAGGCCTTCTCAAGTAGCAATTAAAGGAAATTGGATTTTAACCAATGTTTCTTATCCGGGGTCAGAGTATATTAAAGTAAATTCATTTGATCTTGCTGACTCTAAATGCTTTATTGGTAGTACTTGGAATTTTATTTCAAACAATAACAAAGGGTCGATGGCTTTAGCATCACCTAGTTGTACTGCTTTTTCTTCTCCTATTGTGTGGAGTATCAATAGTCAAGGTATGTTTGTGCTTAAGATTCTTGATGCTGGTGTAAAGGCAAAAAAAGTGAGAGACGGATATTTACTAAAAGTGGCTGGTCTAACTGAAAATTCATTTCAATTAATTGATAACATTAATGTTGGTGGACAAGTTAAGGATGTAACATATCAATTTCAAAGAGCTAATTAATATTAAAATATATAAAAATATAAACACATGAGAAAGATAACAGTTTTAGGTTTGAGTACTTTACTTGTATTAACAAGTTTTTTTACAAGTTGCGATTCGGTAAAAAATGCAAATAATACTCAAAAGGGTGCAGGAATAGGTGTTGCTGCAGGTGCTCTTATAGGAGGTATTTTAGGGAACAATTTAGGAAAAGGTGGGAACGCTGCTTTAGGAGCTGCTATTGGAGCTGCCGTAGGTGGTGGAACTGGTGCTCTTATTGGAAACAAAATGGACAAGCAAGCTAGAGAGATCGATCAAGCTTTACCAGGTGCAGATGTAGAGCGTGTTGGAGAAGGAATTCACTTAGTTTTAAATGAAAATGCAGTACGTTTTGATACTAATAAATCAACTTTAACTCCTCAGGCAAAAGCTAATTTAGATAAATTAGTTCCAGTATTTAATGAGTATGCTGATACTAATATCGAAATTTTTGGATATACTGATAATACAGGTAAGCCAGAATATAACTTAACACTTTCTGGACAAAGAGCTGCATCTGTAAAAGCATATTTAATTTCAAAAGGATTAAATGCAAGCAGATTCAAAACTTCAGGTATGGGAATTGTTGATCCAATTGCAACAAACGATACTCCAGAAGGAAGAACTCAGAACCGTCGTGTAGAATTTGCTATTACTGCAAATGACAAAATGGTAAATGACGCAAAAGCTGGTAAATAAGCATTGTATCTTAATAAATAAAAAAAAGTTGCTTTTTAAAGCAGCTTTTTTTTGTAGATAATTTAATAACTTTCTCTGATTTAGTTTTGGTAAAGGAACTATCTTTGTATCCTCAATTTTTCAATGCCAACCAATGCTTCAAGTTCAAGATATTTCCTTTTCGTATACCGAAAAGCCTGTAATAAAAAACGTTTCTTTTACCATAAATAAAGGTGAAAATATTGCTATTATTGGTGAGAGTGGCTGTGGAAAAAGTACACTTCTTAAATTAATATATGGGTTATATGATTTAAATGAAGGCAAGATTTTTTATAATGAAAAGCCAATTTTAGGTCCAAAATATAATTTGGTTCCTGGGATGCCGTACATGAAATATTTAGCCCAGGATTTTGATCTGTCTCCTTTTGAAACAGTTGCTGAAAATGTAGGTAAGTTTCTTTCAAATGGTTTTGCTAATATGAAGAAACTACGTGTTCAGGAACTATTAGAAATGGTAGAAATGGAACAGTTTTCTAATGTAAAGGCAAACTTATTGAGTGGAGGGCAAAAACAAAGAGTAGCTTTGGTAAGAGTTCTGGCTTTAGAACCCGAAGTAATTTTATTGGATGAGCCTTTTAGCCAAATCGACGCTTTTCGTAAAAATGCTTTACGCCGAAACCTATTTAGATATTTAAAGCAAAAAGGAATTACTTGTATAATAGCTACCCACGATAGTACAGATGCTTTGTCGTTTGCAGATGAAGCAATTGTAATGCGAAACGGTGAAGTTCTTGTTAAAGATAATCCAACAAAAATTTACGAAGACCCTGAAACTAGATATGTAGCGTCGCTCTTTGGGGAAGTAAATGAAGTTCCTACTCATTTATTGGTTTCTTATGAAGATGAAATGCATAAAACGCTGGTATATCCGCATCAATTAAAAATGGTGGTAGAATCTAACTTGCCAGTAAAGATTAGAAGAACTTATTTTAGAGGGAATCACTATTTAATTGAAACAGTTTATAAAAGGCAATTGATCTTTTTTGAAAGTGAAATAGATTTGCCTCTGGAGCAGGAAATATTTTTAAGTTTAAATTATCTGTAAATTAGATAATGTGGCAATTAGATAATTTTTTTTAGCCCTATAAAACAATAAACCCGACAGATTTTAAAAACCTGTCGGGTTTGTTTTATAAATAGTCTAATGAAAATTTAGTTTTTTAAATTTTTCTCTAAGAACTGATCTTGCTCCCAAAGCAAATGTAAAATATTCTCTCTAGCTACATAGCTATGAGATTCTTTTGGTAAAATAACCATTCTCGTTGGTCCACCTAATCCTTTTATAGCTTGAAAATAACGTTCTGTTTGTAAAGTAAAAGTACCAGGGTTATTATCAGCTTCACCATGTACTAAAAGCAGTGGTGTTTTCATTTTATCAGCATGCATAAAAGGCGACATTGCATTGTAAACATTTGGAACTTCCCAATAGTTACGTTGCTCTGTTTGGAAACCAAAAGGAGTTAATGTTCTGTTGTAAGCTCCACTTCTTGCAATTCCACAAGCAAAAAGATTAGAATGTGTAAGTAAGTTAGCAGTCATAAAAGCTCCGTATGAATGTCCTCCAATTGCAACTTTCTTTTTGTTTATGTATCCTAAAGCATCAACCGCATCTATAGCTGCTTCAGCATCATCAACAAGTTGTGTTATAAAATTATCATTAGGCTCAGTAGTTCCTTCTCCAATAATAGGGAAAGAAGCATCGTCAAGAACAACGTAACCTTTAGTCACCCAATATATAAATGATCCATAATAAGGAAATGTAAACTCATTTGGGTTCTGGCTACTTTGTCCTGCACTGTTTTTATCTTTGTATTCTGCAGGATAAGCCCAGATTAACAACGGTAGTTTTTCTTTTTTCACCTTGTCATATCCAGCAGGTAAATATAAAGTTCCAGATAATTCAACACCATCTTTTCGTTTGTATTTGATAACCTCTTTGCTTACATTTTTAATGCTTTCAAATGGATTTTTGAAAAAAGTAATTTGAGTTAAACTATTTTGCTTCTTGATGTTTCTGAAATAATAATTAGGATAATCATTTTTGGATTGAATTTGTACCAAAAATTTTCCTGTTTTAAAATCTTCAATGCTTAAAATTTCTTCTTTTTTATCTTTAAATGATGAAGTATAAAGACGTTTTGTTTTTAATGTTTTAAGATTAAGTTCGTTAATAAAAGGAAATTGACCATCTTTTGTAAATCCTTCTCCAAGAAGAAAAGCATTGTCGTTTTCTATAGCAAGAACATATTTATTGTACTGATTTTTCTTGTACTCAAAATTACCTGGATCTGCGTAGATGTCTTGTGAGTTTCTATCAAAAAGCAGTTTTGGTTTTTGAGTAGGTTCAGCTGGATTAATTAAATAAGTTTTAGTATTGCGTGTGTCATACCACTCATCTGAGAGGATTGCTGTATTGTCATTCCCCCAAATAATTCCATTATAACGTTGAGGTGTTTTTACTAATGAAGTTGCTTCGGTGTTAAATGGAGCATTCCAAAGAAATACTTCATCTCTAAAATCAACTTTATTAGCTGGATTTCCTTCATCTAAAGCTACCACATAAGAAAGTGTTGCAGGTTTGTCATTTCTCCATGACATTTCTCTTTTTCCATTACGAACAGCCATAAAACCTTTTGGCATAATTTCATAAAGAGGTACTTCGTTTACGGTTTTTATTTCAGTACCGTTTTTGTCATAAACAATTGCCTTTGATGGAAATCTGTTTAATGGAACAATATAAGAGAACGGTTTTTGAATTGTTGTAAGCATTATGTAGTTTCCGTCAGGAGAAATTCTTTCAGAAGAATACATTGCTGCATTTTTAAATAAAGTAGCTGTACCATTGTTGATGTTTACTTTATAGATTTCAGAAGTAATGATGTTTTCAAAATTGATTTCGTCGTTTTTGTTTTTCAACATATCAGCATAGGTTCTATTTTGTGATTTAGAACCATCGGCATTTGAAACAATTGGACCAGTAGGTAAATCTTTTTTAGAGTCTAATAATGCTGGTTTGTTTTTAGGAAGCATTTTTACTAAAATAGTTTCATTGTCATTAAACCAGCTAAATGGAGTTCCAAGATTAGCATTTAATGTAGCATCGGTTAGTTTAGTTGCTCTTGCTGTAGCAACATCTATAATCCAAAGTTCTACTCCAGTTTTTGTGGTATTGGTAAATAAAATCTTCTTATCATTTGGTGACCATGAAGTATAGCTAATTTGTGGATTTGTTGGCAGATTTGCTATTTCTATTTCTTTAGTATCGCTGATTTTTCTCAATTTGAGATTTTTAGCATACGTTATTGTACTCGAAATATTAGTTATAGGATTAATTCTTAAACCAGCTAAACGAAGTTCTTCTTGGCTTAAATCATCTAAGGTTTTATAGGTGTTTCTGTAGCTTAACAGCATGTATTCTTTTTTTGTATCCATTGATACAGTGGGAGCTCTTTCGTAATCAGCTAAATCCAAAATTGATTTTGAAGGCTTTTGATACGTTAGGTTTTCTTGGGCGGAAGCTACTAAGCCAAGATTTAAAAATAGGAGTAAGATAATTTTTAATTTCATGATTGAAACTTTTATAATTAAGGATTGTTATAATTTGTCTAAAGTAGTTTAAACTTGTTACATTATAATAATGAAAGAGAATATAGATATGTTTTTTTATAATATAAAGGTATTTTTCTTATGATTTAATATGAAGTTGTAATATGAAGTCAGTGAGAATAGTATATCGAATTGTTAATTACGAAAAAATGACTAAATTGTGTACATGATTTTTAAAAGATGTTTAGATTTGCAATCCAAATTTTTAACGAATAATAAAAAAATATGTATCATTCAAAAATAGCGGGATTAGGATATTATGTCCCTTCAAATGTAGTTACCAATGACGATTTGTCAAAAATAATGGATACTAACGACGAGTGGATACAAGAACGAACAGGAATCGAAGAACGCAGACATATTATTCGTGGAGAAGATACTACAACTTCAATGGGAGTAAAAGCTGCTGAAATAGCTATCCAACGTTCTGGAGTAGCAAAAGAAGATATCGATTTTGTTGTTTTTGCAACATTAAGTCCAGATTATTATTTTCCAGGACCAGGAGTTTTGGTACAACGTGATTTAGGATTAAAAACTGTTGGAGCATTAGATGTAAGAAATCAATGTTCAGGTTTTGTATATGCTATTTCTGTAGCGGATCAATATATTAAAACTGGGATGTATAAAAATGTTCTGGTAATTGGTTCAGAAGTGCATTCTACAGGTTTAGATATGACTACCAGAGGTAGAGGTGTTTCTGTGATTTTTGGAGATGGTGCAGGAGCAGCAGTTTTAAGTAGAGAAGAAGATACTACAAAAGGAATCTTATCTACACATTTACACTCAGAAGGGCAACATGCTGAAGAATTATCACTAACCGCACCTGGAATGGGCGCACGTTGGGTAACAGATATTTTAGCTGATAATGATCCGAACGATGAAAGCTATTTTCCTTATATGAACGGACAATTTGTATTTAAAAATGCGGTAGTTCGTTTTGCAGAAGTTATAAATGAAGGTTTGGTAGCCAATAATTTGCAGGTTTCAGATATTGATATGTTGATTCCTCATCAGGCAAACTTGAGAATTTCTCAATTTATTCAAAAGAAATTTGGATTGAATGATGATCAGGTATATAACAATATTCAGAAATACGGTAATACAACAGCAGCATCTATTCCTATTGCATTAACAGAAGCATGGGAAAAAGGAAAGATTAAATCTGGAGATACTGTAGTTCTTGCTGCATTTGGTAGTGGATTTACATGGGGAAGCGCAATTATCAAATGGTAATTTAAAATATTTTGTTTTTTAAGAAAACCTATTCAGTACTGAATAGGTTTTTTTGTTTAATTTCGGTTCAACATAATTTTATTATCAGATAGAGTTTGTTTGATTTTGTTCAAATGTATTCAAGTCGAAGACTATAATTGTTTAAGTATAATTTTAAAATGGAAAAAAGTCAATTAGAGATTGCGTGTTTTAATCTTGATTCTGTCGAAATTGCTCAAGCTAATGGAGTAAACAGAATTGAGTTATGTGTTAATATGAAAGAAGGAGGAACAACTCCTGATTTGAGTTTAGTTCAAGCTGCTAGAGAAAAAGCAGCGATTGATTTGAATGTTATTATAAGACCTCGTGGAGGAGATTTTGTCTATAGTGATGCTGAATTTCAGGAGATGAAAGAAAGTATAATCCAATATAAAAACGATAAGGTTGATGGTTTTGTATTTGGGAATCTTAATGCAGACGGAAGTGTCAATTTAGAGCAAAACATTGAATTAGTTAATTTAGCAGCTCCACTACCTTGTACATTTCATCGTGCTTTTGATGTTGTTTCAGATGTGGCTAAATCTCTTGAAGATGTAATTAGTTGTGGTTTTAAAACAATCTTAACATCGGGGCAAGGAAAAAATGTGGTTGAAGGAATTGATGTTCTTATCGACGTTGTTCAAAAAGCAAATAATAGAATAGTAATTATGCCAGGCGGAGGGCTTCGATCTTCAAATATAGGACTGCTAAAAGAAAAACTAGGAAATACTTTTTTTCATTCATCAGCAATTACTGATTCAGGAGAAACAGCAAGTGCAATTGAGATTAATGCTTTAAAAGCGCAATTGTAAACCCTTTGAATAAAAAAGCCCAGAGTGGCAATTCTCTGGGCTTTTACTACTAAAATAATTCAAAAATTAAAATTAGGGTGATAGATTAAAACATTCCCCCACCACCTTTATTGGTGTTGTCTTCTCTTTGCTTGCGTTGTAAGCTTTTGTTTTTACCACCACCAAAGTTGTAGCTAAGACCAAAATAAACGGTTTGGCTTTCCCATGTAAACTCTCCGTTTTGAGGGTAAGGGTTTGTAGCATCGAAAGCATATTTCATAGTATCGAAGATATCGTTAAAACGTAAGCTTAAAGTCATTTTGTTGTCTAGCAAGGTGTAGCGAGTACCAGCATCCATTTTGTACATATCGTGACTGTTGTTTTGTATTCCATCAACAGGGCCTCTGTAAAATCCAAATAATAAGAAACTCAAACGTTTATTTGCTTTAAAGTTTGCATTAAGTCTAGCGTTAAATGAGTTAGCATCAATTTTTTTATCGATTGCTGTTGAAGCGTTTGTAACTGGGTCAATAATAAAAACAATTCCTTGTTGTTTTATACTTGAGAAATCGATAGACGGTTGAACGTCTAGCCATTTTGTAGCTTTGTAATTTGCTGACATTTCGAATCCATACGCAGTATTGCGGTCGAAATTGGCATAAGTCATAATTTGTTTCTGATTTGTTGGATCACTGTCATCAGGTTTTAGCGTACGGCTAATTTGATCATTGATGCTTCTTACATAAACTCCTGCTGTAAAAGTACTTTTGCCAAAAAGTTTAGTGTAGTTTATTTCAACCGAATTAGTGAATTGTGGTCTTAATTCTGGATTCCCTAAAGACGTTGTCAATGGGGTAGAAAATTCACGGATTGGTTTTGTTTGTTCTAAACTAGGACGATCTACACGACGGCTATAACTAAATTGGAATGTGTTATTTTCATTAAGGTTATAAGTGAAATAAGCCGATGGGTATAGCGTGATATAATCATCGTCAAATTTATATTGATTATGATTTAAGTTAGCCTGAACTTTATAACTTTCAAAACGTGCTCCTAATTGGTAGCTGAATTTTTTGAATTTTTGACCAAAAGTTACATAAGCTGAATAAATATCAATATCATATGTATAATTTGAAGCTCGCTGTGCAGGAACAATTAGAGGATTTTCTGTAGCGTAATCATTTGTTGTTCTTGTGATTCTTGCTTCGGCACCAGCCTCAAATGTTGTTTTCTCATTTAACGGATTAACATAATCGACGTTTATAGTACTATTTTTTCTAGCATCTTTTATGTAATCGTTGTAAATTGACGACTCTACATTGTTAATGTTTTTTGAATCGAAATAAGCAGTTTGAGGTTGCTTGAAATCATTATAATTTCCTTCAACGTCAAGAGTATGGCCTTCTTTTTTGAAAAGATGCTTGTATGCTAAATTATAGGTATTGTTATTGTTCTTATTGTCATACTTTGATTTTTGAAAACCATTTGTAGTACCTACACCATAATTAATATCAGTATTTACATTCGTAAAACCATCAAATGAGTTTTGATTCGTGTAAAAAGAAATAGTATTGTGGTCATTGATGTAATAATCCATACCAATTTTATAAAGGTGAGAATCATTATCACTTGTAACATCAATTCCTTGAGTTAAATCTCTGTCTAATCTATTAATTTGACCGCCATTAGCATAAACTCCAAAGTTGCGCCCAGCAGTTCCAAAGAAATTTACCTTTCCTACTTTGTAATTCAAATCTAATGAATTATTGTATTTAGCTGTTTCACCAAAAGTTATTCCAGCATTGAAATTTCCATTAAAACCAGTATTGGCATTTTTATGTAAAACGATATTTATAATTCCAGACATTCCTTCTGGGTTATACTTAGCACTTGGGTTAGTGATTAACTCAATTTTTTTGATTGATGTAGATGGAATTTGCTTAAGTAATTGAGCAGGATCAATGTTAGATGGTCTTCCGTCAATTAATACACGTACATTAGAGTTTCCACGTAATGATAATTTACCATCCTGATCTACATTTACCGAAGGAATATTATTCATAATATCTGAAGCCGAAGCACCAGCAGTAGTAAGGTCTTTACCAACAGTAATTACTTTTCTATCGATTTTTTGTTCAATAGTCGAGCGTTCGCTAACGATGTTTACTCCCTTAAGTTGTGTAGCTTCTTCTTCAAGAGCAACTTTAAAAGTGTATTCTTTTTTTGATTCATTAAAATAAAGATTGGCTTTGTATGATTTAAAACCAATATATTGAATTTCTAAAAGGTAATTTTTTAAAGGAATGTTTTTTATGTTAAAATCTCCCTTGTCATCAGTTACTCCGCTTGCAATTGTTTTACCTTCTTCTTTTACGGCAATGGTAGCATAAGAGATTGGAGAATTAGTGGCTTTCTCTAGTACTTTTCCAGAAATACTTCCAGAATTTTGAGCTTGTACCGATGTTATTACTCCGATAAGCAATAACATGATAATTTTAAGTTTCATAGGATTTGATTTTGTTAGAATAGGTTAATTGTTTTTTGATTGATGATTTATCTTTAAATACAAGTTGATTATTCTCGTTTAAAATTTATTTAAAGTTTCTATTAAGACTATTCTTTTGGTTTTATGTTACAGGATTTTTGAAAAAAATAGAAAAAATATGAAGTGTGCTTTGTATTTCAATGATTTATAGTTGAATAAATTGTTGATGTTTTAATTGTTTCAGTATTAATTGTGCATGATATTCTTAGATTTTAAATCTTTTACATTTTCTGTAATTGATGAATAAGCAGTATATTTGCAGTCTTTAAAATTAAGTTTACATGTCATTATCACAAATTCTTACGCCTTCTATACAAAAAGCAATACAAGCCTTATTTGATGTAGCTGTAGATAAAATCGAATTTCAAACTACTAGAAAAGAGTTTGAAGGAGATATTACGATGGTTATTTTTCCTTTATTAAAAGTGATTAAAAGCAATCCTGTTGAATTAGGAAATAAAATAGGGAACTATCTTGTAGAAAACCTTCCAGAGGTAGCTCGTTTTAATGTGGTTTCGGGTTTCTTAAACATTGTTATCGCAGATACTTATTATGTGAATTTCTTTAATAGCATAAAAGATGGAAAAAAATATGGTTTTGTAGAACCAAATCCTTCAGATAAAGCAATTATTGTTGAGTACTCTTCTCCAAATACAAATAAACCATTGCACCTAGGACATGTTCGTAACAATTTGTTAGGATATTCAGTTGCAGAGATTATTAAAGCTTCTGGTAAAAAAGTATATAAAACTCAAATTATAAACGACAGAGGAATTCATATCTGTAAATCGATGTTGGCCTGGGAAAAATTTGGAAACGGAGAAACTCCCCAAAGTACAGGTTTAAAAGGAGATAAATTGGTTGGGAATTACTATGTCAAATTTGACAAGGTTTATAAGGAACAAATCAATGAATTAATTCAAGCAGGTAAAACCGAAGAGGAAGCTAAGAAACAAGCACCGATAATTTTAGAAGCACAAGAAATGCTTTTAAAATGGGAAGCTGGTGACGAAGCTGTAAAAGAACTTTGGGCCAAAATGAATCAATGGGTTTATGATGGTTTTGCTATTACATATAAAAATCTTGGAGTAAATTTTGATAGTTATTACTACGAAAGCAATACTTATTTATTAGGAAAAGATGTTGTTCAGATAGGCTTGGATAAAGGGATTTTTGAAAAAGATCCTGATGGTTCAGTTTGGATTGACTTAACAGATGAAGGATTAGATCGTAAAATTGTACTTCGTTCAGATGGAACGGCAGTTTATATGACACAAGATATTGGAACGGCAATTCAGCGTGTAAAAGATCATCCAGATGTTGGAGGAATGGTTTATACAGTAGGAAACGAACAAGATTATCATTTTAAGGTATTGTTCTTAATTCTTCAAAAACTAGGTTTTGATTGGGCTTCAAGCTTATATCATTTATCATACGGAATGGTCGATTTGCCTTCGGGAAAAATGAAAAGCCGTGAGGGAACTGTAGTAGATGCCGATGATCTAATGCAGGAAATGGCCGATACAGCTCAAGAAATTTCAGAAGGTTTAGGTAAGCTTGATAGTTTTTCTGACGATGAAAAAGCTAAGCTATATAATACAATCGGACTTGGTGCTTTAAAATATTACATTTTAAAAGTAGATCCAAAGAAACGTATTTTGTTTAACCCAGAAGAGTCTGTTGATTTTGCTGGAAATACAGGTCCGTTTATTCAATATACTTATGCCAGAATTCAGTCGATTATTCGTAAAGCCGATTTTGATTTTGGTGTAACATTAACAGGAATCGAAGAGCTTCACGAAAAAGAAAAGGAATTGGTAAAACAAATCGAGCTTTTCCCAGAAGTAATTCAAAATGCCGCGCAAAATCATAGCCCAGCTTTAATCGCTAATTATACATATGATTTGGTAAGAGAGTATAATTCCTTTTATCAATCAGTACATATTTTAGGAGAAGAAGATTTAACTAAAAAGATTTTCCGAGTACAGTTCTCTCAGAAAGTTGGAGAAATTATAAAATCAAGTTTCAGTTTATTAGGAATAGAAGTTCCTGAAAGAATGTAAAAATAAAAGAGCCGTTAGTTTAAAACTAACGGCTCTTTTTATAACTAACACAAATATTTTATTTTTTTACAAACTTGTTGATGATTGCATCTGTTTCTGCTTTTGTAGCAGTTGGTTTTAAATCAAACAAAAGAGAATAAAGTGCTTTTCTGTCTACCTTAGCTTCTAGGTTTAAGTCTTGATGTCTGTCAAAAAGAGTTTGCCATTTATCACGAACGTTTTTCCAAAGTGCATTGTTTTCCTTCCACCATTTTTGCCCAGCGATACATTTAATGTCTGCAACTTTAGTGTACACATCCATTCCTTTTTCTTGTGCTAACAAAACATCTTTTCCGCTATCACCGCGAATCAATTTGTCATTGTCTTGCTCATGATTCCATCCAGTAGCTGTGATTTCATGAATGTTTCTTCTTTTTAGAACATTATAATCATTACGTTTTGTTTGTTCTCTACGAGGTAGCGGCGCATCGGTAGTATTTACCCAGTAATCTTGTCCGTCTACATGTACCCATGAAGAAGAACCTTCATATCTTGGGCTATCATCTACTTGATATACTTTTTGAGACCATTGCCCTTTTACTGCTTTTGTATCTAATTTTTTATATTTCCAAGAAGTTCCTTTGTCAAATAAATACAAGTCAGTGTTTTCATATAACCAGTCTTGTCTCCAGTGTTTGATAATCATATCGTCACTTACTATTAATAAGTGTTGCATCACTATTTTGTTAGGAGTATCTTCTAATAACTCTACCCATTCTAAAGCAGATTCGTGTTTTGTTTCTGAAGGTTTGTAAGTAAGAGAATCTTTAGGATACTGGAACGTTTCAGCAAAATTAAATTTCACTTCATAACAACCGCACATTGACTTTATTGATTTAATGTCTTGTTGTTTTTTCGATTCCTGACTAAATCCAAAATTTACTGATAACACCATAACGGCTGATAAACAGAGGGTTTTTGTAATCATAACTAGTTTTTT
This sequence comes from Flavobacterium sp. EDS, assembly GCF_020991525.1. Classification (NCBI taxonomy): domain Bacteria; kingdom Pseudomonadati; phylum Bacteroidota; class Flavobacteriia; order Flavobacteriales; family Flavobacteriaceae; genus Flavobacterium; species Flavobacterium sp. EDS. The sequence goes on from NZ_JAJMOZ010000002.1 coordinate 405,805, forward strand.
TTGATTTAAAATTTTTAGCAAATATATAAATTTTATTTAGAATGAATTAAAATAATTATATATTTGCCGAAGTTATTAAGACTAATTAAAAATAATGAAAATCAAAATCATCCTATTTGTTGCTCTAGTATTTTGTAAAACGCTTTTTGCTCAGCAAAAACAAAAAGATAGTATTCGTTCCAACGAATTATCGGAAGTTGTTGTTACGGGGCAATTTGAACCACAATCTATAAAAAAGTCAGTTTTTAATGTGCGTGTGATTACAAAAGAGAATATAAAGCAGTTGGCTGCAAATAATCTTGCAGATGTTTTAAATCAGTATCTGAATATTAGTGTGACATCGAATGGTGATGATGGACGGTCAAAGGTTTCTATGTTTGGATTAGATTCTCAGTATTTTAAAATTTTGGTTGATAATATACCATTAGTAAGTGATACCGGGATGGGGACAAATGTTGATTTAACACAGGTGAATCTTGATGATGTTGAACGTATTGAAATAATTGAAGGCTCGATGGGAGTAACTCATGGAGCAAATGCAGTAACAGGGATCTTAAATATTATTACTAAAAAAGGTGGTGGATATAAGTGGCAGATAAGTGCTACTGTTCAAGAAGAAACAGTTGGAAATGAGTTTGCTTTTTTTGATAAAGGGCGTCATATACAATCAGCTAAAATTGGTCATAATTTTAATAAAAATTGGTTTGTTAACATAGGAGCAAATCGTAATGCAATGGCTGGTTTTTATGATAATAAACAAGGAAAAGATCATGACAAAAATGACGATCTTAGAGGTTATACACAGCTGCCGAAAGAACAATTGGTAGGAAATGCTATTCTTGGGTATCAAAAAGATAGTTTTAGAATTTTCTACAAATTTGATTATTATGGTGAAGATGTACATTATTATAATCCAATCTTAAATATACAAGATAATTATCCTTTTTTAGACACTTATTTTGCAAAGGATAAAAGATATATAACAAATCGTTTTTATCATCATCTAAATGCAAGTGGTAATCTCTTTTCAAAATTAAAATATAATGTTTCTGTTTCTCAACAAAAACAAGAACGTGATTTAGAAAATTTCGAGTATCAAATTGAAACGCACAACGAATTTAATAACGAGAGAAATAATTACCAATCAAAAGAAGTATTTTATTCTACAGGAACATTGAGTAATTTCTTTGATAATAAAAAAGTTGATTTTCAGCTGGGCTATGAAATTACAAATGAAAATGGATTTTATGATTCATCAGTTGGAGCTTTTAGAGATGATAATCAACAGGCTGTAGACATTAGAAAAAGACTTGAGAATTATGATATTTATTCGGTAGCCGAAATAGGTGTAAGTGATAAATTTTCAATTCGTCCAGGACTTAGATTTTCATTTCAGTCAGCTTTCCAAAATCAATATGCAAGTTCATTAGGCCTGCGATATCTTTTTGATAAAGGCCTGGAAGCAAGAGCTTCTTTAGGTAAATCATACCGTACTCCTAACTTTGATGAACTGTATACATATTTTGTTGATTCTAATCATAATATGCAGGGAAACCCAGATTTGATTCCAGAAAATAGTACTTCTTATGAAGTAAGTTTTAAAAGAGCGTGTACGTTTGATTCTGGTGCACAAATTTCAAATAATTTAGCTGTTACTTATTTAGATGTTGATGATCGAATTGATATGGTAGTAACTGAGGTTAAACCGACTTGGAATTACAAATATGTTAATATCAACAAATACAAAATGTGGAACATCTCAACAATCGAACACTACACCTATAAAAATTGGAATGTAATGGTGGGAGCTGCAGTGGTTGGGATTTCTAGAAAACTTGATCTAGCTGCGGAAAATTTAGTATCGGATGATAAGTTTTTTTATTCGCTAAGATTAAATTCAAGTATTTCTTATAATATTCCTAAATGGAATACTTTGTTAGCTGTTTTTTATAAATATAATGGACAGCAGCAACAGTATGTTGCAGGGAAAGGGATTGATGGAAAAGCCAGTTTCTTTTTAGAAAAACTGGAGTCTTATAGTTGGATGGATGCTTCTATTAGAAAATCATTCTTTAAAAATCAATTTGAAGTTACTGTTGGAGCCAGAAACTTATTTAATGTAACTAATCTTCAGTCTGTTCAGTCTGGCGGTGGTGTTGTATCTGGAGGAGCGCATGGAGGTACCAGTACTGACATGATGTTAGGATATGGCCGATCTTACTTCTTAAAACTTACGTATAACCTAAATTTTAATTAATATATACCATGAAAAAGAACTTTATTTTAATTCTTTCTTTCGTATTACTGGCTTTTATAGCCTGTAATAGCGACAATGATGAAGCAGTTGCTGTCAATACAGTCGCTTTTGCTACAACTTCAGTAAATTTAACTTCAGCTACAACTCCAATAGAGATAAAATTTGCTACTCCTACAGCTACTGCAGGATCTGTAACCGTATCATTTGTTGAAACTGCAGTTGCTATTGGTGCCGATTTTACGACTTTACCAGCTGCTATAGGAAAAACGGTTGTGATTCCTTTTGAAAAAAATGTGTCTTCTGTATCTTTTACTTTTAATAAAATAAAAGATGCTGTTGAAGGTCAGGTAAAAAATGTCGTATTTACTATTCTAAGTGCTACTATTAATACTACAATTGCAGAAAACAAAACTATTCAGGTAAACTTTAATGAAACTGCATCTTTAGGAAGTTCATTAGCCCCTGAAGTTGGTGGTCCAACAATGCCAAATCAAGTTTTTGTTGATTTAAGTAGCGGAAAAATGACAAGTGTTCTAAGAACTTCTTGGGATTTAGGTTTTTATTCTGGAACAGATTTTAGAGTTGTAATAAACCATACTGTGAAAATGTCTGCTAAGCAAACAGCTAGTACTAATATTGATGAAGTTCAAGAGGAAGATGCTACAATGATTGTTAATGGAAATGGGAGCCTTGCTCAAGTTGATAATCCTACAGGAGACATTGCTAAAACAGCAATTGCGGCAATCTCTGCAATAGATGTTGATAACAAAGTATATTTAATTAATATGGGGAGTAACCCTGCTTCTGAAAAACCTACACCAGGTAAAGAAGGTTCTGGTACAGGAAGTTCTAGAGGATGGAAAAAAATTAGAATTTTAAGAAGCGGTAATGATTATAAGGTCCAGTATGCTGATATTGCAGCTACAACTCACGAAGAAATCATTGTTACAAAAAATGCGGCCTATAACTTTACATTTTTAAGTCTTTTGGATAAAAAAACTGTTAGTGTAGAACCTCAAAAAGCACAATGGGATATTAGTTTCACAAGTTTTACTAATACAACTTCGATGGGAGCAGGTTTAGTTCCTTATAATTTTGCAGATTTTGTATTAGGCAATCTTAAAGGTGGTGCAACAGCTTATCAGGTACTTACAACAGCTTTTACATATGATGCATTTACATTAGCAAATGTTGATAACACTAAATTTACAGAAGATCAAAGAAATATTGGTTCAAACTGGAGAAGTACTACTGGAGGAGGAACTGATGCAAATGGAAATCCAATTTCTGCGCTTGTAGTAAGAACAGATCGTTTCTTTGTGGTTAAAGATCCTGCAGGAAATGTTTATAAAGTGAAATTTACAGGAGGTCTAAATGCTGGTGGAGAAAGAGGTTATCCTACATTCCAATATGTACTTTTAAAATAATCTAAGAAGAAGGAATCTTGGTAATTATTTGCCAAGATTCTATTTTACAATGTAACTTCAAAAGAATTTTTATGAAAATAAAATTACTCCTTTTAATGAGTTTAATGTTTTTTGGAGAAATTGTTTTTTCTCAAAATACAATAACTTACAGCGCACTGACAAAAACAATCGATCTTAATTCAGGAGTAGAAGGTACTGTTGATATATTGGTTAATTGTTATGGAAGTAGTCCTACACCGATGTTTCTTAATACAATGCTGTCTTGTGGTAATAATGATGGTGTTTTGTCACAGAGTTATACAAATGGCAGTGTCTTAACACCAGGGCAGAATACTACTTTAAGGTATAAGTTTAAGAAAAGTGTAGCTACTGATACTCAGGTTGTTTACAAGTTTTCTACAAATGGTAGTTGTTTTCAAGATGAAAAAAGTATGATTCGGATTACGGTAAACTATAAAAAAGAATCAACGACAACCCCTCCAGTAATTCCACCTGGATTGATTTATATGGGATTTTGGCCTAATACCAATGTTACAATAAATGAGGGTAGTTTGGCTCCGTTATTGACTGGTAAAGGAGGAGGAGGATATACACATCAATGGTATAAAATCGAAAATGGGAAAGCAATACTTATTCCTGGTGAAACTTATTATTACTATTCTCCAGGGACTCCTTTTGTAACGACAAAATATTTTAGGGAGAATATAACAGGTTCAAAGATAGGTAGAAGTAATGAAGTCACAATAACAGTTATCCCAGCGCCAAAGATAGAAAATAATACAATTAGTATATCTGGCTCAGAGATACAAGGGAGTATTCCTACTGGAGGTATAGGAGAATATAAATATAGATGGTTGATTTATGCTCTAGAAGGAGAAATTCCTGGAATTATTGATCAGAATACAAAAAATTTTAGTATTAATCCAGCTACTTACAATTTTGTAGAATTAAATAATGTATATATTGAAAGAGCTGTGTACTCAGGAGGTCAATATTCTGTTAGCAATTATGTGCTTGTTTCACCTGCTCAAGAGATTATCAATAATATTATTACATTATCAGGAAACAATATTGTCGGAACAATACCTAGTGGTGGTACAGGAAAATTTGAATATTACTATGAGAAATATGATGAATTTGAAGGTGAGGGGATAGATGGAGTGCATGGGGTAGGGCATGAACAAAATTATTATATAGGTGGTAAAGGTAATGGTGGTTTAACTAATAAATATTGGAGAACTGTTATCTCTGGAAACAAGACCTCAAGGAGTAATATTATCACAATTCTACCATGGACAACTTTTCTTGTTAAAAATAGTGTCATAAATAAAGAGGCTGCGGCTGCCTTGTCTGATTCGTTAGTAATGTATCCTAACCCAACATCAGATGCAGTTAATTTTGCTACTGGTTTTTCTGAAGACAGAGCAATAGAGGTAGTTGTTTATTCTGAAGAACTGGGTAATAAAACGACAGTGTTTAAAGGGACAGTTACTCCAAATCAAGTTGTAAAATGGAATATTCCAACTCATTATAAAAAAGGGTTGTATTACTATAAAATCATGTCAGATAATCAAGAAGTAAAGTCAGGGAAGATTATATATCAATAATTGTAATCTCTAAAAAAGTTTATTTTAAGATTGTGAAGAAAAACATTCCTTCTTTTCTGGAATAATATAATACTAACGAGCTCTTTAAATACTCGGATTATTGTTTGTAAATCTAGCTTGGTTATAAATTTTAGGAATCAATCTTTGTACAAGACTATGTTTAAATTCAATTAGAAGATTACTTGGTTTTTTTTATTTTTTTTTGGAAAGAGGTTAGATTTATCTAGCCTCTTTTTTATTTTTCATTTAATCAAAAAAAAAGAAAGATAGATTATTGTTTATTCTATCTTTGCAAATGTTTTAATTAAATTAATAGGAAATTTGAGTAGTAGGATTCTTATTGATTTTAGTCTTCAAAATTTATAATTACAAGTGAATACAAAATCTTATTTTTTTCAGTCTTTTGCAATTATTGCATTAGCATTTGTAGCTTTCATTGGTTTTAAACAAATATTACCAGATAAAATTTTCCCTGAAAGTAAAGTTGACTCCAAAAATGTACTTGTGGATAGTATGCTTTTAGAATCATTTGAAAAAGAAGGAGTATCTAAAAAAGGAGATAGTACTGATGCTGACCAGCAAGGACAGGAGAATATTACTTTTAATTCTAATGAGGGTATAGAATTTCCATCGGAAACTTTCGATGATTATAAGGGATATCAATACCTGATTTCTTTTTACGATAAATTATACCAATTAGAAAAGCATCCGGAAGCAAAAGTAAGAATTGCCTATTATGGTGATTCAATGACAGATGGTGATTTAATCGTGCAAGATGTTAGAAATAATTACCAAGAGCGATTTGGAGGTACAGGAGTTGGGTTTGTTTCTATCAGTTCAGAGTCATCTGCATCACGAGCTTCGGTGAAATCATTATCTTCTAAAAACTGGAAGGCACAATCATATCTTAATGTAAAGAAACCGATAAGTCCTTTTGGAGTAAATGGACACGTCTTTTTTGCAAATGACAAGTCAAATTCAACTTGGGTTTCATACGAAGCAGGTTTAAGTAAATTTGCTACTAGTTTGGATAATCCAACTTTGTATTACGGAAAATCATCAAAATCAGGGAAAGTAAATTTCATAATAGGTAAAGATACTATATCCAAAATTCTTGCTCCAAATAATTTGGTCAACACTATAAAAGTGACTTCAAAAAGCATTAAAGGATTTAAAGCTAATTTTATTCATGCAGATTCAATTCCAATTTATGGCTTTAATTTTGATAATGGAAGTGGAGTCCATGTAGACAACTTCTCGCAAAGAGGGAATTCGGGAATGCCAATTTCTATTTTTGACGCCAATGTAATGCAAAGTTTTAATGCCAATTTAAAATATGACTTGATCATACTTCATTATGGAACTAACGTTTTGAATTATGGTACAAAAAATTATTCTTGGTACGGAAAAGGGATGACTAAAGCGGTTAATAAAATAAAAGCATCTTTTCCAGGAGTTTCTATTTTAATCATTTCGACTGCAGATAAATCGACAAAATATGATATGCAAATGAAAACTGATTCAGCAGTTGTTCCTTTAATGAAAGCTCAAAAACGTTATGCTTTAGAGACAGAATCAGGATTTGTGAATTTATATACTTTGATGGGTGGAGACGGTTCAATGGTAAAATGGGTAGATGAAGCACCAGCAAAAGCGAATAAAGATTATACGCATTTTAATCAACGAGGAGCCAAAGCAATTGGAGGATTACTTTATGATCAATTAAATAAAGGATACGAACAATATAAAGTTTTACGTGAAAAAAGAGAAGCGGGCATAAAAAAAGGAAAAACAGTCAGGAAAACAAATACAGACTCTATGTCTGTAATAAACGATAGTGTAGATGAATAAACTTATTATTTTCTTTTGTTGTCTTCTTTTTGCGTCTAATAATAAAGCACAAAAGGCAGAGCCAATTTTAATGACCAAAAAAATGATTAGCAATATAGATACAACAACTGTAGAGCCTTTGGTAGGAAATCAAATTTATAATGCGAAAGTATTAGATAACTTTTTTAAGAGATTAAAAGACAATGAAAATCATAGTAACCATAAAATAAATATTGTTCATATAGGAGATTCACACATTCAGAGTGATCTGATGACAAATGAAATTCGAAAAGATCTCCAAAAAGAATTAGGAAATGCAGGAAGAGGTTTTATTTTTCCATATTCATTAGCAAAAACAAATGGTTCTTATAACGAACGTTTCCGTTCGAATAAAGTTTGGGAAAGCTATCGAAATATTCTTCCAGTAAAAGATTGTCCAATGGGCTTAAGCGGAATAGCACTTTGGAGAAACACAGATGGGTTTGTAATCGAAGTTAATGTAAAAGATCCAGTGTATAAGTTTAATACAATCAAGATCATTACACCTAAAAACCAGCATATGTTTGATTTGGCAACTCGCATTCAAACAAATATGATTCAATCCTCGGAGCGAAAAGTAATTACGCATAAAATCAAAAAAGGAGAGGCAATCTCGCTTATTGCGGATAAATACAACGTTTCGATTGCGGAGATAAAAAGAGCCAATCATTTAAAATCGAATGCTATTAGAGCGGGGAGGACATTAAAGATTGTAACAAATGAAACACGCCCTAAAACAATCTCACAATCACAATACGTTCCTTTAGATATAGAATCAGATTCATTCTCACATTACTATAATACAGAGCAAGCGTTAGATAAAATTTATCTTATTCCAAATAAAGATGCTAAGAAATATGAGCTTAACGGATTGATTCTCGAGAAAAATTCGTCAGGATTAATTTATAGCGGTATTGGAGTAAATGGTGCAAAGTTCTCTGATTATAATAAATATCCAGTTTTCTTTGAGCAACTAAAATCGTTGCATCCTGATATGATAGTTTTGTCATTAGGAACAAACGAAAGTTATGATAGATTAGAAGCTTCGAGTTACATAAAACAATTAAGAGAGTTTATAAGCAATCTAAAAGCGCAAAATATTCATGTTCCTGTACTAGTTATGACGCCACCGCCATCATTATTAAAAGGAAGAAAACCCAATACATTTGTTGCCGATTATACAAAACACATATATGAAACAGCTCAGACAGATGGATTAGCAGTTTGGGATCTGTATAATGAGTTTGGAGGTATGCAAGGAATCGGAAAGCTAAAAGCCGAAGGATTAATAGGTCCAGATTGGGTACATTATTCCAAAAAAGGATATGAAAAACAAGGAAACTTGTTCTCGAAAGCATTATTAAACGAATACAATAATTTTAAATTAAAAAAATAAGTTGATAACAGTTGATAGCATTAATGATTGGTTCGTTCAAAATTTTGGTGCGCTTACATTAGAACAAGTTAAGGGTTGGTTTATATATAATCCAGAAGAAAAATTATTATTCAATACCGGTTTATTCTTAGGATTGTTTTTGGTTTTTTATTTTGTGTATGCTTTTTTACGCAAAACATTTTATTTAAGATTAACGTATGTTATTCTATTCTCGCTTTTCTTTTATTATAAATCTAGCGGAATATATTTTTTACTATTATTAGTCTCCTCAGTTGTAGATTACGGATTGAGTCAAATAATTTACAATGAAACTGTAAAGTCTCGAAAGAAAATATACCTGATAATAAGTGTAATCCTAAACTTAGGATTGCTAGGGTATTTTAAGTACATGAACTTTATGATTGTTACATATAACGATATGTTTCATGGTAATTTTGAGCTACATGATATTTTTCTTCCAGTGGGAATTTCATTTTATACATTTCAATCGATGAGTTATATCATTGAGATTTATCGTGAAGAGATTAAACCAACGAAAAATTATATTGAGTATTTATTCTTTGTTTCTTTCTTCCCGCAATTAGTTGCTGGACCAATTGTAAGAGCCAAAGATTTCTTGCCACAGATATATCAAAAATTAAACCTTACCAAAGAGGATGTAAATAATGCCTTGTTTTTAATTATCGGAGGTTTAATTAAGAAAACAGTGATCTCGAATTATATCTCAGTCAACTTTGTAGACCGTGTTTTTGATACGCCTATGAGTTACACCTCATTTGAGAATTTAATGGCGTCTTATGGATATGCAATCCAAATTTATTGTGATTTCTCAGGATATTCAGATATGGCAATCGGAATTGCATTATTACTTGGGTTTAAATTACCAGCTAACTTTAGAACACCATATAAATCGGTGTCGATTACTGATTTCTGGAGAAGATGGCATATTTCGTTATCAACTTGGTTAAAAGACTTTTTATATATATCTATTGGAGGAAACAGAGAAGGAACATTTGCAGGATTTTTATTTCCTAGTTTATTCTTCTTCGGATTATTACTTTGGGGAATTACAAATTCAGCAGAGAGTATTATTCCGCTGGTAATAGCAGTAGGAGGAATAGCTGTTTTTTGTTTGTCATTTTTGCTTTCAAGCAAATTAAAACAGACGATGGTAACTAATTTTAATTTATTTACTACAATGCTTTTAGGAGGATTGTGGCACGGCGCAGGAGCCCAGTTTATAATCTGGGGAGCATTACACGGATTAGCTTTGGCGGTTCATAAAATAGTTGTAGAGCTTTTTCCTTCTAAGAAAGAAAGCAACGGATTCAGTTCTATTTGGAAATTCTTCTCGATACTACTTACATTTCACTTTGTAGTTTTCTGTTGGATATTCTTCCGTGCAAAAGATTTTGATACGGCAATACAAGTAATTAATAATATTGGTCAGTTAACATTTGAACCAGAGCATTGGCAAACAATAATAATAGGATATAAAAACGTATTTTTATTGATGTTATTTGGTTATGTATGGCACTTTTTACCTGAAACTATTATAGCCAAAATGAAGTTTGTGTTCGATAATACTCCATTAATAGGAAAAGCAATAGTTTTAGGATTTGTGTATTGGATCGTTTATGCAACAGCAGTTGCAGGTTCACAACCATTTATCTATTTTCAATTTTAATTTAAAGGTTCATAGACAAAAAGTTACAAAGGCGCAAAGGTTTTTTCTTTTGCGCTTTTTTCTTTTGTACTTTAAAAAATAATCTGCTAAATCCGCGAGAAACAAGAAACTTTGCGAAGAAAATGCATTGCGAGCTTTGCGTAATACTTTGCGAACTTTGCGGTAAAATCAAAACGTACTTTGCAGTTAAATAAAAATTGCCTGAAATGTCTAATTAGATTATCTTTGCACTTCAAATAAAGAAAATAGTATGTTTGATAATTTAAGTGATAAGTTAGATAAAGCCTTCCATATATTAAAAGGACACGGTAAAATTACAGAAGTAAACGTTGCCGAAACTTTAAAAGAAGTTCGTCGTGCCTTACTTGATGCCGATGTTAACTTTAAAATTGCTAAAGATTTTACTACCAAAGTAAAAGAAAAAGCAATAGGTCAAGACGTTTTAACTACGTTACAACCAGGACAATTATTAGTTAAGTTGGTAAAAGACGAACTTACTGAGTTAATGGGGGGTGATGTAGCAGGAATAAACTTGTCAGGAACACCAAGCGTTATCTTAATGTCAGGATTGCAAGGTTCAGGGAAAACTACTTTCTCAGGAAAACTTGCTAATTATTTAAAAACAAAAAAGAATAAAAAACCGCTTTTAGTAGCGTGTGATATATATCGTCCAGCGGCGATAAACCAATTGCATGTTGTAGGAGATCAAATAGGAGTTGAGGTTTACTCAGAACCAGAAAATAAAAATCCTGTAGAGATTGCACAGAATGCGATTAAACATGCTAAAGCTAACGGATTTAATGTTGTTATTGTCGATACAGCAGGACGTTTAGCCGTAGATCAGGAAATGATGGACGAGATTGCACGTGTTCACAAAGCAATCCAGCCGCAAGAAACTTTATTTGTTGTGGATGCCATGACAGGTCAGGATGCTGTAAATACTGCAAAAGCATTTAATGATATATTAAACTTCGACGGAGTTATCCTTACCAAATTAGATGGAGATACACGTGGAGGAGCTGCTATTTCAATTAAATCAGTAGTAAACAAACCAATTAAGTTTGTAGGTACAGGAGAGAAGATGGACGCAATCGATGTGTTCTATCCTATTCGTATGGCAGAGCGTATACTTGGTATGGGTGATGTTGTGTCGTTAGTAGAAAGAGCACAAGAACAATTTGATGAAGAAGAAGCAAGAAAAATTCAAAAGAAAATCGCTAAGAACGAATTTGGTTTTGATGATTTCTTATCGCAAATTCAGCAAGTAAAGAAAATGGGTAATATGAAAGACTTGGTAGGAATGATACCAGGAGCCTCAAAAGCCATGAAGGATGTAGAAATTGAAGATGATGCTTTCAAGCATATTGAAGCAATCATACACTCGATGACGCCATTAGAAAGAAGTAAGCCAGCAGTAATCGATGTGAAAAGGAAAGCTAGAATCGCAAAAGGTTCCGGAACCAAAATCGAGCAAGTAAATCAACTGATGAAGCAGTTCGACCAAATGAGCAAAATGATGAAAATGATGCAAGGCCCAGGCGGAAAGAATTTAATGAAAATGATGGGAGGCATGAAAGGAATGCCAGGAGGAATGCCGAGATAAAAAAGATAGTTTCAAGTTTCAGGTTTCAATTTTTTGAGACTGAAATTTGAAACTTTTTTACTAATATAAATATTAGGTTTCTATTTTTGAAACCTAAAATACTAAACTTGAAACTTAAAAAAAACAATGCAACTACTAGACGGGAAAAAAACAGCTGAAGATATTAAAAACGAAATTGCAATAGAAGTGCAAGCGATTAAAGATGCAGGAGGTAAAGTGCCTCATTTAGCTGCTGTAATCGTTGGTAACGATGGAGCTAGTTTAACTTATGTAGGTAGTAAAGTAAGATCATGTCAACAAATAGGTTTCGATTCAACTTTGGTAAGTTTACCAGAAACGATTACTGAAGAGGAGCTGTTGGCTAAAATTAAAGAATTAAACGAAGATGATAATCTAGACGGATACATCGTACAATTGCCTTTACCAAAACATATCGACGAACAAAAGATTTTAATGGCTGTAGATCCAGATAAAGATGTAGATGGTTTTCATCCTACAAACTTTGGTAAAATGGCTTTAGAGATGGAAACTTTTATTCCAGCTACACCATTTGGAATCATGCAGTTGTTAGAACGTTATAAAGTAGAAACTGCAGGAAAACATACAGTAGTTATTGGACGTAGTCATATTGTAGGACGACCAATGAGTATTTTGATGAGCCGTAAAGGAAATCCAGGAGATTCAACAGTAACGCTTACGCATAGTAGAACTAAGAATATAGAAGAGTTTACTAAAAATGCCGATATTATTATTACAGCTTTAGGAGTTCCGAATTACTTAAAAGCACATATGGTAAAAGATGGAGTTGTAGTTATCGACGTTGGAATTACAAGAGTTGAAGACGCTACACATCCAAAAGGATATGTAATTACAGGTGATGTTGATTTTAATGAAGTAAGTAAGAAATCATCATTTATAACACCAGTTCCAGGAGGAGTAGGACCAATGACCATTGCAATGTTACTTAAAAACACATTGCAGGCAAGAAAAATGCGAAGTGCTAAAAACTAAACATATATAGTAAAATTGAGTAAAAACCTTAAACATTTGTTTAAGGTTTTTTTATACAAAGTATTCAAATGTGTAAAAACCTAGTTGTCAGGTTATTATTTTTAAAAGTTTAAAACTTATTAGGAAATTCTTTGTTATATTTGATATAGGATTAACACTATTTATGCATTAGTAATGTTGATATAGGTTATTCGGTATTTTTAAAATAATTTATTAACTATTATTAGGCCCCAAACCTATAAACTAACAACCTTAAAATTATGAGTACAACAAATTTAAATTCGGAAGTTTTAATAAAATATCCTCCTGGGGTATGTATTGAAAGTATTGATGCAAGACCAATTGGTTCAGTTTCGTTCCCAGAAAATAGATCGAAAGCACTATTACCTCCAATTGTTCAAGCAAGTTTTGAAAACAATAAAGAAAAGCTTGTTGTGCAAGCTGTAGTTTTTATAGCTGAAGATGAGCAAACTGATTTGTGTTTAAGTATTTATCAGAATTGCTATGTAAATATCGAAGGGATTCCTCAGTTGCAATTTTTTGTATGCTACGATATGGTAGAGACAGTAGCTAAGGAATTTAATGTTTACGAAGTTACCTTTTATGCAGACCCAATACCGTTTGATGATTTTTCACAAATAAAAACAATCGTAACTTTCCTTTGGGATGTTGATCCAATAGGGTCAAGAGGGACTGTAACAACAGTTCAGGCTGGATAGCCTGTTTCCTTATGTATACAAGATAAAAGTGCTATAGACTAAAAATCTATAACGCTTTTGTTTTAATTCGTAAAAAATATATAAAGTACAAGAGTGTAATGACTAAAATTAGATTGTTAACCACTTCAATATTATTTTTTCTTTCCTTCTTTCTTTTTTCTCAAGAACAACAACGTGTTGGTAATTTAATGTCCATTGCAATTGAAGCAAAAGCCCAAAAATTTAAAGAAAGAACAAATTTTAATAAAGCTCAGATGTTTTTTAGACAAAGTAATTGGGATTCAACTTTGGTCTATTCTATGAAAGAAATTAGTAATGTTAAAAATAAAGAACTAAAAGATTTCTGCCATTATTTTAGAGGAATTAGTTTTAAAGAAAAAAAACTCTTTAAGGAATCTAAAGAAGAACTAAGAAAAATTTCTAATAATTTTCCGTTCTTTTATAAAGTAAAAATGAAATTAGGTGAAATTGCATTAGAGCAAAATGAATTAAAAAATGCCTTGCAATATTTTCAAGAAATAGAAAAGCTACCTAATGAATTTGTCTATGATATTAAAAATAGTACTGTTTTACATAACATAGGATTATGTTATTTACACCTCAATAAATTTGATAAAGCAGAAGAGTATCTCTTTAAAGGTGCCAATCTGCAAGAAGCTGAAAAAGACACTTTATTATTGATAGGATCTTATATGGATATAGCTACTCTGTATTATGACCAATACAAAGACAAACAGGCAATTCCTTATTTTGAGAAAGGATATCATTTATCTAAAAAAGTTAAATCATTAGAATTAAAGCAAACTGCAACTTTAAATATGGCTGTGGTTGAAGAAAATAGAAAAAACTTTCCATTGGCCTTGGCATATCGAAAAGAGTATGAAGCTTGGAAAGATTCTTTAAATGATCAGAATAAAGTATGGGCGATTGCTGACTTGGAAAAGAAATTTGCATTAAAAGAAAAACAAAAAGAGGTTAATGTACTTGAGGCGAAGAATAAGGTGAAAATAGCCGAAAGAAATGGTTTGCTAATATCTTCTATATTATTATTAATCTTGTTTGTTACGGGGGGGTATTTTTACAGGCAAAAAATAAGAAACAATAAAATTATACTAGCTCAAAAAAATGAATTAGATGAATTAAATGCGGCAAAAGATAGATTGTTTTCGATAGTAAGTCATGATCTTAGGGCGTCAGTGAGCGCTTTGAAAATTAGTAATACTAAATTAATTGAGAATCTTGAAAGTAAGAATTTTGCAGAACTTGATGTGTTGCTCCATAACAACAGTATGATTGCCAATGGTGCTTATAATTTGTTAGACAACCTGCTTAATTGGGCTTTACTACAAACAAAACAAGCTTATTTTTATCAGGAACCGTTGCAATTGTATACTATCATACAACATGTAGAATATAATTATAAGCCTTTAATGCTTAATAAAAATATTCATTTTGAAAACAAGGTTGCTACTTCAGATTTTGTATATGCAGATTTGGATTCGCTAAAGATAATTATTCGAAATGTACTTGATAATGCTATTAAATTTTCAAAAGAGAATGGGAAAATTTCGATTTATTCAAGACCTTCAGATGAAGATTTTTGTTATTTAGTGATAGAAGATACAGGAGTCGGAATGAGCACTGAAACGAAGGAAATACTTTTAAAAGAAACAGTTTTACTTTCTAGAAAGAAAAACGATGACGGGATAGGAACGGGATTAGGAATGCAATTGTGTAGAACAATGATTTTTAAAAATGGAGGAAAGTTTGAAATTGAAAGTGAAGAAAATATTGGAACTAAAATAATTATAATATTACCAAAGGCTAATAATAATGGATAATATAAATGTTCTTATTATCGAAGATACTCCTGCAGAAAGTGATGCTCTTTCTAAAGTGCTTATTGCTAATAACTATGCTATTGTAGGAGTAGCAAGAACCTATGCTGAAGCCCTAGATTTGTTTTATAAAAACACAATTGATATAGTAATTATAGATGTTTTTTTAGACGGAAAGCCTGAGGGGGTAACTTTTGCAGAGACAATCACAATAGTGCCTAATGGAATAAAACCATTTGTGTTTTTGACAAGCTCAAAAGATCGTCAGATTTTTGAAAGAGCCAAACTGACTAAACCTTTTAGTTTTTTGTTGAAACCATTTAATGAATTAGAAATTTTGTATGCACTAGAAATGGCTGTTGAGAAATTTTATGGACAAACAAATGTTTTTCTTAACGAAGATCAAAATACAGTTATAAGCGAAGAATATCTTTTTATAAAGAAAAATAAAGCTTTGAAAAAAGTACGAATCGAAGATATTATTTATGTAGAAGTAGAAGATCGCTATTGCAATATAATTACCGATACCGAAAAGTTTGTAGTTTTAATGTCGTTAACTAAAATTAGCCAGTTTTTAAATCCAGCTAAGTTTAGTCAAACTCACCGTAATTATATTGTGAATTCAAGTAAAATAGAAGAAATAATAGTTAATGATAATCTGGTTGTTCTAAAAGGGAATCATAAGATTACATTAAGTGATAAATACAAAGACCTTGTTCGAAAGTTTCGGATATTGAGATAAATCTGCACTTTTTATATCTTGACACCATTTGAAAAATCCTTCATTAAATAGGAAGGATTTTTTTTGCCTTTTTTTTCTGTCTCTAACGTTATACTATCTTTTCATTTTCTTATAACATTGATTCTTTGCTTTGTAACATTTTTGTGTTGAGGGATAATGTTCTTATGTAGCTTTACTATAGAAAATTAAAGATAGGCTAGCATGTTTTAATTTTTTATTTAAGTGATCAATAAATAATAACCTACCGTTATTTTTAACCTATAAAAAGTTGTTTGTTGATTATTTAAATATAAATGAAAGTGGAGTTCAGAAACCACTCAAAAAAACGAGGCATATCTGAAAAAGCCTTAAAAGTCAGAAATAATAAATTTTTAAATAATATTTATCATGGCAACATTTAAAGTTAATATCCCAGCAGGTCCTATTTGGAATCAACAAGATGCAAATGAAAAAGCCCCTTTAGTAGCAGCTGCACATCAAGGTAAATGGACAGGACAATGGAGTACCGTTGTAGAAAATCAAATGAGTGTAGTTGAATTAGAATTAAACGTAAAAAGTGGAGGAAATAACGAATTTAAAACTAATGTTTTGGCTGGACCATTATGGAGTAATGATGAGGCTCAAAAAGTAGGCTCTGTAATTGCAGCTTCATATGGCGCAGAATTCACAGGACAATGGTCAACAATCGTACAAGGGCAGATGAGCGTAATAGAAATTAAATATACTTTTTAATTTTTAATTAGTTTATTCTTAATTCTAAAACTAGAAATGCTCTTTATGTATTTCTAGTTTTTTTATAGGAATAAAATCACATAATTTTTATATGCTGAAATTTATTTAAAAAGGACAAATGTACTTTGGATTAATAGATTTTAGAAAACAATAAATTTTAAAAAAAAATAGAAATGGCCTGGATAAAAAAAGCTAATTCGGCAATGTTTAAAGGTGCAGACTGGAATACTTTAATTAAAAAAGTTCCGAATTGTACTCTAGAAGAAGCGAAACGTATTGCAATTAAAAATCCAAAAATTACCTTCTTCTTCTTTTGTAGAGAAGGAATGATTCTTGAAAATTTGGGGGATAAAGGGATTTTTAATCCTGGAGATGCAGTATTTTTTAGTGGAGAGCCTTGGTATGGAAGTGCACCGCAATGTGATTCATATCAAAAAACAGGTATGTCTGTCGCTTATGTAACTTTAAGTGAAATTCAAACAGCTGGTTGTTATACAATGGCAGATGGGAGTGCTGCAGTTGATGTAGTTTGCATTTTTGCGGCTAATATAAATCTGAAGCCTTTTCCTTCAAAAATGATAGAATTGGCTCCCAATACCAAAGTGCCTGATGGATATCCATATGCAGTTGGTAACCCTGAGTATGCTGGACTTACGTCAGCAGTAGTTCAAGAGCTACAAAATAAAGGGATAACGGTATTGCTAACTTTTTTGAATAATTGGGATGATTCAGGATGGTCTGAGTTTCCAGATGCTGCAACAGCAGCAAATTTTGCAGAACAGTTAAAAGAGGTAGTAGACAGATTGGGATTAGACGGAATTGATATTGATGATGAATACAGTAAAAATCCTAACCAGAATCCATCTTCATTAGTTATGGTTACTACAATGATGAAAAGACTTATGCCCGATATCATTATTTCGAAGGCTTTATTTGAAGATAGTCAATATTTTACTCCTGTTTACCAAAACAGGACTTTGGTAGATAACCTTTCTTATGGTTGGGAGATGTCTTATTGGGAAACGCCAGAAAATAGACTTCCTGTTTATTATGAATTGGGAATGGCTAAAAATACATTAGTTTGTGGTTTCGAATCAGGGAAATCACCAGAACCACTAACTACGGCTGTTGAATGGTTGAAGAATAATAGTTACGGAGGAGTTATGGTTTATGCATTCCAAGAGCAACCCAATGTAGATTTGTTAGGTAATCTTGTAAATGATTGGTATGGAAGTGGTAATTGGAATAAATCACCAAATTGTTCCTAATACTTATTGATAGAATAATAATGTAGTCAAAAAAAAATCCTCATGTTGAGGATTTTTCTTGAAATATATTTTATAGAAGATTAGATTAATAATCTCCTTTTCTCTTAAATCGAGGATCATCTCTTTTTATAAACTCAGTTCTCTTTCTTGGAGCTTCAATTTTAGGTAAACTGGCTTCTTCTGTTTTACTAGAAGGTTCAATAAGCTCATTTAACTCTTTAATTTCGGCATCGGTTAAATCACGGTAGCGACCTAGGGGAACATCAAGAGAGATATTAATAATACGAATACGTTTTAAGGCCGTAACTTCATATCCTAGATATTCAGCCATTCTACGAATCTGACGGTTTAAACCTTGAGTCAAGATAATCTTAAAAATGTATTTGCTTATTTGTTCAACTTTACATTTTTTAGTTACCGTGTCCAGAATAGGAACTCCATTTCCCATTCGCTCAATAAAACGATCAGTTATAGGCTTGTTTACCGTTACAGTATATTCTTTTTCGTGGTTATTTCTTGCGCGTAAAATTTTGTTTACTATATCGCCATCATTAGTCATAAAAATTAATCCTTCACTGGCTTTGTCTAATCTTCCAATTGGAAAAATACGCTTAGGATAGTTAATATAATCTACAATGTTATTACGAACTTCTAAATTAGTGGTGCATTCTATTCCGGCAGGTTTATTAAAAGCTAAATAAACGGGTTTTTCGTGCTTTTCTACGATTAACTTTCCGTCTATGCGTATTTCATCATTAGGTGAAACTTTTGTTCCCATTTCGGGCACAACTCCGTTTATGGTTACGCGTCCTTCTTCGATTAGTTTGTCAGCTTCACGACGAGAACAATACCCAGTTTCTCCAATGAATTTGTTGAGGCGTTTTAGATTTTCTTCCATAATGCAAAAGTAATCAAAAAATAGACATCTTGGGATTTAGACCTTTTAGACTTCTTAGATTTCTTAGATCATTGGGATTTAGATTTCTTATATTATTGAATTTTAATAATAACTAAAAAAGTAGCATGCTTTTTTAGTTCAGAACCTCCGAACCTCCGAACCTCCGAACCTCCGAACCTCAGAACCTCTAAAAAGGGCTATCTTTTGGTGTTTCTTTTCTGTTGAACATTCCGTAATCCCTTTTTACATCGGCAATCCTTAAATGGTAATCTTTAAAAATTTCTTGTCTCCCTTTAGATTGAGCATTACGATGCATTTCGAGATTTCTCCATTGTTGGATGCTTTCTTCATCTTTCCAAAATGACAAAGACAAAATCTTTCCCGGATCATTAAGACTCTGAAATCGCTCTATAGATATAAAACCAGAGATTTTATCTAGCTCTGGCCGTAAGCTTACAGCGATGTCAAGATATTCTTGTTTTTTTTCTTCGTTAGGAATTACTTCAAAAATTACTGCTATCATATTTATTTAAATTATTGAATAGAAATCCAGATGTTTTTAGGTAATCTGGCATTTATCAAAGGTTCGTACTGAATGTTATTTTCTAGAGATGTAATTGTTTTATAATTATTTAATAAATAAAATAAAGTCTCGGTTGTAAGATGAATCGAAAAGTATTTAGCAAGGCACATATGGCTGCCAATCCCAAAGGTAAGATTATCATTGTTATTGATTCTCTCGATATTAAAGCTCAGTGCATCATCGAATTTTTTAGGATCACGATTTGCCGAAGCGAGTACCAATAATAGAATTTCATTTTTTTTAATTACTGTTTTATCTAATATAATATCTGTAATTGCAACTCTTCTTGTATTATGGATTGGTGGATCAAATCGTAGAGTTTCGATAACCAATTTTTGTATCAGGGTTTTGTCAATATTGTTCTTAGAAATTAGATTTGGGTTATTAATGATTTGTAATAAAGAATTACTCAAAATTCCCCTGCCAGCATCATAACTTTGAATCAATAATCCGATCAAATTGCTCACAGATATTGTTGTCGTTTCTTCTAAAGTAATCTGATGTGATTCAGATATTTTATCTAGTAAAGGCTGATAAAAACTGAGATTCGACAGCTGTTTTTTTATTATTGAATAACTGCTTTCGGAGATTTCATTAATAGCCTGAATTTGTTTAGCAGATTTATTAGGGTGCATTATTTTTACAAGATGTTCTATTTTTTTAGAAATGAATTTACAATCATCTTGATCAAAACCAAAGCTTTTTAAAATAACCAAAACAGGAAGTTTTTTGCAAACAGAGTCAACCCAATCTATTTTGTTTTCGGTTAATCTGCTATCTAGTAATTCGGCTATGATTTGATTAATGTCAATTGATTTCATGTTAGCAAATAAAAGCATTGCAGTTTCTTTTGCTATTACATGCTGAATTCCGTTTGATAATCGGGATAAATGATTGATGATTTTTAGAGTATATTCATTAAGTTCTTGTTCGTTATTAGGATTAATAGCAGGGATATTTACTTTGGGACTATTTAGAATTTTGGTGCAATATTCATGAGAATAAATCATCCAAATTTGGTTTGCATCATCCCAAAATATAGAATGCTTTTCAAGCATTGTTTTATATACATAATAAGGATCTTTGATATCTGATTGAGAGAATAAAGTGGGTGACATAGGTTATGATTTTTAACAAAGTTATTTAACTTTACGTATTTATACTTCAGTCTGTATTTAACTATGATTGCATAAAATGGAAGAACAATTTGTAAAAATCGCAACATTAATAGGTGACCCAACACGAGCATCGATTATGTGGGCATTGCTTGATGGAAAAGCATTTACAGCTACGGAATTGGCAATTGTAGGGAATACATCGCCACAAAATATAAGCATGCATCTGGGGAAGTTATTAGATGCCGATTTACTTTGTGTAGAAAAACAGGGGCGTCATAAATATTATAGATTTTCAAGTAAAGAAATTGCTTATGCTATCGAAGCAATGGCAAATCTTATTCCTCCACAAAAAATTCCTCAAAAAAAGAATACCGAAAAACTTCCGCCAATAAAATATTGCAGAACTTGTTATGACCATTTAGCGGGGAAAATAGGTGTGGCTTTAACAAATAGTTTATTAGAGCAGAATATAATTATCGAGACTAACAACGATTTTGAAATTAGTGAAGAAGGAATAAAATGGTTTTCGGACTTCGGAATAAATGTAGATGAAGTCAGGAAACAAAGACGGTTATTCTTGAAGACTTGTCTTGATTGGAGTGAAAGAAAAAATCACATGGCAGGATCCCTGGTCACGTCGTTATTAAATAAAATGATAGCTAATGATTGGTTAAGAAAAACTGAGAATTCCAGAGCAATAATTATTACAGGAAAAGGAGAAAAAGAATTATACAAACAATTTAAAATAGTTGTTTAGACTTCTTAGATTTTTAGTCAATTTTTAAAAAAAAGCAACATGCTTTTTTTTAGAACCTTTTCTCTAATCTTCAGGAAACAAAAAATCAACAACTTTCTGATACAACTCATCGTCATGCATGCCGTGACCTAAGCCATTTGTAGCTATAAATTGGCTATTTTTCCATGTGCTGGCTATTTTCTCTCCTTCTTCAAAAGCGACAACATTATCAGCAGTATCATGTGCGATCAGTCCTTTTATAGTAAAATTTGATGCGAATTTTTTTCCAGAGAAATCATCTAGCTTAAAGTTGAAACGAGTGATGAAACGATTTTCTAATAGAGGAATCATTTTTTTGTTTAAACTTAACATAGCGATATAATTATTGATCAGGGTTTGTAAATCGGATGGAGCTCCTAGAATAACCATTTTCTGAATACTGCTTTCAGGAAATAAGTGCTGATGATAGACACAAGCTGCTCCTCCTATAGAATGACCAATTATAATTGTAGGTTGGTATTTTTGTACTGCTTTGTTAATGAATTCAGCATAAAGAGGTACGTTGAATTCTTTACCGCTACTTTGCCCGTGAGCAGGAGCATCGATAGCAATAATAGTACTTCCGGATTTTTGTAAGTGAGGTAGTGTTTTTTGCCAACGTGCAGCATTACTTTCCCAGCCATGAACGAGTAAAATTTTAGTTTCATTTCCTTCCCAAGTGTAAGTTTGAAAATGATGCTCGTTATGATGGAACGTTTCTGTTTTAGTGTTTTGTAATATTTGTGGTAAGCTGTCTTTTCTTAATCTGCCTTCTCTAGGTTGACTAAATAGAGCATACGAAATTTGTGCAGCTTTTTTGGGACGAACATAACTTAAAAAGTTGATATACTTCCCAACGGATTTTAGTGTTATGAAACGAATTCCTTCTTTAAATCTCAAAGTTGTAATTTTTGATATAAAAAAAGCCTCGAACTTCGAGGCTTTAGATTATTTAGAATTTAGAAAATAATTGTTCCATTTTTTCTCTTTCTTCCTCTGCTAATGTACTGTCAACTAAGATTCTTCCAGAATGCTCATCAGTGATGATTTTTTTTCTAGATGCAATCTCAACTTGAGTTTGTGGTGGAATAGTAAAGAAAGATCCTGCAGATGCACCTCTTTCAATAGATACTACTGCTAAACCGTTACGAACACTAGTTCTGATACGTTTGTATGCAGCTAATAAACGCTCTTCGATTAAACCTTCGTACTCAGCTGATTTTTCAGATAAGAAGATTTCTTCTTTTTGAGTTTCAGCCATAATCGCATCTAATTCAGATTTTTTATGCTTTAGATGTGAGCTTTTAGACTCAAGTTTTTCTTTTAAACCAGAGATAACTTCTTTTTTATGCTCAATAGAAACTTTCATTTCTTTGATTTGCTTTTCAGCCAATTGAATTTCTAATTCTTGAAACTCAACTTCTTTAGTCAAAGAGTTAAATTCTCTATTGTTGCGAACAGATTCTTGTTGTTTTGTATACTTTTTGATAGATTCTTTATGATCATCAATAGCATTTTTTCTAGTCTTGATTTGCTCTTCAACTATTTCTAGTTCGCTTTTCAATTTTTCTGAACGTGTGCCTAAACCTGCAACTTCATCTTCTAGATCTTCCACCTCTAATGGAAGTTCTCCTCTTACGTTTCTGATTTCGTCAATTCTAGAGTCAATTAGCTGTAAATCGTAAATTGCTCTTAACTTGTCCTCAACACTTAATTCTTTCGTATTCGCCATATTCTATAAGTACTTAACTGGATTTGTATTTTCTTCTGATAAAATGATTGCAAAATTAAGGATTTTTTTCCGAAGATAATCAACAATATAATTTTTTGTATAGCGTTCGCTTTCAAAATGTCCAATATCGGCTAATAGTAATCGATTTTCGGCTTCGTAAAACTGATGGTATTTTAAATCAGCTGTCAAAAAAGCATCAGCTCCAGCCTGAATTGCATTTTTTATAGCGAAGCTCCCAGATCCACCAAGGACAGCAACTTTATGAATTTTCTTTCCAATATAAGCAGAATGTCTAATGCCATCAGCTATCATTTTTTCTTTTACAAAAGGCAAAAAGTCAGTTTCACTCATCGGAGTTTCAAATTCTCCAATCATACCCAAACCTATGTTTTGATGAGCGTTTTGCAAATCGTAAATTTCATAAGCTACTTCTTCATAAATATGAGTGTTGAAAAGAGCTTTTAAAACCTTTGATTGTAAATGTTTTTCAAAAACAACTTCAATTTTTATTTCGTTTCCAGTGTGTAATTTTTCCTTTTCGCCAATAACAGGATTGCTATTTTCGTTTCCTTTAAAAGTGAAAAAACCTTCCGTATTAAAACTACAATTATCGTAATTGCCAATTTTACCAGCCCCAGCTTCAAACAAAGCATTGCGAACTTTTTCAGAATTATCAGGAACAGTATAGGTTATTAATTTCTGAATGTATTGCTGTTTCGGAATCAGGACTTTCGTATTTGTCAAACCTAAAGCATCACAGAATATTTTGTTTACACCTTGTGAATGATTATCCAATGCCGTATGTACAGCATAAATAGCAACGTCATTTTTAATTGCTTTAAGAATAGCACGTTCTACATAGTTTTTACCAGTTATCTTTTTGATGCCAGAAAATAAAATAGGATGAAAGCAAACTACAAGATTGCAGTTTTTGTTAATTGCTTCGTCTATTACATTTTCGAGAGCATCATGACAAACCAAAACTCCTGTAGCTTCTGTAGAAGCATTTCCTACTAACAAACCAACATTGTCAAAATCTTCGGCATATCCCAAAGGAGCCATTTCTTCAAGTACAGAAAGTATTTCTTGTATTTTCATTTTTAGATTTTTTAGATGATCAGATTGTTACAATTTTGTAATTATGAAATAACCCAATCCAATTTCTGAACAACAAATTAACGAATAAACAAATCAACTTTGAAATAAAAAAATTACTTTCGTATTATGAATTTACTTCGAAAAATACTTTTTCCATTTGCTGTTTTATACGGAATCATTACTTCTATTCGGAATTTTCTTTTTGACAAAGGAGTTTTAAAATCAACTTCATTTGATATACCAATTATTGCAGTTGGAAATCTAAGCGTAGGAGGAACAGGGAAAACACCTCAAATTGAATATTTAATTCGATTATTATCAGATAAATATAAGGTTGCAACTCTCAGTCGTGGTTATAAGCGACAATCTGAAGGTTTTGTTCTTGCCGATGAGAATTCTAATGCTGTTATTTTAGGAGATGAACCTTTTCAGTTTTTTCAAAAGTTTAAGAATATTCAGGTTGCTGTAGATGCAAATCGAACAAATGGAATTCAGCAATTACTTTCACAATCAAAAAAGCCAGAAATTATTTTGCTTGATGATGCGTTTCAACATCGAAAAGTAAAAGCAGGATTTTATATTTTGCTAACTTCATATGGCGATTTGTATGCAGATGATTGGATGTTACCGACAGGTAATTTGAGAGAGAGCAGGAGCGGAGCTAAACGAGCTAATATTGTTATTGTTACCAAATGTCCTGCTAATCTTGAGGAATCAGAACAAGAAAATATCCGTAGAAAATTAAAGTTAAAAGCTTCACAACAACTTTATTTTACTTATATTGATTATGATGATTGTATTTATTCTCAAAAAGAAAAAATAGCCGTTGAAGATATTAAAAACAGTCAAAAGTTACTTTTGGCAGGAATTGCAAAGCCAACACCATTTTTTAAGTTTTTAAAATCTGATAATGATGAATGTCTTACATTCCCTGATCATCATCATTTTACAGAGACAGATATTGCAACGATTGCAAATAAAGCAAAAGCGCATAAAATTATTACAACCGAAAAGGATTATGTTCGCTTAAAAGACACTAATATTGCGCCGCAATTGTATTATTTGCCAATAAAAAGCACTTTTATTAATTATCAAAATAATTTTGATACAACAATTTTAAATTATGTGGGAAAAAGTTCAAGAAACAGTTAGTTATATAAAGTCGAAAACACAATTTACTCCAGAATATGGTGTGATTTTAGGTTCAGGTTTAGGTGGTTTTACAAATGATATCGAAATAGAATTTACATTACCATATAATGAGATTCCTAATTTTCCAGTATCAACAGTTCAAGGACACAAGGGAGCCTTGGTTTTTGGAACTATTGGAGATAAAAAAGTGGTTGCAATGCAAGGTCGTTTTCATTTTTATGAAGGATACTCAATGGAAGAAGTTACTTTTCCTGTTCGTGTAATGAAGTTTTTAGGAGTTAATAAATTAATGGTTTCTAATGCTTCGGGTGGAGTAAATGCAGCTTACAAAGTAGGTTCGATTGTTATTATTAAAGATCACATCAATTTTACGCCAGAGCATCCTTTGCGTGGTAAAAATGATGAACGTTTTGGGCCTCGATTTGTAAATATGAGTGAGCCTTATTCTAGAAAAATGATTATTAAAGCCAAAGAAATTGCATCAAGATTGAATATAGAAATTCATGATGGAATATATTTTGGTTTACAAGGGCCAACTTTTGAAACTTTGGCTGAATATAAGATGGTAAAGATTCTTGGGGCAGACTGTGTAGGAATGTCTACCGTACCAGAAGTTATCGTTGCTCGCCATATGGATGTAGAAACTTTTGGTATCTCAGTAATTACTGATATGGGGAACGAAGAAAGCATAGATACAATCTCACACGATGAAGTTCTTGAGGCAGCAAAAATGGCGGAACCTAAAGTAAGGGCTTTGATAAAAAACTTGATTTTAGAATATTAATTGATATTTGCAGTAAAGCATCTAGCAATAATAGTATAAAATTCATCAGGAACAAAGGGTTTTGTTATTACGTCATTCATTCCGAAAGACAATAACATTTCCCTGTTCTCATCGAGTGAAATAGCTGTTAAGGCAATGATTGGTGTTATTTTGTCAAATTCGCGTATGTGCTTAGTGGCAGTAGTTCCATTTATTCCTGGTAAATGAACATCCATTAAAATCATATCAAATCGTTTGATTTTCAATAATTCTATAGCTTCCTCTCCATTGTCGATTACCTCACAAGAAATGCCTTTATTTTCAAGCATTTTTCGAGTAATCATTTGGTTAATTCTATTATCTTCAATTAATAGAATATTTTTACCTTTTAGTTCGTAGTCGTTATACAATTTGGTTTCTTCTTTAATTGCTAATGGTTCTTTATCTATTTGGAATTTTAATTTAAACGTAAATGTAGAGCCTTTGCCAACTTCACTTTTAAGGTTGATTTCCCCACCTAGCATTTTGGTTAATTTTTTTACAATTGTAAGTCCTAAGCCAGTTCCTCCATATTTTCGATTGACTTCTATTGAGCCTTGTGAAAAACTTTCAAAAACTGTTTGTAGTTTGTCTTCAGGAATACCTATTCCAGTATCAACTATTTCAAAATAAACAGTTGCTTCTTCGTCTTTTAATGAATGTAGTTTTACAATAACATTTACACGTCCGTTTTCAGTGAATTTTAAGGCGTTATTAATTAGGTTCATTATGATCTGAGACAATTTAGTTGGATCGCCAATTAGATTGTCAGGAATACTCTCGTCAATGTCTAGATTAAAAAAATTTTTATTAGCAGTAGCTAATTCCTTTAATGAACTTTGTATGTTTATTAGTAATTCTTTTAGATTGAAACTTATTGATTCTGTCTCGAGTTTGTTAGAGTCGATTTTGTTTATTTCAAGTATTTCATTGATGAATGTAGTTAAATAATTGCCTGAAAATTTTAATGATTCGAGGTATTTTTTTTGTGATTTTTTCGGATTATCTTCTATTAATAAATGAGTAATTCCATTAATTGCATTAAGAGGCGTTCGTAGTTCGTGACTAACGGTCGATAAAAATTCAGATCTTGCTTTTGATGCTTTTTCGGCTTTGTTCTTTGCAATAATTAGTTCATTGTTTTTTTCTCTTAAAATGATGTTATTCTGATTTCGAATAATATTGTTTTTATAAAGAGACAAACTCAAAAGTGATAAAATAGAAATTAAAGCAATAGCAAGAATACTTATTAGTTTTGAATATTTGTATGCCTTTTTATCTTCAAGATCTTTTTTTTCTTTTTTAATTGCAGTGTTTATGATCTCTTTATCCTTGAATTTTTTAAAATCATCAAAGTCAACTTTTGAATTTTTTAATTTATAGATGTAGTTTTTAATTTGGTAGTGCTCATTTAAATAAGAGTAAGCTCTATCGTAGTCTTGATGTGTTTTGTAAAACTGACTTAACGCTAATAAAATTATTGATTTTTGGTTAAGGTCATTGCTTTTTGAGGTGAGTTCTAGTGCTTTATCCAGATAATATATGGCAGCTTTATTTTGTTTTAGATCTTTTTGAATAAGTCCAAGTTGATAGTAAGCATCAGTTTTAGTTCTTAACATGGACTTACTATCCGGTTCTTCGATTATTTTTTTAAATGTTGCTATAGCCAAGTCGTATTCTTTGTTGGCTTTTAAGGCAATCCCTTTTTGAAGATTTAGTGTTTGACTCGAATCAACAATGTTTAGTTGTTTAAAAATAGATTCTGACCTTTTAAAATAATCTTGAGCAAGATTATGGTTGCCTTTTTCGGTATTTGTTATGCCGATATAATGAAGGGCAAGTGCTTTGGTTACTGTTGAGGTGTCTTTAAGTAAAGTAAGGCTTTTGTTAAAGTTAGTTAAAGCTTCATTATATTTTTTCTGGTTATAATAAATCTTGCCTAGCTTAAAGGTCTGGTTGGCTTGGTTTTCTATTTTGTGATTTGTTTCACAAAATAGAATAGATTTTTCGGTAAGAGCAATCGCCTGACTGTATTTGTTGTCTTTGAGATTAGAATTAGCCAGTTGGTTATAGTATACTGCACTATCCGTATTCTTCATTAATTGAGAATACAAAAGTGAACTGAAAAAACTGATTATAATAAAAAGATATTTCATGTGTTGTAATACTTTTTATAATTTGTTTATTTTTTTTTTGTCAGCAATATTAAATCGATTAATCTTGACGAATAGCCAATTTCATTGTCATACCAGCCTACAACTTTAACCATTTTGTCGATTACAGAAGTGAGTTGCGCATCAAATAAACAGGAATTTTGGTTTCCGATAATATCAACAGATACAATAGGATCTTCGGTATAATCTAAAATTCCTTTTAAACTAGTTTTAGCAGCATTCTTAAATGCTTCGTTAATTTCTTCAATAGAAACGGCACGATTTACATTAAATGTAATATCGGTTAATGATCCATCAGGAACAGGAACACGAATACCGCAACCGCCAATTTTATTTTGCAATTTAGGGAAAATCTTTGTTAATGCTTTAGCTGCGCCCGTTGTTGTAGGAACAATTGATTGGCTCGCACCTCTAGCTCTGCGCAAATCTTTATGGGGTTGATCGTGCAGACTCTGATCTGTTGTGTACGAATGTATCGTAGTAATGTAGGCTTGCTCGATACCACAAAGATCATCGATTATCTTTATCATAGGAGCTGCATTATTTGTTGTGCAACTCGCATTTGATATTATTGTTTCAGTTCCATCTAATATTTCTTCGTTTACACCTAAAACTACCGTTTTAATAGTGTCTACTTCAGAAGGAGCAGATAGAATTACTTTTTTAGCTCCGGCAATAATATGCGCATTAATTTCTTCATGCGTTTTATATTTTCCAGTTGATTCTATGACATAATCGATGTCGTATTCTTTCCAGCTTAAGTTTGAGATGTTCTTTTCGTGGAAAAATAAAAAATGCCTTCCATCAACGATTATTCCATTTTCGTCACTGCTCACTACATAGGGTAATACACCATGAATACTGTCGTATTTGATTAGGTGCGCCATAGTTTTAGTATCAGCAATATCGTTTATAGCAACAACTTCAATTTCGGGATGATTAAAAAGTAATCGAAATAAGTTTCGACCAATTCTTCCGAAACCGTTAATAGCAATTCGTGTTTTTTTATTCATTTAAAAGGAAATATTCAACATTTAGAAATTAAAGAATATGTTTTTGAGCTTTATAAGAAGAACGAACTAATGGGCCACTTTCTACATGGCGAAATCCTAATTCTAGTCCAAATTTTTCGTATTTAGCAAATTGATCTGGAGTGATAAATTCTTTTACTGGTAAATGCTTTTTACTTGGTTGTAAATATTGTCCAATTGTTACCACATCTACGTTTGCATTACGCAAATCAGTCATGGTCTGAAATACTTCTTCTTCGGTTTCCCCAAGGCCAAGCATAATTCCTGACTTGGTTCTATTGATTCCTTTTTCTTTTAAGTAGCGTAATACTTCTAGGCTACGGTCGTATTTGGCTTGTATGCGTACTTCACGAGTTAATCGACGAACAGTTTCTACGTTATGTGAAACAACTTCAGGGTTAGCTTCTACAATTCGATCAAGATTTCTTTCTATTCCTTGAAAATCAGGAATTAATGTCTCTAAAGTCGTATTCGGATTCATACGGCGTATCGCCTTAACAGTTTCAATCCAAATAATCGAACCACCATCTTTTAAATCATCTCTATCTACACTTGTAATAACTGCGTGTTTGATGTTCATGATTTTAATAGAGCGTGCTACTTTTTCTGGTTCGTCCCAATCTACAG
This sequence comes from Flavobacterium sp. EDS, assembly GCF_020991525.1. Taxonomy (NCBI): domain Bacteria; kingdom Pseudomonadati; phylum Bacteroidota; class Flavobacteriia; order Flavobacteriales; family Flavobacteriaceae; genus Flavobacterium; species Flavobacterium sp. EDS. Next base: position 435,951 of record NZ_JAJMOZ010000002.1, read on the forward strand.
TCTCAGGTCTTCCGGTTTTTACACCACAAAAACCACAAGAACGTGTACAAACGTTACCTAAAATCATAAAAGTTGCAGTTCCTTCTCCCCAGCATTCACCCATATTAGGGCAACTACCAGAAGTGCAAATTGTATTTAAACTATATTTGTCTACCAAACCACGTAGTTCGGTATATTTTTGTCCAATCGGGAGTTTTACCTTCAGCCATTTTGGTTTTCCGACAGGTAAATTATTATCTATAACGCTTTCCATATTCAATATTCAAAGTACAAAGATACGGAATGTTGTTTATTTGTAGATTTGTTTATGCTTTAATTTGTAAAATGATAGCAAAAACCATGTTTTATTTTGTTTTTAGGAGGAATCAGGAAATTAAGATCAATCGAGTTTTTTTAGGATAACTGGAATAAACAATCTTGTTACTTATGAAATTATATGTTTTTTTCTTCTAAAATTAATTGGTTTCTTATTAGATGAGTATTTTAAAGTTGTATTATATTTGTTATGGTTAATTTAACATTAAAAGGATGAAAAGAAAATCAATAGCATTGATTGTATTACTTGCAACTTTTGGATTTACAAAAGCTAATGCACAAATAAATTTAGGGGAAAAAGCCCTAGGAGCTGTTCAAAAAGGAGTTGCAGGATTTACATTTAGTGATGCCGATGCTGCAGCGTTATCAAAAGCAGCAGTTGCAGAAATGGATGCCAAAAATCAAATCGCACCTGCTACGGATGGGTATGCAATACGGTTAAATAGATTGTTTGGAAAACATACCGCGGGTAATGGATATACTTTAAATTATAAGGTTTATATGCTTAAGGAAGTAAATGCTTTTGCAACTGCAGATGGTAGTGTTCGTGTGTATTCAGGTTTAATGGATATTATGGATGATAATGAATTGCTTGCGGTTATTGGGCATGAGATTGGTCACGTAGCGAATCATGATTCAAGAGATGGAATGAAAGCAGCTTATAAAAAAGAGGCTTTAATCGATGCTGTGTCTTCACAATCAGGAAAAATTGCAGCGCTTACTGAGACCCAATTAGGGAAAATTGGAAGTGCTATGATTGATAGTAAACATAGTAGAACACAAGAGTCAGAAGCAGATTTGTTTTCATACGACTTCTTGAAAAAGAATGGTTATAATGTTAATGCTGAAGAATCTGCATTTAGGATTCTTGCAAAGATGAGTGAAGGTGCCGAAGGATCTTTCTTGGATAAAATGATGAGTTCTCATCCAGATCCTAAACAAAGAGCTGAAGATGCTAAAAAAAGAGCTGAAAAAGACGGGTTGTACAAGCCGTATGTGCAGCAAAAAATAGTGAATACAATACCAGTTGCAAAGAAAACAACTACTAAAAAGCCAGTTAAGAAAACGACTAAAAAATAATTAGATTTATTTTTAGAGCATAAAAAAGCAGAACCTAGGTTCTGCTTTTTTTTATTTTAAAACGTGGTGTGCTAATATTTTTTGAACCTCATAAACATTAACTGATTTGTTAAATTGTTTTATGATACTTGGATTTAATTCGCTAGAAACCCATATTTTTAGTTCGGCATCAAGGTCAAAAGTTCCTGCTGTTTCTACACTAAAGCGTGTGATGCTTTTGTATGAAATTGACTTGTATTCGGTTTTGCTACCAGTTAATCCTTGTTTGTCAACCAGAATTAATCGTTTAGTAGTAAAAATAAAAGTATCACGGATAAGTTTAAAACCCAATTCGATTTCTTCATTGTCGGTTAAAAGTAAACCGTAATTTTTAGCTAAATCTTCCTGACTTACTGATCCTGCATTACCTAGTATTGCTGAAAATATTCCCATAATTTATTGTTTGCTTTGATGATTCAAAAGTGATTTTACTCAGTAAAGATACATTTTTTTATAAAAGACTTGCTGTGGATTATTGAGTAAGAATTATTTTTTTTGAAACATTAAAACATAAAAAAGCAGAACCTAAGTTCTGCTTTTTTAAACTTATTCTGCCTTTATTGTAATTGGCAGATTATATGCGGTACGAACAGGTTTAGAGTCTACCATTCCTGGGCTCCACTTTGTTCTTAAAGATTTTAAAACTCTAACAGCTTCTTTTCCTAATCCATATCCTGGATCATTTTTTACGAGAATGTCAGTCATGCTTCCGTCTCTTTCGATTACAAAAGATACATATATACGAACTGTTCTTTCACTGTCTAATTCTGGGCGATTAAAATTATTTCCTACATAGGTGTAGAATTTATTTATTCCTCCCGGAAATTCTGGTAGCTTGTCTAGAGAGCCAGTTGTTACAAGTTCGTTGCCATTACCAGGCGTTTTTACAGTTTCAGTTCCACTACCGTTTCCTCCAGTTGTTAAAACATTAGTTGATATTCCAGTACCTCCTTCAGTTGGTGTTACTACCACAGCATTCTCTGTGTTTTTAGCAATTTCAGGAGTAGCTTGACTTGCTTCTACAATTGTAGGGTTAACAAGTTGGCTTTTTTCAATAACGGTTTCTGTAGGTTGCGATTTTACTGCAGGCATTGTTGCTGATTTCTCAGTCACCACATACGGAATGTTAGTTAGCTTTAGCTCTATTGCTGGAGTCTCGGGTAAAACTGGAGAGACGTCAGTGTGATTCAGCTTACTAATTAACATTGCAGTAGATGCAATAGCCGTAATGAGTAATAATCCCATGAAAAGAGCCTTAATGGAGTTTCTAGAACTCTCATGTCGTAACTGATACGCGCCATACTCTTTGTTTCTGTTTTCGAATACAAGGTCAATCCATTTGTTTTCGTAGATGCTTGATGTTGACATAATTCATGGTTTTAAAGGTTAAGTAGCAGTTTAGATCATAAGCAAAAATAGTTTACCTAATTAACGTTAATAATAAGAACTTTAGTGTGCGGGATTTTTGTTTATTTAAGAATAAGTGTGTGGATATTTTATCCTTTGATTAAAGATAGTAAATTATCTTTTGTTTTTAATTACTTCTGCTAATAATTTTTTAGCACGAAGTAATTTTATTTTTACATTGCTTAAAGGTTCGTTGATTTTGAGTGCAATTTCTTGATAACTCATTTCTTGAAAATAGCGTAGCTGAATTACTTCCTGGTAATGTGGTTTTAATTCTTTGATGCAATGTAATAATCGGGATAAATTTTGTTCAGTAATTAATTCATCCTCTACCGACGGAGTAGTGTCGGCAATATTATAAGCTTGTTGGTTTTCTTGATCGGTAATTTCTATAAAAAGATTGGCTTTCTTTTTACGTAATAAATCAATATGGACATTCTTTGCAATTGCAATGAGCCAAGTATTGAATTGAAATTCGGGATTATAAGTTTTTATTTTATCAAAAGCTTTAGAGAAGGTTTCGATAGTAATATCTTCGGCAATGGTTTCGTTTTCGGTACGTTTTAGCATGAAGCTATACACTTCATTCCAATAATGGTCCAACAAAAAAGTGAAGGCGATTTGGTCTCCATTTTTTGCTTTCTCTATTTTAGAATTTATTTCCAATGTACTGGTTTTGAAAAAATATTAGTTATAAAGATATTAATTTGAGTGAATATAAGTACAATTTCTACAATAGGAAACCAAATCTTCAAATCATTTTCTTTTAATTTTCCAGCAGAAAACCCTACAACTAGCCATACTGCGATGTAACGCGCTAAAAATAAGCTTAAAACAATAATCCATTGAAATTGGAAAGACAATAAAATAATAGCTAATACAAAGAATAGCAATTGAGAGAAATAAAAAATTCCCAATTGTATTTTGTCAAAAGTTTTATAATAATCGGCAGTAGCTACATGTCTTCTTTTTTGAATAAACCAATCTTTATATTTTTCTTTTGGTTTTGAATATGTGAAGCTCTCTGGAGAGTAAGCAATGGTTGTATTGTTACCATTAGCAGCTTGATTAATAAATAAGTCATCATCTCCTGAGCGAACTTGGATATGACTGATAAAACCATTTACATTAAAAAACTCTTCTTTTTTATAGGCTAAATTACGACCAACTCCCATGTATGGACGTCCTACTTTTGCCCATGAAAAATACTGGATTGCCGTTAGTAAAGTTTCAAAACGAATAATCTTATTTAAGAATGATTTCTCAATTTTGTCATAAGCGCCATATCCTAAGACTATGGTCTTGTTCATTGTAAATTGAGAGCTCATAGCGGTAATCCAATTTTTAGAAGTAGGATAACAATCGGCATCAGTAAATAATAAATATTCTTTTTTAGCAGCTTTTATTCCTAATGTTAAGGCGTATTTTTTATTTCCCCAAAAAGCTTCGTTGTTTTTTACTTTAACTAAGCGGATAAGATTTGGGTATTGACTTTCGAAAAGTTCAAAAATTTCTAATGTTTCATCGCTTGAAGCATCATCTATTAGTACAATTTCGAAATCTGGGTAATCTTGTTCAATTAATAACGGAATGTATTTAACGGCATTCTCTGCTTCGTTTTTTGCGCAGACAATAACTGAAATAGGAATTCTCTTTGTAGTGATATTCTGTGTTTTAGCAAATGAAAATTTACTAAATACACCCAAATAATAAGAAAGCTGTATTACAACGATAGCAATAAAAAAGTATAAAATAATTGTAAGCATCTGATTTTAATGTCTTTTGATTTTGAATCTTGCGAGTGCAAATGTAATTATCAATTCTCGATTTTCAACCCTTAAAGTGTAATTACTTTCGGCATTTTGACATTTCTTTTGCAACCGCAATAGACTGAGGGTTTTCTGTTTTTTCTAAGGCTGTGATTATGTTTTTGTAGTTGACATCGTCTCGATTTTGAGATATTTTTTTAGTTGCCTGAATTTCATCTATTTCAATTTCAAAAGCAATTATTCCATGTGCTTGGCGCATTGTTTTTTCAGATAAATCTTCTATGCGAATCGGTTTTTCAGAACCAACTTCATATTTGTCTACTAATTTTTTTAACGATTCAATTGCTGCTTCGTGGTCTAAAATTTTTATTCGACCGTATATATGTACAGCGCTATAGTTCCAAGTTGGTACATTTTCATGGTCATACCATGACGAGGAGATATAGCTATGTGCTCCTGAAAAAACAGCTAAAACTTGATCATTTTGAACAAATCCTTCGCCTTGTGGGTTTAATTTAGAAATATGACCACATAATACTTCCTTTCCATTTTCTCTTGTTTCTATCTCTATCGGAATATGTGTTGCCCACAATTTTCCGTTTGTCTGATTGATTAGTATTCCGAAACTATTTTCTTTTAGGAAAGATCTAATTGCTTCAGGGTCTTCGTTTTTGAAAATACTTGGTGTGTGCATCTTATATTTTTTTAATTTAAATCACATTAACTTCTGCTTCTATGTGTATTCCAAATTTTTCAAATACTGTTTTTTGGATGTCTTTCGAAATAGCTAGAATTTCTTGCCCAGTTGCATTTCCGTAATTAACGAGTACTAAAGCTTGATTTTTATGAATCCCAGCGTCTCCAAAACGTTTTCCTTTAAATCCAGCTTGTTCGATAAGCCAGCCTGCAGGAACTTTTACTTCAGTTTCTGAAATATCATAGTATTTCATTTCTGGAAATTTTTGATGGATCTTTTCGAAATCTGATTTTAATAATATCGGGTTCTTAAAGAAGCTACCGCTATTTCCTAATTCTTTTGGGTCTGGTAATTTACTTTGTCTTATCGCAATTACAGCATTGCTGACATCTTTTAAACTCGGGTTTGTAATGTTGTTTTTTGCTAACTCGGCAGTTATGTCCCCATAAGAGGTATTAATTTTATGATTGCGCTTTGTTAGTTTGTAAGTTACAGATGTAATGATATATTGGTCTTTTACTTCATGTTTAAAAATACTCTCGCGATATCCAAAATTACATTCGGCATGAGTAAAAGTTCTTATTTCCTGAGTTTCGATATTCATAGCTTGGCAAGAAACAAAAGTATCTTTTATTTCAGTTCCGTAAGCGCCAATGTTTTGAACAGGAGTGGTTCCTACGTTACCAGGAATAAGCGACATGTTTTCTAGTCCTCCAAAATCTTGTTCGATTGTCCAGAGAACAAAATTGTGCCAAGTCTCTCCAGCCTGACTTTCGACCCAAACAAAATCATCATTTTCATCAACTATCTTTTTTCCTTTTAAATCAATATGAATTACCAATGCATCGATATCTTTGGTTAAAAGCATATTGCTTCCGCCTCCTAAAATAAATTTTGGCTGATTTTTGTTTTCTTCCAATACTTTTTTCAATTCATCAATTGAATGTACAGCAATAAACTGTTTTGCTTTAGCTTCAATGCCAAATGTATTATGATTTTTTAAAGAAAATTGAGATAGAATTTCCATAAATGCGAAACTTTTTTGTAGAATTAATCGAGAGTTCAAAAGTAAGGATTATAATTTATCTGACTCGATTTTTGTAATAAATATAGTAGTTTCTTCAGTCTTAAAAGATTAAAAAGAATGAGGTTGATGTAATTGTGAGATTTTACCACAGAGAGCGTAGAGTTTGGAAAGTTATTTCGAAATAAACCAATTAGCGTGAAACTTTGCATTCTTTACGCTTAGTTTTATTTAGCTTCGTAAATCCAGTAATTCATGATATTTATCTGCAATAATTCTCATGTTGATTTTGTAGTTTGCATTCTCTTCTACAAATTTCTGATTTTGTGTTATTGCTTTGTTTCTTAAATCAGGATTTTTAAATGACCAGATAAGCGCATCAGCAAGTTTGTTGTAATCATCAATTGGTATCAATTGTCCGTTGTCACGATGTTGTATCCAGCTTTGGTTTCCGGGAATATCTGAAACAACTGGGTAGCAATTGCAGGCCATTGCTTCAAATAATGAGGCCGAAACGCCTTCAGTGCTAGGCATGCTAATATAAAAATTGGCTTGTTTTAATAATTGAGGTAGTACTGTATTTGCAATTCGACCAGTAAAAATTACTTTATTTTGAATGTTTAATTTTGTAGCTAGTTTTTTTAGATGTTCTAATCTGCTTCCGTTGCCAACAATTGTTAAGTTGAAATCAATGCCTTTTTTATCTAAAATGGCAAATGCTTTTAAAATGCAATCATGTCTGTATTCAGGTTGTAAGGAGCGAGTGATAATTGCTTCTATTTTAGTAGAATTGTTGACTGAAGCTTCAAAAAGAGATAAATCAATTCCTTTTGGTATAACTAAAACCTTATTCATATCAACACCAATGGCTTTCATCGAGATTGTCATTACAGGACCCCAAGCGTGTATTAAATGTGCTTTTTTACATGCGTGTTTCTGAATGATTTTTTTAAGGGGTAGTAATATTGAATCTTCAGGCCATAAATCGGTTCGGCCTTGTTGTGCAATTACAATAGTATTGACGCCTGATATTGCAGCAAGAAAACCATAACTGGTCGTTCTTTCGGCAATAACCATGTCTGGTTTTTCTAATCGGATTATTTTTTTAATTGCGAATGGAGCAAAAATGTATTCTAGTATTCGTTTGAGACGGTTGGATTTGGTGTTATTCGAGGTTTTAAGTTCCCAAGTACAAATTTCAAAATTACCGAATTCTTTTAAGCCTCTCATCCATGTAATGGCATCGGCTCGATAGGATTCGCCAAGAAAAAGTATTTTTCTTTTTTTCATTCAGTGATTTGTCTTTTTTCTGCCACAGTTAAGAAGGTTTTTTAATCTGTGGCAAAAAATGGATCTTATTTTTTAAAATTCGTCAGTTGTTAAAGCGCGATTGATGAATTCATTTAATGGTTTTAATGCAATAAGTTTTTGACTCATTTTGGTAACAAAATCTTTTTGAGTTACTTCTTTGATATCGTATTTTTGAGTAGCAGTAAAACTTTTTAATTTTAAAAAGTCAATTGCAGGATGCTCTTTTTCGTATCCGCGCGGTGGGTTTTTTAGCGAATTGGTTTCGGTTACATCTAAGTTTTCGAATTCTTTGCTGAATTTCTTATCGGCAATAATTGCTTCTAAGTCATCATGAAAGAAAGCGATTTCTTTGCGTACTTTTTTTAAGTCTTCGGCTTCTGGGGAGTATAAGCCACCAGCTATAAAACTAGCGCCTTTTTCGATGTGAACATAGTATCCAGCACGATTTTGTCCTTTTACTCCAGTCGAGAGCCAAACACCTAGGTGTGCTTTGTATGGTGATTTATCTTTAGAGAAACGAATATCTCGGTTAATTCTGAATGTGCAATTTTTTACTTCTAATAGCTCCAATGAAGCGTCCATAGGTTTCATTGCGTCCAAAAAATCGGAAACTAGTTGATGGTAATCTTTTTTGAAGATTTCATAACGTTTTTTGTTTTCCAAAAACCAATCTCTGTTATTATTGACTTTTAAATCATCTAAAAATTGTAAACTTTCTTTAGTAAGCATATTTTTAGTTTTATTATAGTTGTTTTTTTAATTCATCTTCACTGATAAATCCTGTGTTTTTCCATTTTACTTCTTTATTCTCGTATAATAGTAGAGTAGGAAGCTGGTCGATTTTCATGTCTTTTACCAAAGTTTTATTTTGGTCAACGTCTATACGAATGATAACTACTTTATCGGCTAGTTCTTTTTGCATTTTAGTAAGGTATGGAGTCATTTGCTTGCAAGGACCACACCATTCAGCATAAAAATCAATCAAGACCTTTTTGTCTGTGTTTAATAAAGCAGCATAGTCTTGGCTTGACATTCCTACTGTTTTAGCATTTGGATTTGAATTAGAACGTCCTTCAGCGTTCCATTTCATAATTCCGCCATCAAGTTCGTATATGTTTGTAAAGCCTAATTCTTGTAGCTTTTGAGATGCTTTTTTACTTCTTCCGCCACTTAAGCAATATATAAAAACTGGTTTAGATTTATCAAAGGTTGCTGCTTTTGTAGCAAAGTCTTTGTCGTTCCAGTTTACATTTACTGCACTCTCAATATGTTCTGATGCAAATTCCTCAGGAGTTCTTACGTCTAAAATTTGAGGATTTTGGTTCGTGCTTAATTTTTCAGCAAAAGCAGTTGGTTCAATAACTTGGATGCTTTTAGAGGATTGTCCGTTGCAGGATGCAAATACAAAGGCAATTATGATAAGTAGTGTTTGTGGAAATTTCATAGTCTTTAAATTTATTATGTAGGCTAATTTAAGTGTTTTTTTTAATTTAGAAAGCTACGCAAAATCATAAATTAAATATTTTGTAGCTCTGATGTGTAGATTTTACAATAGCTTCAGTTCGATCTGGATGGGTGTCTGAGATAAAAAGTTGTCCGAAAGTGTCATCGTTTACCATTTCGATAATTTTGGCTACCCGACTTTCATCTAATTTATCAAAGACATCGTCAAAAAGTAAAATTGGTTTTACACCACTTTGTTTTTTTAAGAATTCAAATTGTGCCAATTTTAGAGCAATTAAAAATGATTTTTGCTGCCCTTGTGAGCCGAATTTTTTAATTGGGTGATTGTCGATTTCAAATGACAAATCGTCTTTGTGAATTCCGACACTTGTATAATGTAAAGCACGGTCTTTATTTATGTTTTCTTGTAACAGAGTGAGTAAGTCTTTTTCGAACAAGTGACTTTCGTAGACTAATTGAACTGTTTCTTCAGAACCTGTTATTGCATGATGATGTGCGTTGAAAATTGGAATAAATGCTTCTATGAATTGTTTCCTTTTTTCAAAAATAGATTTTCCATAGCTGTCCAATTGCTCATTATATATAGACAAGGTAACGTTATCAAAAACATGATTTAGTGCAAAATATTTAAGCAATGCATTACGTTGACTAATTACTTTTTGATATTGGATAAGCTGTTGTAGATAATGTGGGTCTAATTGTGAAATCACAGTATCCATGAATTTACGTCGCGTTTCGCTTCCTTCAACGATTAAATCTCTGTCGGCTGGCGAAATTATTACTAAAGGTATGAAGCCGATGTGATCAGAAAATTTATCATAGGCTTTGCCGTTTCTTTTTAGGATTTTTTTTTGTCCTTTTTTTAAACTGCAGACGATTTGTTCATTTCGTTCATTTTTTTCTATCTCAGCATCTATAACAAAAAACTCTTCTCCGTGCTTGATATTCTGCACTGCCAAAGGATTAAAATAGCTTTTTCCGTAGGCTAGGTGGTAAATAGCATCGAGTACATTAGTTTTTCCAATGCCGTTTTTTCCAACGAAACAATTTATCTTTTTGTCAAATTCGAAACTGGCTTCAGAGAAATTTTTATAGTTGAATAAAGAAATTTTTTTTAAATACATTTTAAGCTGCTGAAATAAAGTTTGTTGTTGTTTTAATGTAACAATTTTTAAGCGTGTGCAAATTATCGAAAAATATCGATATAAACCGTTTTTTGGGGCTTGTGTGTGAATTATTTTGATTTTACTACAAGAAAAAGTACTATTTTGAGGGATATTTTTTTTAAATTAATTTAAAATTGATTTTTTTCATGTAAGTTTCAATAAAAATTTTATTTTTGCCGTTCACTAAATTAATTTTAAATGGCTACTTACAATAAAAGAGGATATAAAGCACCAAAAGAAAAAGAAGTTAAAGATGAAGTTGTTAATGAAGAACAACAAGTAATTCTTGATGGGAAAAACAGTAAAACTGCTGAAGTTTTTTCTAAATTAGATGAAACTGCTTCTAAGACTGAAGACTGGGTTGCTAGAAACCAAAAAATTATTATTGGATTAGTTGCTGCAATTGCTGTAGGAACTATTGGTTATTTGGCTTACCAAAAATTCATTGCTTCTCCTAAACAAGAAGAGGCAGCTAATGAAATGTTTGTTGCTCAACAAAATTTTGAAAAAGCAACTAATGGTGTAGCTAGTGATTCATTGTACAAATTAGCATTGAATGGTTCAGAAGGTAAATTTGGATTTTTGAAAATTGCAGATGAATACTCAGGAACAGATGCTGGAAATTTAGCAAATTATTATGCAGGTATTGCATACTTAAATACAGGTAAATATGATGAAGCTATCTCTTATTTAGGTAAATTTAAGTCTAAAGATTTAATTTTAGGTGCTTTGGCAAAAGGTGCAATAGGTGATGCTTATTCTCAAAAAAACCAACCAAAAGAAGCTTTAGATTATTATGTAAAAGCTGCTGAATCAAATAAAAATGATTTCACTACGCCACGTTTCTTGCTTAAGGCTGGAAAAACGGCTTTGGCTTTAGGTCAGAAATCAGATGCTCTTAAATATTTTACAGAAATTAAAGAGAGCTATGAGGCAACTCCAGAAGCTGCTTCTGTAGATGTTTTGATTGGTTTAGCACAATAAATAATTTATAGAGTTAGAAATTTAGATTTAAGATTTGTATTTTAGCAGTCTTAAATTGAAATTCTAAAATCTTAAATAGTAAAGATGGCTACCGAAAATAAAAATTTATCAGATTACGATAAAAACACAGTCCCAAATGCGAAAAATTTTCGATTTGGGATTGTTGTTTCTGAGTGGAATGACAGTATAACAGAAGGTCTTTATAATGGCGCTTTTGAGGCATTCCTTGAAAATCAAGTTCCTGCTCAACAAATTATCCGATGGAATGTTCCTGGGAGTTTTGAGTTGATATATGGAGCAAAAAAAATGTTGCAAACTCAAAATGTTGATGCAGTTATTGTTATTGGATGTGTAATTCAGGGACAAACAAAGCATTTTGATTTTGTATGTGAAGGTGTAACGCAGGGAATTAAAGATTTGAATGTTCAAACAGATATTCCTGTTATTTTTTGTGTATTAACAGATAATAATATTCAACAATCTATTGATAGAAGTGGTGGTATTCACGGTAACAAAGGTACCGAAGCAGCTATTGCAGCTATAAAAATGGCATACATCCGTCAGCAAGCATCTTTAAATCAGTTTCAAGACCAACAGTTGTTGTCAGCTGGGGCACTTCAAATAGAAGACAAGCCATTGGAACTAGAAAAATAAAAAAAAAACATTTGTAAGAATATTGAGGCCTATACTGTATAAAAACAGTATAGGTTTTTTTATGCTTTTTTTGTGATAGTTGTTGCTTTAAGGGTAGCTGGAAATTTAATATATTTAGTTGAGTTTTTAATTTGCTATTTCTATGAAAAAATATTTGCTTGCTATTCTTTTTATTTCTCTTTTTGGACAAGTTCAATCTCAGAATACAATTAATCAAAATCTAAAAGCCGAGTTAGATAGTATTTATAAATCGGATCAATTTTTCAGGGAATATCTTGATTCTGAAACCACTGATGCTCGAAAAAGTGAAATTTTAAAGGAAACAGGTTATACTGATGATGGTTCTTTTAGAAGTAGGGTATGGTCAATGATTAATGTTCAAGATTCTATTAATATTATTAAAGTAGAAAAGATAATCTCAAGGTATGGTTATCCTGGGAAAAGTTTGGTTGGAGAACCAACAAATGAGTCTGCTTGGTATGTTATTCAGCATAGTAAGAAAATTTCAAATTATTTACCGTTAATTGAAGAGGCTGCTACTAAAGGCGAAATTCCGTTTACGCGTTTTGCTATGATGCAAGATCGTTATTTGACACAACAAGGTAAAGAACAAATTTATGGAACGCAAGCACAAGGAAAATTAATAGCGAATAAGCAAACAGGAAAAGAAGAGTTCTTTACTTATATTTCTCCAATACAAAATCCAGAAAAGGTCAATGAGCGAAGAAAGAAAGCTGGTTTTACTACTACAGTCGAAGAAAATGCTAAAAGAATGAGGATTGAATATAAAGTTTATACGCTAGATGATATTGCCAAAATCTTTTGATTTGTCTGTAATTGCTTTAAGTGATAAGTACAATGTTTCTGTTTTTTAGGAGATTGTAGTTTTTGTTTTTTTTATGAGTCTTTAAGCCAAAAAAACCAGCTAAAATTCATTAAATTTGTGCTTCTTGGTTTTGAAACTTTAAACCTTAACCTTTAATCTATTTTTTCTTAATGTCGAGTATTATACAATTACTACCTGATCATGTTGCCAATCAAATTGCTGCTGGAGAAGTGGTTCAAAGACCTGCTTCGGTGGTGAAAGAGCTTTTAGAAAACGCAGTCGATGCTAAAGCAACAGATATTAAATTAATCATCAAAGATGCAGGAAAGTCATTGGTACAAGTCATTGATAATGGTTCTGGGATGAGTGTTACCGATGCGCGTTTGTGTTTTGAACGACATGCAACTTCTAAAATACGCCAGGCTGAAGATTTATTTTCATTACATACCAAAGGATTCCGTGGAGAAGCGTTGGCTTCTATTGCGGCGATTGCTCATATGGAAATGAAAACGAAACAAGATCAGGAAGAGCTAGGAACACATATTGTTATTGAAGGGAGTAAATTTGTTTCGCAAGAAGTAGCTGTTTTGCCAGTAGGAACTTCATTTGCGGTTAAAAATTTGTTTTTCAATATTCCTGCCCGAAGAAACTTTTTAAAGTCGGATACGGTTGAATTTCGTCATGTTATGGATGAGTTTCAGCGTGTAGCTTTGGCACATGCTAATATTCATTTTACTTTTTACCACAACGGGAGTGAAATGTTTAATTTACCTCCTTCAAGTTTTAGACAGCGTGTTGTAGGTATTTTTGCAGGTAAGACAAATGAAAAATTAGTTCCTGTAAATGAAGAAACTGAAATCGTAGCCATAAAAGGGTTTGTAAGTAAGCCAGAATTTGCTAAAAAAAGTAGGGGAGAGCAGTTTTTCTTTGTGAATGATCGATTTATTAAAAGTAGTTATCTACATCATGCAGTTATGGCTGCTTATGATGGGATTTTAAAAGATGGTGCCCAGCCCAGTTATTTTTTATATTTGTCAGTGCCTCCTAATACTATTGATATTAATATCCATCCAACAAAAACTGAAATTAAGTTTGATGATGAACAGGCTTTATATGCTATTTTAAGAGCGTCAATTAAACACAGTTTAGGGCAATTTAATGTAGCTCCAGTTTTGGATTTTGATCGTGATGCTAATTTAGATACACCTTATCATTATAAAGATTTAGAAGGAGAAACGCCAACAATTCAAGTTGATGGTACTTATAATCCTTTTACAGATGACAAAACAAATAAACATTATTCGAATGCTGGGTCTAGCTTTAGTAGCGGATCTAGTTCAGGTAGTTCTGGTTCTAATTCGTATTCTAGCTATAAAAAGCCAGAACCAACTGCTAGTTGGGAAAGTTTATATGTTGGTTTAGAGCAAGATGCCGAGGAAGTTGGGATGATGTCTTTTGAAAATGAAGAAGTAACTTCATCTTTGTTTAATGATAATGAAATTGAGCAAACAGTTCATAAGACTTATCAAATTCATAAAAAATATATTGTTTCGCCTATAAAATCAGGAATGGTGATTGTAGACCAACAACGGGCTCATCAGCGTATTTTATACGAACAGTTTTTGCATAATATGACTGTTAATCAAGCTTCTAGTCAGCAATTGTTATTTCCTCTCAATTTGTTTTATTCATCTACAGATTTAGAAATTATCAAGGAATTGCAATTATCACTTGTAAATACCGGTTTTGTTTTTGAATCTTCTTCTGAAGATCATATTGTTATTTCAGGAATACCTGTTAATAGTACTGAGAGTGAAGTGTCATTGGTTATAGAACAATTGTTGAGTGATTTGCAAGAGGGTATTCCTGAAAGTAGCTTTTCTCAAAATGATACCATTGCCAAATCGATGGCAAAAAGTATGGCAGTAAAAACGGGTTCATACTTAACCGAAAAAGAACAAGATAATTTAGTAAACGGACTCTTTGCTTGCAAAGATCCAAATATTTCTCCATTTCAAAAACCAACTTTCATCACCATGCGTGTGGAAGATATAGATAAAAAGTTTGCCTTATGATGAATATGACTCCATTAGTAAAACAATTATTGATAATTAATATTATCTTTTTCCTTGGTTCACAATTAGTGCCGGTTTCTTATGAATATTTTTCGCTGTATTTTCCTGAGAATTATCAGTTTAAAATTTGGCAACCAATTACGCACATGTTTATGCACGGAGGATTTATGCATATTGCATTTAACATGTTTGCATTAGTTTCTTTCGGATCTGCGTTAGAGCATTTTTGGGGTGGTAAAAAATTTTTATTCTTTTATATTTCATGTGGATTAGGAGCTGCTTTGTTGCAATTAGGATTTAATTATCTTCAAATACAGAATACTTTGGAAGCGGCATCTACTTTAGGGCTGTCAGATAATGCAATACATCAAATATTAAACGTGAATTTCACAGATGGGACAAGTTATCGTGGTGATTTATTTATGGACGGAATCAGACCAATTTTAGAGAAAGCTGGGAAAATTAATTTATTAAATGAAGTTAATTTTAAAAGTTTATTCGATGCCTCTATAATTAACCAAACTCCAATGGTTGGGGCTTCGGGTGCAATTTATGGACTTTTGGTTGCTTTTGCGTTTATGTTTCCTAATGCAGAGTTAGCACTTATGTTTATTCCAGTGCCTATTAAAGCTAAATATTTTGTTCCGGGAATTATCGCAGTAGATTTGTTTTTAGGTTTTCAAGGAAATTCATTGTTCGGAAGCGGAGGTACAGGAATAGCTCATTTTGCACACGTTGGAGGTGCACTTGTAGGATATTTAATGATGTGGTATTGGAAAAAGACACAGTTTAATAATAATCGTTGGAATTAATTTTTTAGCTTTATTACTTAAATTTTAAACACAAAACACATATGAATATTTTAGATGATTTAAAGTTACAATACAAATTAGGAGGCATCGCTCAGCGAGTAATCTATTGGAATATTGCCTGTTTTCTTATTTCATTGGTGTTTTTTTACCAGTTTTCAATAGGGCAATTTGCTTTTCCGAGTTGGTTGGCGCTATCATCTGATCCATCAGATTTTTTATTCAAGCCTTGGACATTTCTTACGTATGCTTTTTTTCATGATGGATTTTTGCATTTGTTGTTTAATATGTTGGTATTGAATTTTGCAAGTTCTTTGTTCTTGACTTTTTTTACTGAAAAACAATATTTGGGATTGTATGTCTTAAGTGCAATCTTTGCAGGTGTTGTATTTGCGCTTAGCTTTTATTTTCTAGACCTTAGTTCTTCTGTAGTTGGAGCTTCGGGTGCTATTATGGCAATTTTAGTTGCTACAACAACTTATCAGCCATTAATGACTGTGCGTTTGTTACTTATTGGTAATGTAAAATTGTGGCATATCACTCTTGTTATATTGGTATTAGATCTAATGCAGTTTCGATTAGGTAATATGGGAGGACATATTTCTCATCTTGCAGGAGCAATATTTGGATTCGCTTTTATTAAATTATTGCAAAGTGGGTATGATCCTAGTAAGATTGTAACTCGTGTTTTAGATTTTTTTACTAATCTGTTTAAGAAATCACCATCAACACCTTTTAAGAAAGTACATAAAAATTATAATAACGTACCTACTCAAAGAACTACTTCTAAGATTATTACTAAAGATAAAACGCAACAACAAATTGATGAGATCTTAGATAAAATTAGTCAGTCAGGTTATGATTGTTTAACAAAAGAAGAAAAAGAATTTTTATTTAAGGCAGGGAAATAAAAATTACTAATTAAAAAGGGAATGAAAAATCTTTCATGGTTTAATAAAATAATGTTCTTTTTGAATATAGTACTTACTGTATTGACATTTAGCGCATATATTTTACCTTTTTTAGCTCCCAAGATTTTTCCTCTTTTGTCAGTATTGACTTTGTTTATGCCGTTGTTCTTTGTTTTTAATGCATTGTTCTTTTTTTATTGGGCTATCCAGTTTAAAAAACGAATGATTCTATCAGGATTGGTTCTTTTAATGGGGATTACTTTTATAAATAAATTCTATAAATTTTCTGCCAAAGAATATGTTGAGAGCGAAAAGGATTTTACAGTCATGAGCTATAATGTACGACTGTTTAATGTTTTTAAATGGATTGATAGAGAAGATGTTTCTTTGGATATAAAAGCTTTTATAGATGAGAAAAATCCAGATATTTTATGCATTCAGGAATTTTCAAATTCTGCACATATTGATCTAAAAGCATATCCACATAGGTATATCTTTATGGAAGGAAATAAGATTAAAACTGGTCAAGCTATTTTTTCTAAGTTTCCTATATTATATCAAGGTAATATTGTTTTTCCTAATTCGAATAACAATGTAATCTATGCTGATATAAAACGTGGTAAGGATATTATTAGGGTTTATAATATGCATTTGCAGTCAATAAAAATTTCACCAGATGTTAATGAGATTTCTGATAACATTGATGTGATGAATCAAGAAAAATCACAGCTTATTCTTTCTAGAATTAGTAAGGCATTTAAGCAACAACAAGAACAGGCAGAAATATTTAGAGAGAATAAAAAAGAATGTGCCTATCCTCTTATTATATGTGGGGATATGAATAATAGTCCTTTTTCTTACGTATATCGTAATATTAAGGGTAAACTAAAAGATAGTTTTGAAGAAGCTGGAGAAGGATTTGGAGCTACATATAAGTTTCGTTATTATCCTGCGAGAATCGATTACATTTTTGCCGATAATAAAATGAAAGTAAAGAAATTTGAAAGTTTTTCAGATTTTGAAAACTCAGATCATTTTCCAGTTTTGGCAACACTTTCTATGGAATAATACAGAAAACTATATTTTCTGATTCTTTAAATATTCCATTGCATACTTTCCTTCGTTAAAGATTAGGTCTAATACACTCAGATTGTTTATAAAACCGTGTTTATCATCAAAGACCTGAGTATAGGTTTCGAAGGTGTTATTGTCTTTTTTTCCGTTTGCTAAGGCTCTAAAATCTAAAACAGCACTATCTGTATCGTGAAAGTATTCTGAGGTCTTAGTGTACTCTAATTTCATGCGTAAGCATTTAGAAATAATATCCAAAGTCTCAAAATTTAAATCTATTAAAAATTGATGTTTTTTTTCGAAAATAGGACGGATGTCATCTTCAAAAAATTCAAAAAACGGCGAACTTCTATAAGCGGCTTCCAATGATTTAAAATGCTGTTTTTGCCAATCAAATTCATTTTCTATTTGAATCTCTTTGGTCTTTTGATGTGCATTTTTAGAATGTTTTACAGGTATGTTTAGTAGCTGTATTCCGTTTGGACTATAGATATAAGTGCGGTTTCTATTGGTTTGTTTTTGGAAATTATCTTCTATTTCAAATGTAATGCTTTCAGATTGTGCCATAACAGCACAATGACTAATTGAAGGGAAATAGGTTGGAAGTAATAGTGAATTCATGTGTTTTTTTGTTTGATTGGTTAATCATTTAATTGTCTAGAAATACAGGTAAACAATTAACCAGTTCAACGAATAAATGGATTATGCTTTTTTCTCTTTTCTTTTTCTCCAGAAGTACTCACCAACAAAGTAGGCTGCCAAAAGGAATAAGAAATGTTTAAAGTAAGATTGTGGTTGTCCTTCGCCATCTACAGTAGTAAAAACTCTATCCCAACGAACTTTATTAAGTCCTTTACCATGAGTATCCCAGCTCATCCATATAAACACTGGTTTCCCTATAACATGATCAAAGGGCACAAAACCCCAATATCTGGCATCGATAGAGTTGTCTCTATTATCACCCATCATCCAATAGTAATTTTGCTTAAATGTATAAGTGGTTGTAGGTTTGCCATTAATTAAAATTTGATTTCCTTTAACGACTAGATTATTACCTTCGTATTCTGTAATTAGACGTTTGTAAAGAGGTAAAATATTTAAATTGATTTCGATTGTTTTTCCTTTTTGAGGAATATAAATTGGACCAAAAAAATCATTATTCCAATTATAGTTTTTATTGTGTGGGAATATCTTAGAATCCCTTTCGCCTTTGTTTTCTTTTCTTAATTCAAGACTTTCTATATATGGATTATTTTTTGCTATGGCAACGGCTTCTGGAGTCGCTTGTACGTAATAAGTATCCATTTTAGAATCGTAACCTAGATCATCAGTAATATCATATTGTCTTAAAAGATTAGCTACCTCTTCGTATGACGAGAATTTAACTTTAAATTTGACATTGTAAGAGAATTGTAGCTTGACTCTTTCTGTCGATTTCATTTCCTTTCCATTAATAAAAACAAGACCATTCCTTATTTCCAGAGTATCTCCAGGAACTCCAACGCATCTTTTCACCAAGTTAGTTTTTTTGTCAATCGGTTTGTAATAATTTCTATCAGGTGAAAAATTATTCATGTCCAAAAGAGTATCTGCTGGTTGATTAAATACAACAATATCATTGCGTTTTATTTCTTGAAAACCAGGGAGTCTTAAGTAAGGTAATTGAAACTTGTTTAAAAGTGAAGTTTCCTTTTTCGTGATATCATCGCTGAATAGATAGGATTTCTTTTTGAAGAAAGGAATCGTATCGTGTACCATTGGTAGTGCTACTGTTGTCATTGGTACTCTTGCTCCGTAATTTATTTTACTTACAAATAGAAAGTCTCCAACAAGTAATGATTTTTCTAATGATGAACTTGGTATAGTAAATGGTTGAATAATATACGTATGAACTAAAGTTGCAACTATTATAGCAAAAAGGAGTGAGCTAAATGTGTCTGCAGTTTTATTTTCGACTTTTAGATTTCTATTAGCATTGTAATCTAGTTTTTGTGTATAGTTTACATAATAGATATAAAACCCGAAAGTAACAAGGCCTAAAATAGTATCTAAGGTTGTTTTTTTACCAAAAGTTCGTAGCGTTTCAATCCAAACTATAGGAAACATAATCAGGTTGATAATCGGAATAAAAAGTAACAACGTCCACCAAGTAGGTCGCCCTATAATTTTCATCAATACAATAGAGTTGTATACAGGAATTGCAGCTTCCCAGCTTTTTCTTCCAGCGGCCTCATATAATTTCCATGTTCCTAAAAAATGAATTACTTGGATAATTAAGAAGTATACAAACCATGTATAAAGTGTCATGTTGATTTTTTTTTAAGTCAAGATTATTTTTTAAGACCTAGATGTTATAGGTTTTTTTTCTCTTTTCTTTTTTTCCAGAAATATTCTCCAATGAAAAAAGCGGCTAGGGCAAATAAGAAATATTTAAAGTACGACTGTGGTTGTCCTTCACCGTTTACAGTAGTGAAAACTCTGTCCCAACGAACTTTGTTTATTCCTTTTCCATTAGTATCCCAACTCATCCAAATAAAAACTGGTTTTCCTACAATGTGATTTTCTGGAACGTAACCCCAATAACGGCTATCTTCTGAGTTATGACGGTTGTCTCCCATCATCCAGTAATAATCTTGCTTAAAAGTATATGTTGTTGCAATTTTACCATTAATAAATATTTCAGAACCTTTTACTTCTAAATTGTTTCCTTCATATTCTTTTATAATTGCTTTGTAAAAAGGCAATGATTTGGTTGTCAATGCAACCGTTTTTCCTTTTTGAGGAATGTATATCGGACCAAAATTATCTGCATTCCAATTGTCTAATTGTGGAAAAATTCCAGGGTCAACGCCTTTTGAAATTTCTCTTTTTACATTAGTAATTCCAGGAATGTTTCTTAATCTTTCTGCGCTAGCTTCAGTTAAAGCTCTAAAATAAAGCGTGTCTCTTTTTACATCATCTTTAAAGCCTGCGCCGTCAGTGATATCTAATTCTCTTATTAAAGATTCAAAATCGATAGGGGTTTTTCCGTCTAGGGCTACTGCATAAGAGTATTGTGGTTTAGCTCTTTCTGGTAAAACCAATACTTTTCCGTTAATGTAGACGATTCCATCTTTTATTGCTAAGCTATCGCCAGGAATACCAACACATCTTTTTACATAATTTGATTTTTTATCAATTGGTTTATCTGCTCTTCTTCCAGAAGTATCAAAAAACTTATAAACGGTATCCATTGGCCAGTTAAAAACAACAATATCGGACCTTTTTATTTGCTCAAAAGCAGGAAGTCTAAAATAAGGTAATTGTGGCCATTTTAGATATGATTTTTGTTTAGTCATTGGTATAGAGTCATGAACCATTGGCAAAGCAACGGTAGTCATAGGAACTCTAGGGCCATAGTTTAACTTGCTTACAAATAAAAAGTCACCAATAAGTAATGATTTTTCTAATGAAGAAGTTGGGATTGTATATGGTTGTACAATATAAGTATGAACTAAAGTAGCGACAATTATAGCAAAAAGGAGTGAGCTAACTGTATCGGCAGCTTTGCTTTCTGGAACTAGACTTCTATTTGGATTATGAACTAATTTTTGAGTGTAATTCACGTAATAGATGTAAAAACCAAAAGTTACAAGACCTAAAACGGTGTCTAAAGTAGATTTCTTTCCAAAAGATCTTAAAGTTTCAATCCATATAACAGGAAACATGATCAAGTTAATGATTGGGATAAAAAGCAATATTGTCCACCAAGTTGGTCGACCAATGATTTTCATTAGTATGATAGCATTATATATAGGAATCGCTGCTTCCCAACTTTTTCTTCCTGCAGCTTCATATAATTTCCAAGTCCCTATAAAGTGAATAACTTGCACTGCTAAGAAGAATACAAACCATAAATATAGTGTCATACTAATTTGTTTTAAAGTTTAAAATATAGGTTTTCGCTAAACGAATTTTTATATTTCTAATGTTATTTTATTTAAAATTCCAAGACATCTTTCATTGTAAAGATACCTTGTTTTCCTGCAAGCCATTCTGCAGCCATTACTGCTCCAAGAGCAAAGCCTTCTCGATTATGTGCTGTATGTTTAATTTCTATACTGTCAATACCTGAATTGTATGTTACGGTATGCGTACCAGGAACAGTGCCAATTCTTTTGGCTTCGATATGAATTTCTGTAGGTTTTGCCTCGTCTAGAGTCCAGTTGGTATAAGGGCTATTTTCGATTACGCCTTTGGCTAATGAAATAGCGGTCCCACTTGGAGCGTCTAATTTTTGAGTATGATGGATTTCTTCCATTTCTACTTTGTAGCTGTCAAATTTAGACATGATTCTGGCTAAATGCTCATTAAGTTCAAAGAAGATATTTACGCCTAAGCTAAAATTTGAACTAGAAATGAATCCTCCTTTTTTTTCATTGCAAAGAGCAACCATTTCATCATAATGTTCTAACCAACCCGTTGTTCCGGAAACTACAGGAACATTGTTGTTAAAACAATTGGAGATGTTTGGAACTGCAGCTGTTGGAACGCTAAAATCGATGGCTACATTGGCATTTTCAAGTCCTTCGTAAGTATTGAATTCATCTTTTTTCAAGACAATTTCGTGACCTCTTTCTAAAGCAATTCTTTCGATTACTTGCCCCATTTTTCCGTATCCTAAAAGCGCAATTTTCATTTGTGATTGTGTGTTATGTTTTAAAAATGCTGTTTATATGTGCAGTATTTTAAAAGTGGTAATTAAAAGTTAGTCCAACGTTTGGTCTTAATGTTACATCGTCGGGGTAAATTTCTGGGCGTAATGATAGTCTTTCGTTAACATTAAATTGAATCAATGCTGCGTCAACATTTGCATCTATTATATTTAAAACATAAAAGCCCAAAGTTACTAGGGCAGATAGATCTCGATTACGTTGATAGAATTTTTGACCTGCAATAAGTCTGCTGTCGTCTAAATATTTATAGTCGTCATCATTGTAGCCTTCCAATCTTCGTTTGTAAGCATCTCTATATTGATGGTATTTTTTGTTGTTATCAAGATAGAAATATAAACTTGTTCCGATGGCTCCATAGACAAGGGGGATTTTCCAATATTTTTTATTGTATGCTTGTCCTAAACCTGGCAAAATAGCAGAGTAAAACGCCGCCTTTGCAGGAGTAAGTGGATCTATGTCATTCGATTTAAGAGTGTCTTTTGCTACCAAGGTAGCATCTTCTTTTTTTGACTGAGCAAAAACAGTTGTGGTTCCTAATAAGAAAAATAATAGACCTATGAAAATTATTCTATTCACTGCTATTTATTAATTTAATGATTCTAGCAAAGTCTTGTTCTGAGTGGAATGGAATTGTAATTTTTCCTTTTCCGTTTCCTGCTACTTTGATGTCAACTTTTGCGCCAAAATAATTTGTAAATGTACTTTTTTGATCTTCTTCAATATCAAATGAAGAATTGTTTGGTTTTCCTGCAGGTTTTGGTTTTAAACTTTCGTGATAATTTTTTACCAATGCTTCTGTTTCGCGTACAGATAAATTACGGCTAACTATTTTTTGATAAATGTCAGTTTGAACATCTAAATCTTCAATGTTTATAATTGCACGACCATGTCCCATACTAATAAAACCATCACGAATACCAGTTTGGATAATCGGATCAAGTTTTAAAAGACGTAAGTAGTTTGCAATTGTAGAACGTTTTTTACCAACACGGTCACTCATTTGTTCTTGAGTTAACTGTATTTCATCAATTAAGCGTTGGTAAGAAAGTGCAATTTCTATCGGATCTAAGTCATGACGTTGAATGTTTTCAACCAATGCCATCACTAATGATTCGTTGTCATTTGCAATTCGGATGTATGCAGGTACAGTATTTAAGCCAACTAATGTTGAAGCACGTAAACGACGTTCTCCAGAAATTAATTGGTATTTGTTAAAGTCTAATTTTCGAACAGTTATAGGTTGAATCACACCAAGTTCTTTGATAGAAGTGGCTAGCTCGCGTAACGATTCTTCATTAAAATTGCTTCGTGGTTGAAACGGATTTATTTCGATAGCACTAATTTCAAGCTCTATGATATTTCCAACAACCTTATCAGCATTTTTATCATCTACGGATTTTATATCGTTTTCCGGATCTTTTAATAATGCAGACAATCCTCTTCCTAAGGCTTGTTTTTTAATCGCTTTTGTCATAAAAACTATTTACTGTTTTTCTTTATAATTTCTTGAGCCAAGTTGATATAGTTAACCGCTCCTTTACTTGTAGCGTCATAGTTTATAATGCTTTCGCCAAAACTAGGAGCTTCACTTAATTTTACATTTCGTTGGATAACGGTATCAAAAACCATATCGTTAAAGTGCTTTTGAACCTCTTCAACAACTTGATTTGATAATCGTAATCTCGAATCGTACATGGTTAGTAACAATCCTTCAATATCCAAGTCAGGGTTGTGAATTTTTTGGATGCTTTTAATAGTGTTTAGTAATTTTCCTAAACCTTCAAGTGCAAAATATTCGCATTGAATTGGAATAACTACAGAGTCAGCCGCTGTTAAAGCATTAAGAGTTAAAAGTCCTAATGAAGGTGCGCAATCAATAATGATATAATCGTACTCATCTTTAACACTTTCTAATGCTTTTTTTAGCATGTATTCTCTGTTTTCTTTATCGACCAATTCGATTTCGATAGCAACAAGGTCAATGTGAGCTGGAATCACATCTACATTTGGAGCTGTACATTGAACAATAGCTTCTTTTGGCGTGTGACTGTGTTCCAGTATTTGATAGGTTCCAATCTCAACAACTTCTACGTCAATACCAAGTCCCGATGTAGCATTGGCTTGAGGGTCAGCATCTATTAGTAATACTTTTTTTTCTAAAACACCTAATGAGGCTGCAAGATTTACAGATGTTGTAGTCTTTCCAACGCCTCCTTTTTGATTAGCAATCGCAATGATTTTGCCCATTTATTTTCTGAATTTTGAACCGTAAAAATACGATTATTTATGGTTTTTGAAAATCTATTTTGTTAACATTTGTTAAACCTTGATTAATTGTCGTTTGACAGCGTACTATTTTTAAAATAGATAATATTTTTAAAAGACGATTTCAATTTGTTTGTTTCTTTTTTTTGTTTTCCTATTTGCATATTGTTCGAAATAATAACTTATTAGAGAGGATTGAATGTTAATTGATTGTTCTAAAATAGTTTTACGATACAGATGATGTATCGTTATTTGAGAAGGTTTTCAGGTTTGTTGATTATTCTCTCTTGTTTATTTGTATTTCGATGATTTCTTCTTGTGTAATTTTAAAGGTAGAAGATCATGTTTTCTCAATAGATGTATTTCTTAATAATAGAAAGAGGAGGGGTTTCTATTCGTTTCTTTGTAGTTTTATTATTGGGTTGTTTTCTTTCTTGGTTTAAGTATAACTTTTGTTGTTAGTAAGGAATAAACTAAAAAGCCAAATAATAATCGCAAAAGAAAATTTCATTAAAAAAATAATAAAGCACTTTGAGTGGTAAATATAATAACATTTTAATACTGTTAAAGTGTTTTGATGAATTTTATCTGTATGAAAATAAATTGATTTTAATGTGGAGTGGTTTTGTTGTTTGTCTTCTAGAGTCTTTTATGTTTTTAAGTGTACTGCTTACATTAGATATTGTGAAAGGATTTGGTAAAAAAAGAACATAGATGTTTTCTGCTTCGCCTGTTTTTATATACTCCTAGTCTGCAGATTCATGATGTTATCTTACTGTTGATGGTTTAAATGCAGTATCATGAATTCCTTTTTTGTTTTATTAAATAATTCTAATGTTTTATTTAAACAGTTATAAAATTTATGCCCTTTTAAATATATAAATTCCCGTCGATTAAGTTAGGGGTATCTGTGTAACAAAAAAAACACTTCGAAGAGATTTAAAGTTTTTGATTTCTAAAATCGGGTATAACTACTTGTGGGTATTTAAGAAAAATGCTGTAATTTAAATGTCTGATTTTCAAGGATGTAATTTTAACTATTAAATTAATTATCATGAGAAAGATTTACATTTTATTTGCGGGTTTAACACTTTTTTCCTGCAAGCCAACAGATGATATTTTAAAAACAGGGAAGCCTTATGAAAAATTTAGAGGTTTTGTACCAGTCGATCCTATCGAGTATGAAGATGAAGTAGAAGTAGTCATTACGGAGAACGGTATGAAAAAAATCGTTCCTAAATACATTAAATTGCTTAGTACCGCTGAAATTTTGTCTTTCCTTAATAATGAAACATCGATTGTTTCAATTGGTCAGATAGACATTCAGGGGAGTATCACTTATCTGCCGATAAACATATCGGCAAAACATAGTAGTTATAAAATTACTATGGATTATATGAAATCTACTACTATTCCTCAGGGAGATGAAAATGGTCCTTATGGATACAAGAGGGTTGGTGTTGGTTTGCGACTGATTGCAATGATAACGACTTCTAAAGCAAATGTGAATATTGGCGACATCTCAACTATAGGAGCTGCTGTTATGAGTGGTGAGGCACATGGAACATTAATGGCAGAGTGTATTGGGATTAAATCAAAGGAGGTAACTGCTCTTTTTCCTTGGCCATCAGAAATCAATCAGACTACTGTACAAAATGCGGCAATGGCGCTAGCAACAATTAAGTCGAAAATTTATGATCCCGATACGGAGCTTTTTCCTCAGGAAGTAGCAGTAAAGGAGCTTTTTGATGAATGCAATTCTAGTAAATTGCCTAAAAAGCATAAAGATTCTATTTCTATTGATACATCACCATTAATGACAGACAAGTTAAAACTGCAGTTTGAAAACAATAAAATAACTTCAAAAAGTTCTCTTGCCACGGGTTATGAAGCCGATGGTTTTGAAGCGTTATTAAATAAGGATATTGATAAATCTTTAACTGCTTTTAAAAGCTGCTACACTGTTTATCCGACTTTTCGCAATTGTGATGAGATTAGAAAGTTGTTGCTTTCTAATCAAAGTGCTTTAAAAGACCCTAGTAGTAGTAAATGGAGAGATATCTATAAGGCTATTTTGGCAAGTTTGACGTATCGTCTTAGTCCAAGTATTATTCAAAGGCTGGAAAGAGCATCTCAATGATTACGTACAATTAAAAAAAGTTTTGTTTCTTGATCAACAATATATTGGAGCAAAAAAAAAGTCTTTTCAAATTGATGAAAAGACTTTTGTCGGGGTGGCAGGATTCGAACCTGCGGCCTCCTGCTCCCAAAGCAGGCGCGATAACCGGGCTACGCTACACCCCGTAAGCGGGTGCAAAGATACACAAATATTCCAGTTGTCAAAACTATTTTGCAAAATAAATAAAATTTATTTTGATATAAATATTTAGGATTCATTTAAGACACTAATTTTTAGAATAAAGTATACATTTGTATTTCAGAAAAAAATAAAATTATGTCAGATACAATTGAAAAAATTAAATGCCTAATTATAGGTTCTGGGCCAGCAGGTTATACCGCTGCTATATATGCCGCCAGAGCTAATATGAATCCAGTTTTATACCAAGGAATGCAACCTGGAGGACAATTAACAACTACAAACGAAGTAGAAAATTTCCCAGGATACGTTGATGGAGTTACAGGGCCAGAAATGATGATTCAATTGCAAAAGCAAGCGGAACGCTTTGGTGCCGATATCCGTGATGGTTGGGCAACAAAAGTAGATTTCTCTGGAGATATTCATAAAGTATGGATTAATGATACTATCGAATTGCATTGTGAAACAGTAATTATTTCTACTGGAGCATCTGCTAAATACCTAGGTTTACCATCAGAACAACATTATTTAAAAATGGGAGGTGGAGTTTCTGCTTGTGCTGTTTGCGACGGGTTCTTTTATAGAAATCAAGAAGTTGTTATTGTTGGTGCAGGAGATTCAGCTTGTGAAGAAGCACACTACCTATCTAAACTTTGTAAAAAAGTTACCATGTTGGTAAGAAGCGAGAAGTTCAGAGCATCAAAAATAATGGAAGAGCGTGTTCGTAAAACGGAGAATATTGAAATCTTAATGAACCATGATACGGTAGAAGTAATCGGAGATGAGCAAGTAGTTACTGCGGTAAAAGCAAAAAACAAAACTACAGGTGAAATTTTTGATATTCCAGCAACAGGATTTTTCGTTGCAATTGGACATAAACCAAACACCGATATCTTTAAAGATTATTTAACGCTTGATGAGACAGGATATATAATCAATACTCCAGGAACATCTAATACTAATGTTGCAGGTGTATTTGTAGCAGGAGATGCTGCAGACCATGTATATCGCCAAGCAATTACTGCTGCAGGTACAGGATGTATGGCTGCCTTAGATGCTGAAAGATATTTGGCTTCAAAAGACTAATTAGTTTTTTGTTCTTTATAAAAAAAGTCCCAATCGATATAGATTGGGACTTTTTTTATGATTTTGATACGGTTAGAAATCTATTTATTTCGATCTTTTAATCAATTTAGCTTCTTCTGTAAAACGAGTTAATTCAATTTTAGGTGTTCCTAAGAGTTGCACTTCGGCTTTGTCACCTGCGGCAATACTAATTGTCGTTTCGGCAAGTAAACTACAAGTCGAATAGCTTTCGGCTGTAAGATTAGCATTCTTTACAGTGAATTTACTTCCTATAAATGAAGAGTTGTTATCTAATCTAAAGGTTCCATTTGTTGCAGAACCTTCAATCGCTGCATTTGCTTTTTGATACAAATCACATTTAAAATCTGTTGCTACAACTAATGCTTTTAAACCTGCATTTTTGCTTAATTGTACACTTCCGTTTTCTGATTTTAAATTTAATTCTGTTTTCGATTTATCATCGGCTATCAAAGCAAATTTCTTAGCGTTTACATTCAGGAATAATTTAGAGTAATCTACAGAATTAAAAGTGATGTCGTCAAGTTGAAGTTCTTGAATTGCATTTACCACGGTAGTGTTTTTTGCAATAACTTTAGTTAAATCCTTTGTATAAGTGACTCTTACAATTAATTTTTTAAAGATACTTGCTTCTTTAGATGTGTAAATTCTAAGTGCTTGACCGTTTAAATCCATTCCAATAATCTCATGAAGATTGTCATCGGCTTCGATTTTTATTTCGTTTTTTTCTCCACGCTCCAAGTAAACTTCAAGATTGTCATTAACTTCAAGACTATTGAATTCACCTATTTCTTTGGTTGCAATGGTTACCGTTTTCGATCCTTTTATCTTTTCCTTTTTTTGTGCGAAAGTTGTCATTGAGGCAACTAAAAGTAGAAGCACTAGCGTGTAATTTTTCATTAAATTTAGTTTTTTACAAATATAAAAAAATCATCCACTTTCGATGGATGATTAATGTAATTTTAAGGACTATTTAGGATTACTCTTGATCGATACTTCCTCCTGAACTCGATTTCTTTTCGATAGATTTTGGAATCGAGTTGTAATTAATATTTCCTCCGCTACTTGCTTTTGCTTTTAAGCTTACAATAGGATGAATATATATTGAAGCGCCACTTGATGCCTGTGCGTCAATATCATTTGCCAACATTTTTTTTGCATTGATATCACTTCCGCTAGAAGCAGATACATTTAGTGTTAATGCTTTTCCTTCAATAGTTATATTGCTGGCGCTACTAGTTTCACAGGTAACAGCATCAGATTCTACATTTACATTTATCTCTGCAGCGCTTGATGCGTCAAGGTTGATGTCTTCTCCTCTTAAAACGTGTATGCTTTTTACAGTTGATGCGCTTGAAGCTTTTATGTTAGTAATGTTTGGCATTTTTACAATAACTTTTTTAGATTTTATGTTATTAAAAGTGTTGTAGTTACATTTAATTACTAAAGTATTTCCTTCTATCTTAGTAGTTATTTTATTTATTAAATTATCATCAGCTTCTACAGTAATTTCTGTTTTGTCTGATTGTTCAATTACAAGATCTATAGCATTGCTAACAGATACATTTTCAAAATTTCCCTGAACATTTCGCTTTTCAGTAATAACGTTTCCGCTTCCATTTATTGATTTAAAGTTGGACGAGAAGTTGCAAGAAGCAAATAACAAAGCTGCTAAAGCAACGATTATAAACTTGGTAAAACAAATAATTATCTTGATCATGATTAGTTAATTTTAATTATAACTCCGTTTTTATCTGTAGTCAAGTGTCCTGAAGTTTTTTTTCCATTCAGGACTTCTTTTCCATTTATTTTAACCGAAACTTCATTTATAGTATCGTTTGCATTGGTCTCTTGATTCATTTCTACATCATCAAAACCATTTTCAGAAATAGGGCAGTTCAGGCATTTAATTTTAGAACCTCCTACTTTATAGATGTAATCGTCAGAACTAAAATGCAGATTAAAGAAATCATTATCAGACTCATCATAATCTTCTACCGAAGCATCTGGTTTTAATAATTGCCCTTCAGGTAAGTATAAGTATATGTTTACTTCTTGATCTCTGAATTTGTTTTTAACATCAGTTAAAAGATAGTTGTCAAGTAGTAGTTGATTCCCTTTTATTTCAAATTTATAGTTAATTTTTTCAGCTCTTTGTTTAGCATCCATAAAAGATTTTCCTCTGGCATTTTTTTCGATCTGAATGTATGCTGTTTTTTCGTCTGTGTGTAATACATGCAAACTTATATTAGTAGAATATATCAATTGGTTGTTTACAGAGTCTTGTACAAATTCGAAATCATCACGATGATTCAGATCTTTTGAGTAGTAATCATTGTATTTAAATTTTACAAAAAGAGTATCCGTCGGTTTAATATTTAAAGGATATTTTTGAACAGTTTTGTTTTCATACGAAACCTCAGTAGCTTGTTTTATTCCAATACTTATTGCTAATGCCATTGCAATAATCCAAATAGCAAGTAAGGTGTATTTTGCAATATTACCTATAGATTTCATGTTTGGAGCCAATAATTTAAAACCTAATAAGGTCATAAAGAAAAACGGAATTCCAACAGCAAAGAACATCAATAAACCAAACATCCAGATAGGGTAGTCAGTAAAGTTACCTGCATCTACAAAGTTTTGCCAAGGAAATTCAACAAAAAGATTCGTTCCTAGAGTAAAAACTCCAATTAACAAAAACATCAATACTGTTATTCCAGAGATGATTAAAATAATTCCTAAAAACTTAGCAAAGATTTTAAAAATAGTCATAATAAAATCACTAAAACCACTTCCTATTCTTTCGGCACCCGACTTAACTTGGTTTCCCATTTTGTCGTAATCAGCATTTTTGAATTTATCCGAAAGAGATTCAATTTCTTCACGTACTTTTTTTTCGATATTCGAAATTGTAACAGGCTCACCAGTCATTTCTAGTTTTTCCGAAGTTGTTACAGCTTCGGGAGTTACAATCCATAAAACGATATAAGCTATGATACCAGTTCCAAATCCAGCAAAAACAAATATCAAGAACATGATTTTTAACCAAACAGGATCAATCCCAAAATAATGTCCCAAACCTGTTGCTACACCACCAATCATACCTTTTTCTTTATCGCGGTATAATTTTTTGGTTCTTCTAGTTCCAGAGTCGCTAAATGATTGATTAGATGAATTAGCCTCTTCTTCTAGAATGTAGTCTTCAGGTTGTCCCATTACTGCAATAACCTCATCTACATCTTTTAAACCCACAACGTGTTTTTCACTCTTTTGTTTCTCGGTTAATAATTCCGATACACGCATTTCAATGTCTTTAATGATTTCGTCTTTACCAGAAGAGTTACCTAAAGAACGTTTTATAGCGTCAAAATAGCGCGTCAGTTTCAAGTATGCATCTTCATCTATATGAAAGAACATGCCTCCTAAGTTAATATTTACAGTTTTGTTCATGACTATTGTTTTTGATTGGTGATTAGTGTTACAGCATCCGAAAGTTCATTCCAGGTACCATTTAGTTCGTTTAAAAATGTTTGACCTATTTCGGTTAATCCATAATATTTTCGTGGTGGTCCTGAAGTCGATTCTTCCCAGCGATAATTAAGTAAACCGTCGTTTTTCAATCTGGTTAATAATGGATAAATAGTTCCTTCTACAACCAGTAATTTTGCGTTTTTCAAAGTGTCTAATATTTCCGATGTATAAGCATCTTTTTCTTTCAGTACAGATAAGATACAAAACTCAAGAACACCTTTGCGCATCTGTGCTTTTGTGTTTTCAATGTTCATAATTTCATTTTGTTTTGTTTAGATTGACGATTCGTTTTTTGATCGATGATTGATTGTGATTGATTGATGATTTTTTTTTGAAGCTATTTCCTGCTCTCCGCTATATCTTTTTCTGGCAAAAAGAGCCAGAAAAAGGATGCCGCTTCTATCAGGGCTAGACTCATATATTGTATATAACTTTTAACTATTTATCTTGTCATCAAGAGATGAGTCTAAGGATAAATATTACTTAATAAAAGGAATCGTAAGCGGATATTTATATAATTCTCCGTTTGAAGCTTTTATTGAAGCATAAATAATTAAAAAGAACTCAACTACCTTTAGCATTCCAAAAATTAATATTGCCAATACTCCGACACTCAAGATTCCGATATTGTCACTAAGATTAAAATTATTCATAGTGAAATCATTATCATTAATAACTACATCCATCGGAATGTTCTTGAAGATTACAAAAACAAAAATTGGAATAGCAATTAAGGCAAGAATCAAAGTGTATAACAATAAGCTCAATTGAAAATTTAAAGCTTGTTTACCATGATGATCCACAAATTCTGATTTGTCTTTTTTACTCGACCATAATAGTATTGGGAAAATATAATTCCCAAACGGAATGAAATATTGAGTTAATGTACTCAAATGAGTAAACGTTGCGAAGTTTCTTTCTGATGATGTTTCCATGATTAGTGGTGTTGTTGTTTCCATGATTAAAAGTATATAGTAATTTCTTATACAAATATATGGCTAAAAGACAGTATCTTGTTTTGCATAGTACTAATTATTAACAAAATTTTAACAAGTTTAAAATTTGGATTCATTCAAAAAAGCATTGAAAATCAGTGTGAGTAGCCGTATTTATTGGTGATTTATGAAAGTGAAAACAATTTATTGTGCGCGCATAGTTTTTTTGTATTTTTACATAAAAAAATAAATCTAATGGCAATTTCAGTTTCTAAACTCAACAAATTTGTATTATTCAAATTACCATCGGCCTTTATTTGTGGGGTACGTGTAAAAGAAATCGACGAGAATAAATGCGTCGTAACGGTAAAGCACCGTTGGATAAATCAGAATCCATTCAATTCTATGTATTTTGCAGTACAAGCGATGGCCGCTGAGCTTACGACAGGTGCATTGGTAATATCCGGAATTCAAAAAAGCGGACGAAAAATTTCGATGCTTGTAGCCAATAATAAAGGGAACTTTACTAAAAAAGCAACTGGAAGGATTACATTCGTATGCAATGACGGTCATTTAATAGCCGAAGCCATACAAAGAACAATCGAAACTGGAGAGGGACAAACTTTTTGGATGAAATCTATAGGGACCGATGAAAAAGGAATTCAAGTATCCGAAATGGATTTTGAGTGGAGTGTTCGAGTGAAATAAAATATATCAAATAATGAGATATAAAAAAAGCTTCAGTTTCCTGAAGCTTTTTTTGTGGACTTAAAAAGGATTACTTTTTAGAGCAACATTTTTTGGCGTCTTTTTTAGCCATGTCTTTATCGCACTTTTTTCCATCGGCTTTGCATTTAGCTTTACATTTTTCAATGTCAGCTTTGCTCATCGTTTTTGTTGTAGCTTCTTTTTTAGCAGTTGGATTCGCTTCTTGAGCACTAACACCCATACTAAATAGAGCAATAGTTAGAATAGTGATTACTTTTGTCATTTTGGTTTTTTTTGAATGTTGATGATTTCATTTCTAGATAGTTCTAAAATGATCAGTCAAATATAATAGGATTTAGTGCTTGTAAGAATAAG
Source organism: Flavobacterium sp. EDS (assembly GCF_020991525.1). Taxonomy (NCBI): domain Bacteria; kingdom Pseudomonadati; phylum Bacteroidota; class Flavobacteriia; order Flavobacteriales; family Flavobacteriaceae; genus Flavobacterium; species Flavobacterium sp. EDS. Next base: position 469,506 of record NZ_JAJMOZ010000002.1, read on the forward strand.
TGTAATGTTAATATTTTTGTAAAAAAAGAGGAAGGTTCTTCTAAGGTTCAAAGGTTTCCTGTAGAGACGCACCGCAGTGCGTCTACGTAATATAGGCTTACCCATAAAGTAACCTCAATCTTTTCTTTCTGAGGTTCAAAGGTTCTTAGGAACAGAGGTACAAAGGTTTTCTGTAGAGACGTACCACAGTGCATCTACGTATAATATAGGTTTGCGCATAAAGTAACCCCAATCTTTTCTTTCTGAGGTTCAAAGGTTTTTAGGAACAGAGGTACAAAGGTTTCCTGTAGAAACGCACCGCAGTGCGTCTACGTAATATAGGTTTATACATAAGCTAACGCCCAATCTTGTCTTTCTGAGGAACGAGAAATCTCCGCTAGTAGCTCGACTAAGATTATGGGGGTTTTTGTGGAGATTTCTCATTCTTCGAAATGACAAGATTGCGAGAAAAGCAAGATTAGAAAGCTACTACTTTACATAAACTGTAATACGCGTATATCTTTGTGACAGTTTTGAACTTTGACAAAGACTATGAGGCGGCTAACAGAATTACAATACCATAAAAGGCAGTACTCTATTATGATTTAGTAAATCTTCATCGGAGTCACTATAAACTTTTTGCCAATCAAAATTCGGAATCTCTATTTTTGTAAGAGCAGTTCCATCCCAAATGATTTCAAAGCCATTATCTTTTAGTTTTTCGGCAACTTTTTTACCTACTTCTATTGTAACTGCATCATCCGAATTGTCGATTTTTTGGAACGCTATCATTAAGTTTCTGCTATCAGGATCAATAGCTCTTTCTAAATCTTGTTGGTGGTAAAAACAATATCCATCGGATTGTACTTGTTGTTTTCTTAATTCTATTTCTACCTCAACAACTTCATATTCGCCTTCGCTAGTGGTGTAGCCTGCATTATGTAGTGCAATAATATTTGATTTGCTTAACTCATTGAAAGCTTTTACAAGTCTTTCGGTATCTGTTGGTGATTTCCAAATTTTACTTGCTTCTTGATGTTTTTTAAATTCTGCATCAATAGTTTTGTTTACCCATTTTTCTGAGATATCATCTTCCATTCCTTCATCTTCCACTTGTTCCCAAATCATATCCTTAATCTCATCAATAGGAAAAAATCCCATTTTGATTTGGCTTACTAATGAATCGTATATGTATTCTTGATCTTCGGTCATGATTTTTAAATTTAGGTTATAATAGTTTTATTTCTGATATATGCTTTTTGGATAAAAGGCTTTAAAACCATTGTAAACTGCTTGATGCATTACGGTTGAATGTATTTCATTTTGTATATAGTCATAATACACTTTAGTATTTTTTTCATCATTTTGTTTTAGCGTTTCGCTTAAGGACATAGCAACGTCATACATGGTTTTATCTTCGTCTTTATCGCAAGCAGCAATATATACTAGTGCTGGCTTGTTCTCTTTTGCTTTAAGCAATTTGGGAGCTTCTGTTAATAATGATTGATCTCCCCACCATAAACTAGGAGCAATTATTATGTAGCTATCGAACAAATTACGATGCTTTAATAAAATTTCAGTTGCCAAAAGTCCAGCCAACGATTCACCGATGACAGTTTTATGATTACTCGTATTGAATTTTTTATCGATATAAGGTTGCAGTTCCTTTTCAAGAAATGCAATGTATTTTTCAGATCCACCATATTGAGGGAAGTTTTGTTTCTTGAATCCCATTTTTTCTACAAAGTCTAAATTAGGAACACTAAATGTAAAGTCACGTCTTCGATTGGTATTTTCTATTCCAACCACAATAGATTTAGGGAATCTCGCAATCCATTCTTCAGTATTAAATCGGACAATTCCTGTAATATGAATAAAGTCCTCTTCGATGCCACCATCGAGGATATATATAACGGGATATTTTAAAGTATCTTTTTTATTGTATCCTTGGGGTAAGTATATGTTTATAGTTCTCGTTTCTCCCAGTTCTGTCGATTTTAATTTATCAGTGATACCAAGAACTATCGGTTGGTTTTCATTTGGAGTTTGCTTGCTTTTTGTTTGAGCAAAATTAAGGTTGCTATATAAAAGGAAGATAAAGATGTAGAATATTTTTTTCATGATTTTTTTGGTGATGTATTATTGACGTACGATGATTTTATATTTTTCTATTTGACGGCGATGTCTTAAAACGTGTACAATGGCATGCTCTACTATTTGTTCGATATCATAAACTTGCCCCCAAGAAGTGGTTAGCTTTTTATTGTTGTCCGATTCCTCAAGCTGATTATCTTTTATATCTTTAAAGGAATCAATCATAAAAATAAAGGAATCATCCAAGTGATTGTTATAATCTTGTATAGAAGTATGAAATATTTCATCTTGAAAATCTATAGTTTCACCCTTAAATTGTCGGATATAAATACCGTAAGCATAAGCTGAACAAACAACATGGGATAAAATTGTCTGGATTGATTTACAGCTATCGTCCGTAGTTTGGCTGTCTATAATAATTATAAGTTCTGCATCTGAAATATCCGAGATAGTCTGTTGTAAATCTCTAATCGCTCCTTCATATACATCAAGTAATGCCCCAGCTGCTCCGTGTCTAAATGTTTTTGTCATATCGTTAACCTTTTACTTAGAAATGTGCCAAAGACTCATTTTTCGTCTGGTTGTAAATCCTAGTTTTTCGTATAGTTTTATTGCGCCAATATTGTTTTCTACTACATGCAAATAAGGAATTTTGTTTTGATCAAAAATAATATTTACAGCATGAGTGATTAATTGTTTGGCGTATCCTTGTCCCGTATGGTCAGGATGTGTAACGATTGCACTTACTTCGGTAAAATCATTCATTTTCATGCGTTCTCCAGTAACTGCAATAAGTTTATTGTTTTTAAAGATTCCGAAATAATTGCCTAGCAAAGCAGTTTGCCTTTTAAAATAACCAGGTTGAACCAAATTAACCAATTCAAATAAAGCTTCAATATGGTCGCTGGTTGTAAGAGCAATGATCTCTTCTTTTATCTCAACATTTATTCGATTATTGAGAATCATTTGCAAACAGATTAATTCTCTGTTTAATTTTAGTTGCTTTGAGAGTTGAGGTTTTTCGCCAACAACAAAAAAGCCATCAGTTAATTCAGAATATTCATCAATAGATTCAGAAATGTTTTCAGATGCTATAAATCCACCGAAAGGGCAATAATCAGGATTGTAAAATTTGATAGTATTGTAGTTTATTGAAAATTCTTGGTGTGTTTCGGATAAAGAATACCAAGCCGGATTGTCTAGTTTTGTATAATCGGCATTCATAATTTTTGATAGTGCCAGAATCATCTTCTCGCATTTAATATTGTGAGTTTATATCAGAAATGTAATTTAAGGACGCTTAAAAGATGTTCTATCTTTTTGTAAAAGCAATCTTTATTCCAAGTAAGATGAAAACAACTCCAGTCATTTTGTTCAATCTACTTTCTGCATTTTTGTTTTTATTAAAAAGAGTTGCAACGTTACTTCCCATTATTGCCAAAAACGAGCACCATACTAAGGCAATAATAAAGATAATGAATCCTAATATTAAGTAAGGAACAGGATTGTTTATCTCAGAGGTTTTTATAAACTGAGGTAAAAAAGCTAAGAAGAAAATTGCAATTTTAGGATTTAGGACATCGCTTAAAAGAGCCGTTAAAAATATTTTTTTATTTGCTGTATTTTTGACTTCAATAGATTTTATTTCTGCTTGGTTCGTTTTTGCTGTAAGCGATTTGTAACCCAAATAAAATAAATAGGCAGCGCCTAAATATTTAACAAGGCTAAATGCAAAAGCAGATTTTGCTAAAATAAGTGAGAGCCCAAATGTAGCAGCAATAGTATGGATGACAAGTCCTAAGCTAACTCCAATCGCCGAGTATAATCCTGCTTTCTTACCAAGCGAAATACTTCTTGTTAATACCATGATAGTATCAATTCCTGGAGTAATAATAACAATTATTGCGGCGATTATAAATGTTCCCAAACTGTCTATTCCTGTCATGGCTATCTTTTTTAGTATTAATAATTGGCTCTATTGGCTGCTTAAGCTGTTAGCATTAGCTAAAATATAATTTATTTATCAGGGAATCAATTTTTTTATTAACTCAAAATCAATTGGTTTTTCATTTGAGATAGGCACAAAATAGGCTAATTGCCATTGTTGTGTTTTCTGAGCTTGTTTACTTGTTGTACTATCCCAAGGAGGATATACACGAATGGCACGTTTGCCTTCTTTCTTATCATCAGATAAAATTCCTTTTTGATGCAACACTGATTTAGGAAAAATAAATTGTCCGAAATGAGAACCATTTCTAGTACTCACAATAAACAAATCGATAGCATCAGTAATTTCAAAAGGAGCAATTGGACCTTTATCGCTTCTTTTCCACAATGTAACAAATTGTCCCACTTTAGTTGGGGTAATTTTAGCTACACGATATATAACAGCTTGTTTGTTAATGTTAAAAGTAAAAGCCCCATAATCGGCACTTTCGGCTTCGGCTATTGGTTGTGTACATTCTAAGTTGCACGTATCGTATAGTAGTTCTTTTGCTTCAAGCAAGTCTTTATGAATAGTATTTGTATTAGACCAAGTTGAGGTTAGCATTATTATATATTTATTTTTTATTAATCTTCAAAATCCAATCAATGCAAGGAGCTATCCATTGTACATTGCTGGTAGGATTGTCCATCCCGAAACCATGACCACCATTGGCATAAAAGAAAGATTCAACAGGAACTTTGTTTTTTTGCAAAGCAGCAATAAATATAAGCGAGTTTTGTACAATAACATCATTATCATCTATAGCATGGGTAATAAATGTAGGAGGAGTATCTGACGTTACATGCAATTCATTCGAAAATTCTTTAATTTCTTCATTAGAAGCATTTTTTCCAAGCAAATTATTTCTGGAGCCCATATGCGTTAGCCCATCTGTCATGCTAACAACAGGATAAGTAAGAATCATAAAGTCGGGACGTAAGTTTGTTTTTAATGGATTATCGATATATGATTTTTTATAATGTGTACCTGCTGTGGCGGCCAAATGTCCTCCAGCTGAACTTCCTTGGATTCCAATTTTATTTGGATTTACTCCCCATTCTTTGGCATTTTCTCTTACCAACTCAATAGCACGTTGTGCATCTTGCAAAGGAACTATTTCTTTGTTTTCGACAAATTTTGTAATTGGTAGACGGTATTTTAATACAAATGCAGCAATGCCACTTTCGTTTAGTTTTTTGGCAATAGCGTAACCTTCATGATCAATTGCCACACCCGAATAGCCACCCCCAGGGCAAATGATTATAGCAATTCCATTGGCTTTATTTTTCTCGGGAAGAAAAACAGTAAGATCAGGAGTAGCAACTCTGGTAATTACAGTGATTTTTTTTGCACCAGTTTCATAAACCATAATTGAGTCTGTCAGGTCTGCAATTTCTTTGGAGTTTGGTACTTTTCCATTATATAAAGGAATAACTTTTTGAGCGTATTGAGAATGGGACATTCCGATAAGTAAATAAAGGGTTAGAAGTAATTGTTTCATGAATTGTAAAATAGAACTTGAAATATAAGAAAAATATAAGAAAGAACGGTTTACATTACTACTCGATTCTCTGTTTTGGCAAGTTCATATTCTTCGGAGTTGTGAAGTTTTTGCAGATTATCAATTAGATAATCTATTTGAGCAAGTCCTATTTCTTTATATTTTTTTAGGTGTTCCTCGCTTAATTTTATTTCACGTTGTGCGTCGGCAAAACCTCCCAGAAAACACCAAAGAAAGTAATCCTTGTCTTTTTGTTCAAAAATATAATCCCAATCTTTCCAATAAATTAGTTTTCCTTTTAGTTTTTTGATTTCCAAATAAACAGGCTCAATTTTAAAATGTTCGTATTTAGTACATGTATATCTATGGAATTTTACTTTTTCGTTTTCAAGACATTTCTCAATTTCCTCAATCTGGGTTTGATTAAGATTGTACTCATAAGTAAGTTGTTTTATGAGTTCGTTATCATCAATAAAGGCAGTATATCTAATGAATTTATCTAGTTTTTTAGCCCATTCCTTAACCGAAAGTTCTTCTCTGGTTATGAGATTTGTGCCTTGGGAATTAATTATAAATATCATTTGAGAGTTTTACTGTTTGTTGAATGAAATTATTTTTTTGTTTTGATCGACCTCTGTATAATATTAATAACTTATTTAGAGCTTTCATATTTGTAGTATAGCTATCTATTTGCAAATATTCTCTTCCACCAGGATATTCATATATTAAATAGTAATGTCTGTTTTTTCCGAAGCCCTCACAAATTACTTCTTCATTTTTTATAGATTCCCAATTGTGGAATTTTGTTTTTATGGTTTCTATACCTTTTTCATCTAAAATTATCTGAGGTGTAGTATTTATAACTTCTCTGAATTCTTTGTAAGTTAAATAAAGACCTCCTAATATCAATAGTATTCCTAAAGGTAGGCTTCTGGAATTAAGTATTAAGTAACCTCCAAGGATAATGCTCGAAATACCTAAAAGCATTTGGATTGAATTTTTGCTTTTGGAATAAAAGATTATAGTTTGTTTCGGGATAAATATGTTGTCTTGAAATATGTCTTCCTTTTCAAATTTTAATAGTAACGAATCCCATTTTTTTTTATCTCCAGAGCTTTTTATTTCAGCTTTTTGATAAAAACTGTTATCCAAACCAATTAGTCTTTCCTGAATAGCTCTTTTTTTTAATTCATGAACATTTCTAACATTTGTAAATGCCCAAATTCTCCACTTGGTAATTGTAATGCACCAATATAGAAAAGCTAATAAAAAGGGGAGTATATATACAATTGGTATAATTAACCAACCTGTTATGATGTTTTGAATTTGAAGATAAATAGCAATAAAAATGGATGTAAATAATATTGTACGTGCAGGGTAATTAATTAACCATTTCCCTCTTTTAATGGCATTGTCTACAGTTGTTTTTTCGTTCATATGGTTTTTATGATCCCAGCTAAAATTAGCTGCTACTTTATTTTTTAGTAAACGAAAATACAAATAAAAAATCTACCACAATCCCATATTTCTTTTAGATTTACTGAATATCAAGATTAAATTTCTCTAATAATCCTGCAAGTTCCAAACGGGAGAATTTAGCGTTTTTGACTTTGTTTTCTTCGGGGTCGAAAGAATAGTTTTTTGCCGTACGAAAATCAGCTTTCTCTAGAATGCTTCGTACAAATGTTGCGTTCGAAAGGTCGCAGTTCTTAAATACAGCCTGAGTTAAATCGGCTTCGGAGAAATCTACATCTTTTAGAGAGCAATCTAAGAAGTTTGTTTTCTTTAATTTTCTTTGCAGGAAAGTAGAGTAATCCAGTATGCAACCCTGAAAGTTCATAGAGAAAAGAAAAGCATTACTATAACTAAAGTCTAAGCCCATTAATTTGCAATCAGTAAATTTAATGTTTTTCAATCCTGTGTTTCGTAATGTTGCCAAAGAGAAATTACAGTTCTTAAAGTTGCAATCTATAAAATCATTATTGCTTAAATCGCTTTTAGAAAAGTTACAGTTTATAAAGTCGCAATTGAAAAATTCGAAATCGACTAATTTCTTTTCTGAGTAATCGATGTTTTCAAATGTCTTGCCTTGATGAAGTAATGTGTCCATAGTAAATTGATGATAAAAGTTAATTGTTGCAAATGCGATAGTTATTCTAATTCGATACAATCGAAAACATCGTTGTTTAGTATCATTTCGACTATATTGGTCTCACTATCAATTCTTAAAATATTGTCCCAATCGTCAAGGTCGAAGTTCCATTTTACGCCAGGTAATAATTCGTTAAGGATTGTTGTTGCCGATTCTAATTTCGATGCTGTGTTTACCGAAGTTTTGAAAACGTAGATCATTATTTGCTTTTTTTAGTTTGCAAATGTCAATAATAAAGAGACAATCCTATTAGGATTCAATAAGCAAGAGTTAGGATTTATCAATCATTTTTCGGTACTCAATAGGAGTGACGCCTTCATGTTTTTTGAAGATACGGCTAAAGTACGATTGATCATAATGACCTACTTGTATGGCAATTTCATTAATCGTAAGATTGGTCTGGTATAATAAGTATTTGGCTTCTAGTAGGATTGTTTCGTCTATCCATTTTGTAGGCGATTTTCCGGTAACCGATTTTATAGATTTGTTTAAATGATTTGGAGTGACATTCAGAATTGAGGCATAATAACTCACCTGATGTTGGGTTTTTATGTGCGTATAAATAAGCTCCTTAAACTTAGTTGTAAGTGTAGTTGCAGCAGTGATATTTTTATTGGTTTTTATAGAGTTTTTATTAATCTCACTCAGTAAAGTGATTATGTATGGCTGTATGATATCTAGATTAATGCAACCTGTTTCAGAATATTCGATATGTAGCCGACTTAGTAAATTCAAAATGAATTCAGCTTCTCGGTTTTGGAAGCTTACGTGCGGATTTCCCCAAATTTTTAAAAATTCAAAGTCATTTAGCATTTCCCGATTACCATATTTTCCAATTAGAATTTCCTGATGAAACTGACAAATGATGCCTGTAGTTTCTTTATCTATAGATTTTATCGAGAAAATTTGACCAGCTGGAATTATTATAATTTCATTTGATTTAGTAGTATATTCTTCAAATCCTACTTTCATTTTATGAACTCCAGATGTAATAAAAACTAGCGTATGACAAATGTGTTTTGAGGGTGGAATTGTATCTTTTAATTGATTGATATCCTCAATTTTTAAGCAAAAAAAATGTTCTGAATTAGATTTGAAAAAATGGGATATTGTATTTTCTGATTCGAAAAATTTATCCCGGAAACCTTTCGAATCATAGGTTTTTATATCTCCCTCTTTTTTCGCTTTCATTTATTTTGTTTAGTATTCGTAGTAAATTTTACTCAGTGAAAATAGGTATTAAAAAAGGAAATTCTATTTCCATTTCAATCATCCGAAAATGTAACATCATTTATGATTTAAGAATTGGGCGCTTTCTCCTTTTAAGGATTTCAGTATATTGATTATTCTTATTTATATATTTTTTACGATTGTATATTTTATAATAGATAGAGTAAATTAGAATAATCGCTACAAAAGCTACTAACATTACGAGGTCGAATACGCCATAGAAATTATTAATAGTTTGCCCGTTTATTGATAATACTTTTGAATTTGTATTTCCTACGTACAATTTTTTTAATGTAACAGAATCACCAATACTAATGTTGTAATTAATCCTCTCGTAAGAGGTTAAAAAAGATACATTTTTTGTAGTATTCAATTTAAATTCAAAAGCATTGAGAGTGCCACCACCATTTTTTGAATATGTATTTAATGAATTGACAGCAGTGACTTTTCCACTAATGGTTTCGTTTTTAAGTATATGTTTTAAATTGTTGAAAGTTGTTAGGCCAGCAACAACAAAAATGAATAAGCCCAATAAGTTTGCAATAAGTATAGCGATGAAATTTTTTAACATTCTAGTTTTATGTATTCTTATTTCTCAATTTCAATCCCGAAGCCATTCGTAGGGTAGATTACCCAACGATTATTTACTTTCATTGCTTTGTTAACTTTTAAACGATATACTTTATTGTCATTTAACTCGATTACGATTTTTAAATCATAAGTAGTAGCATCGATCATGACTTTGTTTCTTATGGTGTTTACTTTTTTAGTTTCTACTAAAGCAGATTCTGTTTTTATAGATTTGATTTGATTCCAATCAAATACGGTATGTGCTTCTGAAATGAATTTATCGATACGCTTAATATCATCCGGCTTTTTTTGAGTTCCCTTTCGTATAATCAGCTTCATTAAATCTTCGCTCGATTTTAGTTTCGAAGATTCTTCGGGTGTAATTGTAGCACTTGCAAAGCCATAGGATGCATTTTCCTTTGGAGATAAAAATAAAGCATACAATCCTTCGGAATCTTTATTTTTAATATTGTTTGTAATTTCTTCAGCAAATTCATCGATTGTTTCTGGTCCGTTGTTACAAGAAACTAATGAGATAAGACCAAAAAAGAATAGGAGTTTTGTGAATATTATGTTTTTCATTTTGTGCTTTTGTTTTTTAGAAGTACTTAAGTATTTTACTTGATATCATTTTTAAGAAGAGAATATAAATTCAAGTCAATAAATTGGTCATAAAGTAATTCTCCCTGACGAAGAATTCCTTCGTGGGTAAAGTTAAGTTTTTCTGGGATTGTTTTACTTTTTAAGTTTCCAGTTCCGCATTTTATTTCAATCCGGTTAAGCTGTAAATCCGAGAAACAAAAGTCGATAATTGCTTTGCAAGATTTGGTTATGATTCCTTTTCCTTGTAGATCTTCGGCAAGCCAATAGCCAATTTCTCCAATTTTATTCTGACCATCAATTTTATAAACACCAACTCTTCCAACTACTTTTTCATTGGTAATAATTACAAAAGCAAATTCATTTCCATTTTGATTTCGTTGCATAGTTCCTTTTACGAAATTATTTGCAAATTCAACTGTTTGCATGCTATCTACAAAAGGCAACCATTCTCTTAAATGTGCCCTGTTTGCATCAACAAGATCAAAGATTGGTTGTGCGTGATTTTCGTGGATTAACTCCAGTTTTAGGTTTTGATCTATGTTTATGGTCATTTGGAATTAGCTTATGTCGGTTGATTTAGAAATTTTGTCGCCTGAAGATTCAAAGATCGATTTTCCTTTTGTTCATGATAAGAGTCTTATGTTTTAGAATCTATTTCTTTAAGCTAATATATAAATATTTATTAATAATTTACCCAATTTTGTCATTCAGAGGGATCATAAATCTTATGATAAAACTCCGTAAACTAAGTGAATTATCTTTGTCAAAGTTTTAAACTTTGACAAAGATAAACACACGTAAAGTCATTTAAAGAAAGGAAGAATCTCTGCAAGAAATTAATAAGGAGTTTTTTTATTGTTGAGTAATTTGTGTGATTCTTCGACTCCGCTCAGAATGACAATATCGTGATTTAATTGCGGATAAGTTTTGTCTCAGAACCTTAGTAGCTTAGAACCTTAGTGCCTTAAACAAAAAAAACTCAGTCCCACCATTCCTAAGAATGACAAGACTGAGAAAGATGACACAATAAAATGTCTTTAAATTATTTTGCTCCTGGAGGAGAATTTTCTCTTATGTATTTCATGAAGGTATCTGCAAGATGTTTTCCAGTTCCTTCTCCTTCGTGAATACTATGTGAGCGATTTGGATAAATCATCAGGTCGAACATCTTATCGTACTTGACCAATTCATTAATTAAAACTTCGGCGTTTTTATAATGTACGTTATCATCGCCTGTTCCATGAATGTATAATAAGTTTCCTTGAAGATTTTTAGCATGAGTTACAGGTGACGCTTTAATATAAGTTGCTTCGTTTTCGCTCGGCAATCCCATATATCTTTCCGTATAGATGTTGTCATAAAAATGCTGATCGGTTACAGCAGCAACTGCAATTCCCGTTTTGTAAATCTCAGGATATTGAAACATTAAATTCAATGTTACTGCGCCACCGCCACTCCATCCGTGAATGGCAACTCTATCATTATCGATAAATTTCCATTTTAATACTTCTTTCGCAGCCATGGCTTGGTCGCGAGTATTGATGATTCCGATATTTTTATAAATAGATTTTCTCCATTTAGTACCTTTCATTACAGGAGTTCCTCGGTTATCCATTGCTATTCCTATATATCCTTCAGGAATTAAATAAGCGATATACGGATAAAAATACGGTTCGTCATTTGCCACAGAGGCCATTGGTTCGCCATAAACATAAAAGAATACTGGGTATTTTTTAGTAGGATCAAAATTTAATGGTTTAGCCATTATCCCGTCTATTTCTACACCATCAACAGTGGTAACCTTAAATTTCTCTAACGAATAATCACGTTGCGGAACTGAAAATGAATCAGGTGTTAATGGTAATATTTTTTTGTGACTTGGTAAAGCTACCAAACGTGTATTGTAATCACGATTAATACTTGAATTGGTATGTTTGGCATATTTACCATCTGTAGAAAAACGATATTCATTTGTTCCTTCAAATTCTTTTGGAGTAATGCGTTTTGTTTTCTTGGTATTCAAATTGGTTTCGTACAAGTAACGTTGTGTGGCATCTGTAGGACTTGCAATATAATAGATAGAATTTGTCTCCTGATTGTATGCCTTATAATAAGCGTCGAATTTTTCAGTAGTAATTAATTCTTTCTTTTTGCCATCGGCACTGATTTTATAAACATGCATCCAACCATCGGCGTCCGAACTCCATAGAAAAGCTTTTCCATTATCTACAAACTGGCAAGGGAAAACATCGTATTCTCCCGAAGAGATATCAAAAACATCAATCCATGAATCTGATTTTTCTTGGTAGATTAAATTGGCTACCCCAGATTTCGAATCGCATTTATAAATGGAAGCTTGATTTTGAAGTCTGTTTAATTGTACAACCATTACATTTTGATTGTTGATCCATTCCATTCTAACCAAATAATTATTATCAGGCTCACCAGGAATATTTAACCAATTTGTTTTTAATGAAGGTATATCGATTACGCCAATTTTTACCGATGATGGTTTTTCACCAGCTTTAGGATATTCAACAGGAATAGTAAATGGATAAAGCGAATCGGTGTTGTTTATCATTAAATGGAATTTTGTATTTGATGCATCTACACGCCAAAACGAAATGCTTTTTCCATCAGGACTCCATCTAAAACCATCTCGAGCAGCTAATTCTTCTTCGTAAACCCAATCAAAAGTCCCATTGATAATTTTATCCGTTCCATCGGTTGTTAAAGGAGTTATTTTTCCAGTAACTAAATTTTCAAGATAAATGTTGTGTTGCGAAACGTAAGCTACATTTTCATTGTCATTAGAAAATTTAGCAAACATTAATGATGACTTCTCTAAGTCTGCACCAAGCTGCTTTCCTTTTCCTGTTGCGAGATCAAAATACCAATAATCTCCTTTCGTATTTGCTCTCCAAACTTTCTTAGAATTGGTGTAAACCAGTACTTTGGTTTTGTTTTGGTTCCAAACTAATTGTTCTATTTTTCCTGTAAAGCCAGAGCTATTTAACTGTTCTTGGGTTAAAATAGTGGTGTTTTGGTTTAATTTATCGACATCATAAACAACTACGTTCCCTTTAGCGTTTACCCAAAAAGAATGGGAGTTTGGTAACCAGTTTAACCGATTAATATCAATGCTTTCCTGAGCAAAAACACTCGAACAGATTAATAATAATAGTAGAAAATGCTTTTTCATTATACTTAAATAATTTTAGATTAATAATAGCGCTATGGTTAATAGCGCTATAAAATTAATGATTAATGCGAATCAAGAGTTGAATTTGTAAATTTTAGTTTTGATGTAAATTCTAATCTTACTATGTAGTTGTGGTGTTTCGTCTCTTGATTCACATTCTTGTTATTCTTTTATTAATTTGCTTACTGAAATTTTTCCGCTTGACGATTTAATTTTTAAAATGTAAACCCCATTTACTTTTCCTGATAAATCAATTGTTAGTGCATTTGAGTTTATCTTCGATGAGGTTGCGTTCAAAATTAATTGTCCTGTAACGCTGTAAACAGCCACTTCATATTTTTCTGTATCTATTGAAGGAAGAGATATTGTAAATAGATCTTTGGATGGATTAGGATACACAGCGATTCCGTCAATTTTATTTTCTTTAATGTTTAATGTTGGACTATTATTGATTTTGAAATTATCAAACCAAACTCTGGTTCCATACCCCGATGTGTTTCTTACTTTAACCAAAACACTCGATTGGTTTTTTACTGCACTTAAATCTACGGTTTCACTTCTCCAATCAGAATCCTGTGTTGGTTTCCAGTCATTAGTTTCATTTGCTTGATTGGTAGCAGGGTCATCCTGAATAGGAGGGGATACGGTTTGTAATTGCAATTGATTCTTAGAATATACATTTGTCCAACTAACACCACAATCAGAAGATACCAAAATATCGATTTGATCTGGCGCAGGTGCTGGATCATAAGCGCTTAAATATTGCGTATATGCAAGGTCAAAATGCAAATGGGGTTTATCAGCAGTTGTAAAATCCATCGATTTTAAAATCAATTCATCGACCATTCCGGTTGGAGCATCGGCATTATTAATTACCAAGCAAGATAAATCTCCTTTACCTACATCGGTGCGTTGTTCCCATGTAATAGGATCTCCGTCTAGATTTAGAACTTGCCAATCTTGTTTTGGGAAAGCATCATTGAAATTCTCACTAACAGGTAAAGAGTTCTTGCCTTTTATTGTTACTGCGCTAGTTTTTAACATGCTTGTTCCTTGTCCATAAGTATTAGTCGCTACTAAAGTAACATCGTAATTCCCTGGAGTATTATATATTACTGTTGGGTTTCTGCTTGTAGAGGTTGCAGGTGTTCCTCCTGGGAAAGACCATAACCATGAAGTTGGCTCGCCAAAAGAAGCATCTGAGAACTGTACTGGCAAATCAGTACAAATCATAGAACTTGTAATATTAAAATCAGAATATGGTTTCTCTTTGCTATCAAAAATAAATTTTAAATTATCAATCCAAATTCTCGCTCCGTAACCAGATGTATTGACAAATTTAATTAGGACATTAGAGTTTCCTTTAAAAGCGGTCAATGAAATTCTTTCAGTCCTCCAATCAGAATCTGATGTTGGGATCCAGTTATTGGCATCAGTACTTATAGCAGTTTCTAATACAGTATGAGTTTTAGAGTATAAGTTTGTCCAAGTAACTCCACAATCTTTAGAAATTAAAACATTCAAAACATCAGGACTATCCGCATCAAATTTTGCATAAGCTACATCAAAAGAAAAATCAGTCGCGCCTACAGCTAAATTTAAAGGATGTAGCGTAATTTCATCTACATCTCCTGTAGCATTATCAGCATTATTTATAATCATACAAGAAGAAGAGTTTCTGCCAGCAGCAGTACTTTTTTCCCATGTTAAATTTTCACTCAAATTAGTGATTTCCCAACCAGTTGGAGGAAATGTTCCTTCAAAAGTTTCTGTATAAGAGGTATTTGTTGGAGTAACGACTGTAATAAAGTTTGATTTGGTGACTGAAGTTCCTGTGCCTGATAGATTTGTTGTTGTTAAAGAAACCGCATAGGTTCCGTTTGTATTATACGTTACAGTTGGATTTTGTGCTGTCGAAGTTGCAGGGGTTCCGCCTGGAAAAGACCAGGACCAAGTAGTTGGATTTCCTGTAGAAGCATCTTTAAAAGGAACAACTAAGCTAGTGCAATTTGTTCTGGTAACAGCTGCGGAAAAATCAGATATAGGTGTCGAATTTTGAACAATGGCTACATTCACATTATCAATCCAAATACGAGTTCCATAACCAGATTTGTTTTTAAAACGAATAGTAACATTTGAATTTCCTACATAAGCATTGAGATCAACAATTTCTTTTCTCCAATTTTCGGCTTTTTTGGGAATCCAATTATTAGGAATAGCTATAGGAGTAGTCGTAGTTTCTAGATCAGTATGTGTTTTAGAATATACAGTTGTCCAATTAGTGCCACAGTCAGTAGAGACTTCAACGTCAAGAATATCCGGGCTTAAAGCATCAAATTTTGTGTAGGCAACGTCAAAATAGAGTTGACTATTTACTCCATTTGTAAAATTATAATAAGGAAGTTGTATGTAATCTAGTTCGCCAACAGTAGCATTATCAGCATTGTTCATCACCATGCATGCTGAGTCTCCATTTCCGGCATCGTTGCGTTTTTCCCATTGTAAATATGCATCTGCATCTGGATTGGTAATAGTCCATCCGTCTGGAGGAAAAGCTCCTGAAAAATTTTCTACCATATTTACAGTAGTTCTTTGGTCAACTTTTATATAGTTGATACTAGTTTTTGTATCGTTTCCTAATGCATTGGTTGATGTTAATGTTACTGTATATGTTCCAGGAGTTGCATAAGTAACAGTTGGGTTTGTTGCTGAAGATGTAGCTGGTGTACCGCCTGCAAAAGTCCAGGTTCTAGAAGTTGGTATCCCTAAAGAAACATTATTAAAAGTTACACTTTTATTAGTACAAATAGCCGTTGTGCTCACAATAAATTTGGCTGTAGGAACGGCACTTATAACTCCTGTAGCTTCAAGATTACTGGCTTGCCATAATAAACCTCTTGGATATTTAGCAGTTGTCATATCATCTAACCAATAGGTCATTGCATTCGTTTGGTCTTTGGTAAACATAGATTGACAATTTACGTTATAGTCCATCAAATTCTCATAATTTGCAATAACACCGCAAGGATTTACTTTCGTTAAATCACAACCAAATCCCTGAGTTGTTGGTGGAGTATCTGCCATACCATCATTAATAGGGTCACAGCCATTTTGGAAAGTATGTTGTAAACCAAAATAATGACCAAATTCATGTGACATTTCTTTAGCAAATTGAAAACCCGCCTCTGATCCGCCTGTAGTACCTATATACCTATGGTTAAAAGTAACGTGAGGCACAACATCCTGAACTGGCAAGAAAGCATGACCAGAACCGTAAACACCATCAGATGGGTTGGGTTCATCAACAACAACTATATCTAGGTAATATTTTCCATTTTTCCCGTAATACATATAATCGTATATTTTTGGATCATATCCATCAGAAATACGTGCATTTGGATGCCAATTCATACCGGGAGTTTCTAATATGTTACCATCTGGATCAACAGTGGCCAAAACAAATTGAATGTTCATTTTGCTTTTTACAGCTTGAAAGAGAGGATCTACAGTATTGTAGGCTGGATACAAACCATTAAAATCTTTGTTGCAAATGTCTATTACATCATTGATTCGACTTTGCATTTGAGCTTTGGTATATGGAGTCCCAAGGTTAGCACCATCGCTTAAGATATGAAATACTACAGGTATAATATAAGGAGCAGCATCTATTTTTTTGCCCAATTTAGCTTTTTTTGCAGTTTCAATTTTTGGTAGAGATTGTTTAAATAGATCCTGCTCTTTTTGGGATAGATTGGTTCCACATCCCATAATGGTCTGTGCAGAAGAATTTAATGCGTAGCCCAATAAAAACACAAATACTAAGTAATTTTTTTTCATAAAAAATAGGATTAATTTGTAATTAGCTTAGATTCAGTAAAGTCAATATCTATTTTTAAAATTCGAAATTGATTTTATGTCGTGGTCTTAATCTTAGGCTAAATATTTTTTTGATAAAAGTACAGTAGTGAATTGTGGTTCATTTATATTATATTAACATTAAGTAGTGCTATATTATCTTATTTAATGTTAAAAAAATATGTTTTTGTTTTGATATATTGGTTGTGTATGAGGTTTATTCTTGTTTTTTGTGTGAAAAGATATCGAAAATATAAGGTAGCATGAAGCCTTGTAGCGTTTTGCTACATCATAGGCTAAGTAATATCAGAATGATTTTTTAATTGGTGATTAAAGACTCAATTTCTAGGTAATATAATAATCGTTTGAGTTATTTTGTGGAGTTATTTTTTTGTCATTTAATTCTAATAGTGTGTTCTCAATCATTTGTGCCATGGTGTCTAGAGCAAGATCGTTAGGTTGAGTTCCAAAAGGATCTTCTAATTCATCAGCAATTGCTTCTATAGCGACATAAGTATAGGCAATAAAAACGATAGCAAAAGGAGTAACCCAGCCTAATGTTTCTACAAAACCAAAAGGAAGCATAAAACAGTAGATATAAACCGTTCGATGTAATAATACACTGTAAGTATATGGAATGGGAGTACTAGAAATTCTTTCGCAGCCACCAACTATATCTGAAAGTTTATTCAGATTTTCTTCAAAAGCCAATTGGGTTATGCTATCTAGTTTACCTTCTTTTTTTGCTCTTTTCACCCAATTACCCAATTCTCTCAAAATAATAATAGGTTTAAAATGAGCTTCATTTAGGTTATTTGCAAAATCCTTAGAAACAAGACGAGTAATATCGTCATTTGCATCGGTCTGTCTGAGTTGGTGTTTTAGAGAATAAACAAAAGCAATAAGTAAATTGATGAATTCCTCTCGCTTTTCATTATAATCAGAGCAATCTATTAATGAATGACTTTGTCGAGCTAAAGATCTGGTATCATTAAGTAATGCTCCCCAAAGTTTTCTGCCTTCCCAAAATCTATCATAACTTACGCTATTGCGGAAACCTAAGAAGATGGCAAGTGCTATCCCAAATAGAGTAAATATGTTTGGGTTAATATGAAGATTGTGTTCTAACAAAAAAGGTTTAAAGTACACTACTAATATTGAAAACAATAGCAATAATAGTAGTCTTGGCATAAGCTGAGGTAGAACAGAACCATGCCATTCAAACAACATTTTAAACCAATTGCTTTTTTTCTTTATAATCATTGGGCGAAATCTATCTGTTAATTACAAAAGTAATAATTATATAATTGAGTCTTTCTTAAGTTGAATGGTAAGTGTAGTTGGGGTTTATTATTTCTTGAGGTTTTGGGTGATAATTTAGAGTTTTAAAGGTAATACCTTTTGGCGAAAGTTGATACTTGTGTTTTAAAGAGTTGTAAATGAGGAGAGAGTGGAGTGTTTTTGTTTAAATGAATGGTATAATTTATTAAATTTGTTATTCATAAAAGACAATTTCACGGTAAGGTTAATAAAAATTAAAAATAGCATGAAAGTAATTGCAGAAACGGAACGACTAATTTTAAGAGAATTAGAATATACAGATGAAAATGATTTATTCGAGATGGATTCTGATCCCGAAGTTCATTTATACATTGAGAACAATCCAGTAAAAGAAATATCAGAAATTACCAAAGTGATAGAGATGCTTAAAAAGCAATACCAAGAAAATGGAATTGCACGTTGGGCTGTAGTCGACAAACAAACAAACGAATGTGTAGGCTGGTCAGGATTGAAATATTTTAATGAATCCCTAAATAAGCACAACAATTTTTATGAGCTTGGTTATAGGTTTAAGAAAAAACATTGGGGAAAAGGTTTTGCAACAGAAGCCGCAATTGCGATTTTAAACTATGGATTTTCAAACTTAAAAGTCGATTCGGTATTTGCAATTACAGATCCTAATAACTCAAATTCAAAAAAAGTCTTGACCAAGCTAGGTTTTGACTTCCAAGAAACATTTGATTATGAGGGAGACATGACAGATTGGTTTGAATTGAAAAAAATAAATTGGGAAAAAAGTAAACCGGCTATTAATGAATGACTTTGTAAAGCGAATGATAAAGTATTGCTTTACTTATGTCTTTTGATTTCTATTCACGAATTTATAAACTAGAGGAATAATAATGTAAAGCCAAAGTAGTGTTGAAAGGCTAAGAAATAGATCTCCTAAGGTTTTATGTCCTAATAATTTGATTAATGTGCCTATAATCAATCCAATGATTGCTACAAATAGCATTTTTTTGTTATTCTTTTCCATTGAAATGATTTTCTTGCAGAAGTTTATTTAAAATAAAAGTATGCTATTTAATTCTTGTATACAAATAGCAAAGCAGTATCCTTCGCAATGTCAGATCATAAAATTTATGACTCCTAAATAATAAATCCTTAAACAGTTTTTGCTTAAGGGTTCGTTTAGGTAAGGAGGCAGGGTGCTCTTTCTTCTATGGTCTATTTCTCCTGTTCTAAATTGTCAATAGCAGAAATCTGATCAAGAATATTTGTTTGGTTAGGCGAAACATAATTTTTTATCTCGATAGCATTTTCTTTCTTAAAAAGAAGGTCTAGTGCATTGTATAGTCTTAATAAAACCTCTTTGTCTTCTTTCTCAATCTCTAAAGCGGTGTTGAAATTAAAAACATAATTATTCGAATTGCGTACTTCTACTTTTATCGTTTTTGATGTGATTTTAAATTTAACTATATCCATGTTTTTTCTGTATTGCTTTATGACGCTACAAAGTTATTGTAATTATAATTAATTATATAAAATAGATCTCTTTAAAATTTAGAATTTGAGTTGTATATTCTTTTGGATTTGTAGGTGCGCTACCTGTGCTTTTACTATCTGATAAAAGATCAAAAAAAGAATTGCAAGGAAAAGCTTTTGCTGAACAACATGGGAATGTTACAAGTTTAGTTTTTAGGTAAAATTAAAATCTCAATAAAATCAATACTTCAGTCAATATAGCATTAAACAAAAAGATTTTTTTGTAGTCTTTTTATGTTAAATTATAAAAATTAACACATAATTTGGTAGAAAAGTATTACTATTGTTTATTCAAAACAATATATACATGAAAAAAGCTATCTTTAATATAATAAGTTAT